>NZ_CP104302.1:2147880-2454720 GCF_025215495.1 Mycolicibacterium brumae | reverse complement strand
CCACAGCACGTGCAGGGCGCCGCAGCCGACGATCTCCCCGGCCAGTTCGGCGACCCAGAATTCCTGCACCGATTCGTACAGGGTGACCAGGTTCTTCTCCAGCAGGATCTTGCCCGCGTAAATGTCGATCAGCCGCTTGATGGCCGGCACATCGGAGGTGCGGGCGCGCCGGACGTCGAGAATCTCGACCTGCTGCCCGCCGTGCGCATCCACGGATGCACAGTAGGGCGTGCGGGGCAGGCGCGCCAACCAGCTATCCTGTGGCCGTGTCGGGGCTTCCTCCCGCCGGACAGCCGGCGCCGCAAGCGAGGGTGCTCAATGTCGCCAATTTCCTGACCGGCGTGCGCCTGGTGTTGGTCCCGGTGTTCCTGCTGTCCCTGTTCGTCGACGACGGCCACGATGACACGTTCCGAATCATCGCGTTCGCCATCTTCACCGTCGCGATCACCACCGACCACATCGACGGCCGGATCGCCCGCAACTACGGCATGGTCACCGAATTCGGGAAGCTGGCCGACCCGATCGCCGACAAGATGCTCATCGGCGCGGCGCTGATCGGCCTGTCGATGCTCGGGGATCTGCCGTGGTGGGTCACCGTGGTCATCCTGGTCCGGGAGATCGGCGTCACACTGCTGCGGCTGGCGGTGCTGCGCCGTGGGGTCATCCCGGCCAGCCGCGGCGGGAAGCTGAAGACGCTGGTCCAGGCGGTGGCCATCGGTCTGTTCATCCTGCCGCTGTACGACTGGCCGCCGGTCTGGCACACCACGGCCTGGGTGGTGATGTGGGCGGCGATCGTGCTGACCGTCGTCACCGGGCTGGATTACCTGGTGTCCGCCCTGCGCGGCGGGAACCAAACGGTCGACACGTGACGTTGAATGTCTGAATCGAGCTAACCGATCGACGAAGGAGAACCCGTATGACGGCTCTGCTGCGCGAGGTGATCGGCGATGAACTGCGCCGCGCCCGGACCACGCAGGGACGGACGCTGCGCGAGGTGTCCGATTCGGCGCGGGTGAGCCTGGGTTACCTGTCCGAGGTGGAGCGTGGCCGCAAGGAAGCCTCCAGCGAGCTGCTCGGCGCGATCTGCGGCGCCTTGGATGTGCCGCTGTCACGGATCCTGATCAACGCCGGGCATCGGATGAACCACAGTGAGCGCGTCGGCGCCCCGCACATCGACCACGCCACCAAGGTGGTCATCCCACCGGTCACCGCGCTGGCGGTGGCCTGACCCCAAGGACGCGTGCGCGATCCGGCGCGGACATTGGCCGATTTCGGCCCCGCGCGGATAGTGTTGAGAACCACGAGCGCATCCGAGCCGCCGGGGACCGAATTCCCGGCGCGCCGCAGTGACACTGACGACGGAAACCGACGACAAAGGCGGAGCGAACCGATGGCCAACCCGTTCAGCAAGGCGTGGCGCTACCTGATGGCGCTGTTCAACGCCAAGATCGACGAGCACGCCGACCCCAAGGTGCAGATCCAGCAGGCCATCGAAGAAGCCCAGCGGCAGCACCAGGCCCTCACTCAGCAGGCCGCCCAGGTGATCGGCAATCAGCGCCAGCTGGAGATGCGGCTCAACCGCCAGCTCGCCGACATCGAGAAGTTGCAGGTCAACGTCCGGCAGGCGTTGACGCTGGCCGACCAGGCCGCTGCCGCCGGCGACGCCGCGAAGGCCACCGAGTACACCAATGCGGCCGAGGCGTTCGCCGCCCAGCTGGTCACCGCCGAGCAGAGCGTCGAGGACCTCAAGACGTTGCACGACCAGGCGCTCGGCGCGGCGTCGCAGGCCAAGCGCGCCGTCGAGCAGAACGCCATGGTGTTGCAGCAGCGGATCGCCGAACGCACCAAGCTGCTCTCGCAGCTGGAGCAGGCCAAGATGCAGGAACAGGTCAGCGCGTCGCTGCGGTCGATGAGCGAGATCGCCGCCCCCGGCAGCACCCCCAGCCTGGAAGAGGTGCGCGACAAGATCGAACGGCGCTACGCCGACGCGATGGGCGCCGCCGAACTCGCGCAGAACTCGGTGCAGGGCCGGATGATGGAGATCCAGCAGGCCAGCGTGCAGATGGCCGGGCACAGCCGGCTTGAGCAGATCCGCGCCTCCATGCGCGGTGAGGCGCTGCCGGCCGGCGGCAATCCCGTCCCGGCCGCCCCGGAGCAGGCCGCCCAACCCGAGAAGCCGTTGGGGCAGTGATGTCCAAGCGCGGGTCGACGTCTGGGGGTGGGTCGCTGTCGCGATCCTGGCAGGCTCTGGCGCAGCGCAGCATGGACGCGGCCAGCGAGGCCGCCGACACCGCCGCGCACACGTTGCGGCTGGCGGCGGACCCCCGGGCCCGTCAGGTCCGCAAACGCAAGTACGCGCTGTGGACTGGTCTGTTCTTCATCGCCGCGACGTTGGGCCTGGTCGGCATCACCGCGCTGCTGGCGGTCTGGGAGATTCCGGCGTGGGCGCTGATCATTCCCGGGGCCATGGCCGCCGGCGCGGCGTTCCCCGCGACCCTGGCGATGCTGCGGTACCGCCGCCTGCGCGCCACCCCGCTGCCGGATCCGCGCCCGGCCAACAGTCGCAAGCTGCCGCCGCACGGTTCCGCGGCCCGGCCGGCCATGTACGCCCTGGGCGCCTCCGAGCGCGGGCTGTTCTCCCTGCTCGGGGTGATCGAGCGGACGCAGCTGCTGCCCGAGGAGGAACTCCGGGGCCTGACCGCCGCGGCCAACCAGGCCTCGCTGGCGATGGCGGCGACCGCCGCCGAAGTGGTGTCGATGGAGAAGGCCGCCACCGCCAGCCCGGACAGCCGCGGCTACCTGGCGCCGACCATCAACGCCTACACCGCGCAGCTGGGCGCCGGGGTGCGGCAGTACAACGAGATGGTGACCGCGGCCGCGCATCTGGTGTCCTCGGGGAACACCGGGCCCAGCGCCGCGGCGGTGTCGCCGATGTCGGCGCAGCGCTACCGGGGTGAGCTCACCAGCGCCACCGACAAGATGCTCGGCTGGGCCGACGCCTTCGAGCAGCTCGGCCAGCTGCGCCGGGCCTGATCAGCGATCCAAACGGGGCCGGCGTGACGGTATGACGACGCCGATCAGCCCGCGCGCCAGGGCCATCGCCATGTTCTGGAAGCTCCAGTAGTCCCGCCACAGGGTGATCCTGCCGTCGCGCACCTCGAACACCCCGTAGGCCCAGAACACCAGGTGCAGCGGCCCGATGCGCAGCAGGTCGGTGCGCTCATTGAGCACCGCGGCGCCGTCCGCCGCGCTGCGGTGCACCCGGACGTCGAGCTCCCGTCCGGGGGCGAACATGAAACCGAACAGTCGCAGGGTGACGCGTTTCCCACGCAGCGCCGGGGTGCCGACGTTCTGATAGACGATGCCGTCGTCGAACAGCTCCGACAGGGTGGCCAGATCCCGGCGCGGCAGCGCGGCCAGCGCGCGGTCGACCACCGTGACGTTCGCGTCCACCTGCTTACAGGCTGGGCCGCAGCGCCGGGAACACCGTGCCGGCCAGGCCGCGTGCCGCGCCCTTGAGGAAGTTGACGTTGTCGAAGTAGTCCCGCCATAGCGTGATCTTGCCGTCGTGCACCTCGAACACCCCGCACACCCAGAAGGTGGTCTGGAATCGGCCGAACCGCAGCAGGTCGGTGCGCTCATTGAGCACCACCGGGCCGTCGGCGGCGCTGCGATGGGTCACCACGTCGAATCCGAAGCTGGGCCGCTGCGCCAGGTCGAAGACCTTCAGCACCTTTTGCGCGCCGCGCAGCCGGGAGAATCCGACGTTCTCGTAGACGATGTTGTCGTCGACGAGTTTGGCGGCGGTCTCGGTGTCCTTGTCCCGCAGTGAGTTCAGGAACAGGTCCACCACAGCGATATTGGCGGCGCGTTCGGTGAGGCCAAGGTCTTCGGTCATGCGTCCCACCCTAGGGTGAGACCGTGCGCGCGGGTAGCCCTATCAGAGTCGCGGTGGTCGCCGGTCCCGAGCCGGGACATGTGCTGCCGGCGCTCGCGCTGTGCCTGCGGCTGCGCGACGCCGGTGACTCTCCCGTGCTGCTGACCGGGCGGCGCTGGCTGGACACCGCGGCCGCTGCTGGGGTCGAGGCGGTGGAACTGCTCGGACTGGACGCCGCCGACGACGATGACGACGCCGACGCGGGGGCCAAGCTCACCCGGCGCGCGGCCCGCATGGCGGTGCTCAACGCGCCGGTCCTCGACGGGCTCGCCCCGCAGCTGGTGGTCGCCGACGTGATCACGGTGTGCGGTGGGATGGCCGCCGACCTGCTGGGGTTGCCGTGGGCCGAACTCAACCCGCACCCGCTGTACCGGCCGTCGCGAGGCCTGCCGCCGCTGGGCAGCGGGCTGGCGCCCGGAACCGGGGTGCGCGGGCGGCTGCGCGACGCGGTGATGCGTTCGCTGACCGCTCGCTCACTGCGCCTCGGGGAACGGCAGCGCGGCGCGGCGCGGGTCGGGATCGGGCTGCCGGCGGACGGCCCCGGCCCGGCGCGCCGACTGATCGCCACCCTGCCGGCGCTGGAAGTGCCGCGCCCGGACTGGCCGGAAGAGGCGGTGCTGGTCGGTCCGCTGCACTTCGAGCCGACCGGGGAGCTGCTGCGCCCGCCGCCCGGGGACGGCCCGCTGGTGGTGGTGGCGCCGTCCACCGCAATCACCGGCGCGGCCGGGCTCGCCGAGCTGGCGCTCGCGGCGTTGATTCCCGGACAAACCCTGCCCGACGGGGTCCGGCTGGCCATCTCCCGACTGTCCGGGCCGGACCTGGAACTGCCGCCGTGGGCGGTGGCCGGACTGGGCCGCCAGGACGAGCTGCTGACCCGGGCGGACCTGCTGATCTGCGGCAGCGGGCACGGCATCGTCGCCAAGGGCCTGCTGACCGGGACGCCGATGGTGCTGGTTCCCGGCGGCGGGGACCAGTGGGAGATCGCCAACCGCGCGCAACGCCAGGGCAGCGCCCGGCTGGTCCGCCCGCTGACCGGGCCCGCGCTGGCCGACACGGCGGCAGAGGTGCTCGGCGATCCGCGATTCACGGCGGCGGCGGTGGCGGCCGGCGCGACCGCTGCCGAGGTCGTCGACCCGGTGGATGTGTGTCACGCGGCCGTGGGGGAGCGATGAAGGTCGGCGGTTGGGCGGCGGCCTTTGTCGCGGCGGGGCTGGCGCTGGCCGGCTGCGCCACCGACCCGGATCCGACGGCGGCGCCGTCGTTTCCCACCCGTGCCACCAGCACGACGGCGAGCACCCCGGCTGCGCCCGCGCCGAACGCCATGGTGGCGGGCAAGGCCGCCGGGATCGACGTGACGATCTCCGCGCTGGGCGGGGTCACCGTGGAGCCGGGTGGCCCGCCGATCCTGTTCGACGTCACGCTGTCCAACGCCTCGACGATCGACGTGACGAACCTGGGGCTGGTGGTGTCGCTGGGGCACTGCCGGTGCAGCGCGCATCCACAGCAGCTGATGCCGGCCGGTGAGGTGTCGATGCTGAACCTGGAGAAACTCACCTGGGCGCCGGTGGAGTACAACGTCGAGGCCGGCGGCACGGACTTCCTGGGGCGGACGCTGGTGGCGCCGTTCACCCTGGCCGGTGGCCAGATCGTCACCTACTCGCTGCGGCTGCGGCTGGACGTCGAGCAGGAGTTCGCCGTGCGCGCGGGCGTCGGCGCGGTCGACGTCACCCTGACCGACCCGTCCAGCCAGACGTCGCTGGGGCCGAGTCCGGTGGTGTCGTTGCCGATCGCGGTGGCGGTTTAGCGAACCCGGTAGGTTGGCGGCGTGCGGCTGACCGAATTCCACGAGCTTGTCACCGGCCGGTTCGGCGCGGCGCGGGGAGCGTCGATGCTGGTCGATCATGTGCTGAGCTCGGTCGGCGGCCGGACCGCGGCGCAGGCCATCGAGGACGGGGTGGAGCCCCGCGACGTGTGGCGGGCGTTGTGCGCGGACTTCGACGTGCCGCGCGAGCAGTGGTGAGCTGATCCGATCTGACACGCTGCGGCGTGTTCGCTTGCGGTCGAACATCTGTTCGTTAAAGTGGTGCGCAGTTCGGTGGAACGGAATTGTCGGACCCCGGGTCTAACTTGACAGCCAACCGGCCGGCAATCGGTCACCGATCACGAACATCCGAAAGAGGCAGACATGGCGCAACAGGCTCCCGATCGCGGGAAAGCTCTCGAACTGGCGATGGCGCAGATCGAGAAGAACTTCGGCAAAGGCTCGGTGATGCGCCTCGGTGAGGAATCGCGCCAGCCCATCTCCGTGATCCCGACCGGGTCGATCGCGCTGGACGTGGCGCTGGGCATCGGCGGTCTGCCGCGCGGCCGCGTCGTTGAGATCTACGGCCCGGAATCCTCGGGTAAGACCACCGTCGCGCTGCACGCGGTGGCCAACGCCCAGGCCGCCGGCGGCATCGCGGCCTTCATCGACGCCGAGCACGCGCTGGACCCGGAGTACGCCCGTGCCCTCGGCGTGGACACCGACGCGCTGCTGGTCTCCCAGCCCGACACCGGTGAGCAGGCGCTGGAGATCGCCGACATGCTGATCCGCTCCGGCGCGCTGGACATCCTGGTCATCGACTCGGTGGCCGCCCTGGTGCCGCGCGCCGAGATCGAGGGTGAGATGGGCGACAGCCACGTCGGCCTGCAGGCCCGCCTGATGAGCCAGGCGCTGCGGAAAATGACCGGCGCGCTGAACAATTCGGGCACCACCGCCATCTTCATCAACCAGCTCCGGGAAAAGATCGGAGTCATGTTTGGCTCGCCCGAAACGACCACCGGCGGAAAGGCGCTGAAGTTCTACGCTTCGGTGCGGATGGACGTCCGGCGGATCGAGACCCTCAAGGACGGCACCGACGCGGTCGGCAACCGCACCCGGGTCAAGGTCGTCAAGAACAAGGTTTCGCCGCCGTTCAAGCAGGCCGAGTTCGACATCCTGTACGGCAAGGGTATCTCCAAGGAGGGCTCGCTGATCGACATGGGTGTGGATCAGGGCTTCATCCGCAAGTCCGGCTCCTGGTACACCTACGAGGGCGAGCAGCTGGGCCAGGGCAAGGAGAACGCCCGCAACTACCTGCTGGCCAACCCGGAGATCGCCGACGAGATCGAGAAGAAGATCAAGGAGAAGCTCGGCATCGGGGCGGTGCTGGGCGACGAGTTGACCGATGACCCGGTCCCGGCGCCCGTCGACTTCTGAGCCCCCCGGGGTCGACGAGTCCGACGGGCCCGTCGACCCCGCCGACCCCGCCAAGCGGGTGGCGCAGGCCCAGGAGGCCTGCGTCCGCCTGCTCGGCGTGCGGGCTCGCACCCGCGCGGAGCTGACCGACCGGCTGACCCGGCGCGGCTATGCCGGCGAGGTGATCGAGACCGTGCTGGGCCGGCTGACCCGGGCCGGGCTGATCAACGACGCCGAGTTCGCCGCCGAATGGGTGCGCTCCCGGCAGCTCAACGCCGGTAAGGGCAAACGCGCGCTGGCCGTCGAACTGCGCAACAAGGGTGTCGACGCCGAGCTCATCGACGCCGCGCTGGCCGGCGTGGACGCCGACAGCGAGCGCCGCCGCGCCGAAGAACTGGTGGCGGCCAAACTGCGCCGGGAACGCCTCGACGACGGCGACGACCAGAAGATCCTGCGCCAGCTTGTCGGCATGCTGGCCCGCCGCGGCTACAGCCAGGGCATGGCGTTCGACGTGGTCAAAGTGGCGCTACAGGGCGAGCGGGAGCGCCGGCGGGTGTAGCCCCGGGGCTCACATCCAGCTCGGCGAACGCAAGGTGTTCGCCAGATCGACCAGGTTGTAGCGGTGCCGCTGGCGGGGCGAGTGCCGGGCCAGCTCGCGCAGCGTGTCCTCGATCCCGGCGCGCAACCCGGCCTGGTCGAACGGCCGGTCCAGCAGCGGCTGGTCGCCGGGCTGCCCGCCGGCGCGCAGCCAGTCCAGCGCGGCGCCCAGCGTCAACGCCCGGATCTGTGGCACCCGCGGATCGGTCTCTGACAACAAGCTCACCCGGGACGCGGCGTCGCGCAGGTCGGCCTCGGTCAACCCGGCGGCGTCGCGGTCGCCGAGCAGGATCAGCACCGCGGTCAACTGCGCTTCGGCGTGGTGGCGAGAGGTCACCGGCACCTGGTCGAGCACCTCGATGGCATCCCGTCGCTCACCGCGGGCCACCAACATCCGGGCCAGCCCGAACGCCGCGCTGACCATGGCCCGGTCGGTGCGCCACAGCGTGCGGTAGTGCCGCTCGGCCGAGCTTCGCGGCTCGGTGGCGGCCCCGGCGGCCGGACCGTCCTCGAGCGTCAACTCGGCGGTGGCGGCCGAGGCGAGTTTCGGCGCGGCCTCGCCGGGCAGCGCGGCCACCACCCGCTCGAAGCAAGCCCGCGCGGATTTCAGGTTCCCGGCGTCGAGGGCCTCCAGCGCGTCCTCCCAGTCGTAGCGCCAGTCGACGTCCGGGTCCTCGGTGGCCAGTGGTTTGGGCAGCGCCGCGGTGATGTCGTCGACCGTCAGGCGGGCCTCATGCCGGCGACCGTCGGTCAGCACGTCGGTGGGCGTCAGCGCCAGCGTCGCCCCGAAGGTGCGCCGCGGCGGGCTGAACAGCTCCGAAGCGCCCGGGTGCGGGACGCCGGTCTGGTCGGCGAGGATCTCGCGCAGCACGCCCTTGCACTGGGTGGCCATTTCCTCGGCGGAGGAGAACCGGTGCGCCGGACGAGGATTCGTCGCGCGCAGCAGCAGCCGGTAGAACGACTCGTAACGTTCGAACAGCGGCTCCTGCTCCGGGGTGGGCAGCGATTCGGCGTACTTCGGGTCGGACAGATCCACCGTCAGCTTCGCCAGCGTGCGGCCGACCGTGTAGATGTCGGTGGCGACCGTCGGGCCGGTCTTGACGATCTCCGGGGCCTGAAATCCCTTCGTGCCGTAGATGTATCCGAAATCTCCGACCCCGGACACCGCGCCCATGTCGATCAGCTCGATATTGTCTTCGGTGAGCATGATGTTGTCGGGTTTGAGGTCGTTGTAGATCAGCCCCAGCGAATGCAGGTACGCCAGCGCCGGGATCACCTCCAACAGGTACGCCAGCGCCTGCTCGACCGGCATCTTCGCCGATGCGAGCATCTCCTGTAGCGTCTGCCCGCCCAGGTACTCCATCACGATGTAGCCGATCGGCGCGCCGTCGAACCCGGGGTGCTCGACGAAGTTGTAGATCTTCACGATGCCCGGATGATTGGCCATTGCCAGGAACTGCCGCTCGGCCACCGCGATGGCCTGGGCCTGCTCACCGCCGGGCTGCAAGAGCCCCTTGAGCACCACCCACCGGTCGCTGACATTGCGGTCCAGCGCCAGATAGATCCAGCCCACACCGCCGTGCGCGATGCAGCCCTGCACGTCGTACTGCCCGGCCACCAGATCGCCGGACTCCAACTGCGGGGTGAACGAGAACAACGCGCCGCAGTGGCCGCAGATGCCCTCGCTGGCGCCGGGTTTGCCACCGGAACCGCGGCCGACGGGTTTCCCGCAACCCGGGCAGTCCCTTTTGGCTTCCGGCAGCACCGGATTCGCCAGGATCGCGCTGGCCGGCGCGATGTCCTCCCGGATCGGGATCTCGACCAGTCCGTCGCCGATGAGCCGCCGCCCGGCGCGCAACCGGGGCCGGGTCAACTCGACCTTGGTGGGAACCGACACCGGCTCGGACCCCGGCTCGGCGCCGGTGACCAGAACCGCGCGGGTGCCCTCCTCGCCGGCCACGACTCAGTCCCGGTACTTAGCGGCCGGGGGCGCGGCGAGCGGGCCGAGCACCGACAGCCACCGGTTGTAGAACCGCATCCAGGTCCCGTCCGCGCGGATGCGCTCCAGGCTGGCATTGACCGCGCGCACCAGATCCTCCTGCGACTTGTTCACGCCGACCCCGTACGGTTCGGCCTCCAGGCTGGGGCCGACAATCTCCAGATTAGGGTCCTGGGCGGCCATCCCGGCCAGGATTGAGTCATCGGTGCTGACCGCGTCGGCCTGCCCCTGCTGCAACGCCACCAGGCAGTCGTCCCAGTTCTGCACGCCCAGCAGCTTCGCCTCCGGCGCCACCCGCGCGACGGTGGCCATCGACGTGGTGTCCAGCCCGGAGCACACGACCCGGCTGGCCAGGTCGTCGGGCCCGTCGACGCCGGAGCCCTGGGGAACCAACAGTCGTTGCTGCGCGGTGAAATACACGCTGGAGAACGCGATCCGCTCGGCGCGCGGGCAGGTGATGGTGGTGGCCTTGACGAGGATGTCGATCTCGCCGCGTTCCACCGCGGTGATCCGGTCCGGCTCGGCGATCAGCCGGAAGTCCACCTTGTTCGGGTCGCCGAGCACCTCGCGGGCGACCTCCCGGGCGATGTCGACGTCGAAGCCCTGCAGTTCCCCGGAACGCGGGTCGCGGAAGCTGAACAGGTTGGTGCTCTGATCCACGCCCGCGACCAACCGGCCGCGCGCCCGGATCGCGTCGATGGTCGGGCCCTCCGGGGCGGCGGGGCGCAGGCTGGCGGTGGCGTCGCACGCCTCGGCCGCCTCGCCGGGCGCGGAGTCGACGAATTCCGCGCCGGCGGGCAGCGGCAGCGTGGTCCGCGACACCGGCGTGTCCGGGAGCGGAGGCGCCGATGAACACCCGGCCAGCAGCACCGCCGCGGCCACGACGGACAGGGCGCGCATCAGTGGTACTCGCTCAGTCGTGGGCCCACCCCGCCGGCGACCGCGAGCGCCGCCAGGATGCCGATGGCCGCGGCGCCGAACGGCAACCCGTCCAGCGCGGTGTAGGCGTGCGTGATGCCGTCGTGCTGGCGGGCCCGCAACTCGGCGACCTGATCGCGCAGCGCGGTGTCGAGCCGGGTGAACGCGGGCGCCGCGTCGCCCGGGGCGTCATCGCGGGCCACCGCCACCGCCGCCGGGTAGTCACCGTCGGCGAGTAGTTCGCGCATCCGGTGGTTGGCGCGCACCCAGGCGTCCAGCGCGTCGGCGGCGCCCTCGGCGGGACGCTGCGCCAACCGCTGCGCCAACTCGTCGGTGAGGGTGTCGAATCCCCGGTCGGGGTCATCCCCGGCGCCGCGGTTGAGCAGCCCGAGGATCTCCTGCGCGCGGGCCTGCTGCACCAGAATCCGCGCCGACACCGCCTCACCCAGCGGTTCCCCGCCGTCGGAGCGGGCGCCGGCCGCCGAACGCGCCGACAGCGTCCCGGCCACCACCAGCCAGAGCACCAGGGCGCCCACCAGCGCCGTGGCGGCCACCAGCCCGGGATTGAACCGGCGTCGGCTGAGCCGGGCCAGGTAGACCTGCGCGCCGATCAGCAACGCCAGCACCGCGATTGCGGCCAGCACCGCGGCGGGCGCCACACCCGCGGAACCGTCGGAGGCCAGCACCTGCTCGGATTGAATCCGGTGCAACTCCTGGGCGTCGGGCAGGATGCCGTCGGTCATCATCGACGAGGATTCCGACAGGTAGCCGACCCCGATCGGCCATCCGGAGCGGTTGTTGGCCCGCGCGGTGGCCGCGACGCCGGTGTACACGGCGAGCTGATTGGAGATATCGGTGAGCAGCCGCAGCGATTCGCCGTCATCGATCGACACCCCGTTCGCGGCGGTGATCAGACTCGCCGTCGCCGACCCGATCGCCTTGTCGTAGCGAGCCCGCACCGCAGGCGATTCGACGCCGCCGCTCAGGAACGCGGTCGCGGCGGCGGTGTTGGCCTCCGACAGCGCCACATAGATGGCTTGGGAAGCGTGCGCCAGCGGCTCGGTGTGGGACCTCAGCGTCTCCAACCGGCCCTGCCGGTCGAACGTCGTCTTCGACGCCGCGGCGCCCACCAGCAGCAGTGCCCCGATCAGCACGACGGCGATCAGCGCGATGCGCCCGGGGGAGGAGCGCAGGAAATCCCGAACCGGCCGGTCGTCGGACTCCGGGTCGACGAGCAGCGACTCATCCAGCGTCTGCGTGCGCCCCGGATCGCCGCCGGCCATCAGCGGTCAGTCCCCGGCGTCCATCGACTCGGCGTCCAGCGGCTCCGGCGCCCGTTTGGATCGCCGCATCCGTCTCTCGATCCACACCGCCAGCGCGGACAGCCCGAAGTTCGCCGCGATCATCAGCACCGCGATGACGAACAGCGCCGGCAGGTAGTTGCCGTAGTTGGAGCCGATCACGGTGCCCTGGCGGACCATCTCCATGAAGGTGATCTGGTAGCCGATCGCGGTGTCCTTGAGCACCACCACCAGCTGGGAGATCAGCACCGGCAGCATCGAGGCGATGGCCTGCGGCAGCTGGATGATCCGGGTGGTCTGCCACCAGCTCAGGCCCAGCGAGGAGGCCGCCTCGGTCTGGCCGCGCGGCAGTGAGCGCACCCCGGTGCGGATGATCTCGGCGATCACCGCGCCGTTGTAGAGCGTCAGGCCGGTGACCACGCCGGCCAGCGCCAGCTGCTTGGACGGGAACACGTCGTACAGCGCGAACAGGAAGTAGGCGAAGATCATCATGATCAGCACCGGCACCGCGCGGAAGAACTCGACGATTACCGCGGCCGGCCGGCGAAGCCAGGAATTCGGCGACATCCGCGCCACACCGAGCGCGACGCCGAGGATGCCGGCCAGCACCACCGACAACGCGGCCGCGCTCAGGGTGCCCTGGACGCCGGGCCACACGTAGGTCTGCCACAGGTCGGCGGTCAGGAAGGGTTCCCACTTGGCAGCGGCCAACTGACCCTTGTCGGACAGCCGCGACAGCACCCCCGACACCACGCCGACCGCGACGACCAGCACCGCCAGCGAAATCAACCGGTTGCGCTTGCGAGCGCGGGGCCCGGGGGCGTCGAACAGGACCGAACCGCTCATCGGCTCTGCCCTCCCGCTGCGAGTTCGCTCGCGGAAAAACGTCGCTCGCTCATCGCAGCACCGCCCATCGGTTGCCGAGTTTGCCGAATAACAACCCCAACGGCAGCGTCAGGATGATGAACCCAACGGCGAAGATCGAGCCGACCACCAGCAGCATCGCGGTGTTCTCGATCATCTCCTTCATCAGCAGCGCGGCCTCGGCCACCCCGATCGCCGAGGCGATGGTGGTGTTCTTCACCAACGCGATGAGCACCGAACCCAGCGGCACCAGCACCGCGCGAAACGCCTGCGGCAACAAGATCAATCGCAGGTTCTGGCTGAAGGTCAGGCCCAGGGACCGGGCCGCCTCCGCCTGGCCGAGCGGGATGGTGTTGATGCCCGAGCGCAGGGTCTCGCACACGAAAGCCGCGGTGTAGACGCTCAATCCGAGCACCGCGAGGCGGAAGTTGCTGTCCACCACGAAGGTTGGCGAATCCGAGTGGGCCAGGGTTACGCCCATGGTCTGAGCCAACCCGAAGGAGCAGAACAACAGGATCAGGGTCAGCGGGGTGTTGCGCACGATGTTGACGTAGGCGGTGCCCAGCCAGGACAGCACCGGCACCGGGGACAAACGCATCGCCGCCAGCACGGTGCCGATGACCAACGCGCCGATCGCGGAGAACACCGCCAGCTGGATGGTCACCCAGAACGCCCGCAGGATCTTTCCGCCGTACTGGCCCCACAGGTCGACGGCCGCGACGGCGTCGACGCTGCTGTACCGGTCCACCTCCGGCGCGGCGGGCACCGGCATGCCGGCCGGGCCGAGGTTGCGCTCAAAGGCCTGCTGCCAGGCGCCGGTGCTGATCATCTTCTCGATCGCCGCGTTGATCTTCTCGCGCAGCTCGAGGTCCTCCTTGTGCAGGCCGATGCCGTAGTTCTCCACCGAGAACGGCTCGCCGACGAGCTTGAACTCGCCGGGGTACTGGGCGGCGTAACCGGCCAGGATCACCTCGTCGGTGCTCAACGCGTCCAGGATTCCGTTGCGCAGCGCCTCCAGACACGCCGAGTACGTGTCGTAGGACTGCGACTGCACGCCCGGGTACTTGTCCTTGATCCGTTGCGCCGGAGTCGATCCGGTGACCGAGCAGAGTTTCTTGTTGTTCTGCAGCGAGTCCGGGCCGGTGATGTCGGTGTTGTCGGCGCGGACCAGCAGACCCTGCCCGGTGACCAGGTACGGCCCGGCGAAGGCCACCTTCTGCTTCCGGGCGTCGGTGATCGAATAGGTGGCGACGATGTAGTCGACCTGGCCGTTCTGGATCAGCGTCTCGCGCTGCGCCGACGGCGCTTCCTTCCAGTCGATCTGGTCGGGGGAGTAGCCGAGTTCCCCGGCCACGTAGGTGGCCACGTCGACGTCGAACCCGGCCAGTGAGCCGTCGGGCAGCTTCGCGGCCAGGCCCGGTTGGTCGAATTTGGTGCCGACGGTGATCATGTTGCCGCCGCCGCTGGAGCACGACGCCAGCCCGAGGGGGACCAGCACCGCGAGCAGCACTAGCGCGAGCAGGCGCGCCGGGCGAGACGCCATGGACATGCTCCCTCCCGCGCTAGTGGTTGAGGATCTTGCCGAGGAAGTCCCGGGCCCGCGCGGAGCTGGGATTGGAGAAGAACTCATCCGGCGCGGCGTCTTCGACCACCGCGCCGTCTGCCATGAACACCACCCGGTTGGCGGCGCGGCGGGCGAAGCCCATCTCGTGGGTCACCACCACCATCGTCATGCCCTCGGACGCCAGCGACGTCATCACACCGAGCACCTCGTTGACCATCTCCGGGTCCAGGGCGCTGGTCGGCTCGTCGAACAGGATCGCCTTCGGCGTCATCGCCAGCGATCGGGCGATCGCCACCCGCTGCTGCTGGCCGCCGGAAAGCTGCGCCGGGTACTTGTCGGCCTGGTTGGCCACCCCGACCCGCTCCAGCAGCTCCATCGCCTTCTTGCGGGCGGTGGCCTTGTCCACGCCGCGCACCTTGATCGGGGCGAGCGTGACGTTGTCCACGATCGTCTTGTGCGCGAACAGGTTGAACGACTGGAAGACCATCCCGACGTCCGAGCGCAGTTGCGCGAGTTTTTTGCCCTCTTCGGGCAGTTCCACGCCGTCGATCGCGATGGAGCCGGAGTCGATGGTTTCCAACCGGTTGATGGTCCGGCACAGGGTGGATTTCCCGGAGCCCGACGGACCCAGCACCACCACGACCTCGCCGCGGCCGATGTCCAGGTTGATGTCCTTGAGGACGTGCAGGTCCCCGAAATGCTTGTTCACGCCCCGGATAGAGATCATCGGAACGGCGCCGTTGTCCTCCATGCGCAGGACCCTACCCAGGACTCCGGCGGATTTCGCGGCGTATGCGGCGATTTTTACCCTTACCGCAGTCTCCGTAACATGGACGGGTGACTTCAGCGGCCCCACGCACCTACCAGGTCCGCACCTACGGCTGTCAGATGAACGTGCACGACTCCGAGCGGTTGTCCGGGCTGCTCGAGGACGCCGGCTACCGGCGCGCGGCCGACGGCGACGACGCCGACGTGGTGGTGTTCAACACCTGCGCGGTCCGGGAAAACGCGGACAACAAGCTCTACGGCAACCTCAGCCACCTGGCCCCGCGCAAGCAGGCCGATCCGGGCATGCAGATCGCCGTCGGCGGGTGCCTGGCGCAGAAGGACCGGGCGAGCGTGCTGGACCGCGCGCCCTGGGTCGACGTGGTGTTCGGCACGCACAACATCGGGTCTCTGCCGGCGCTGCTGGACCGGGCGCGGCACAATCGCGCCGCGCAGGTCGAGATCATCGACGCGCTGGAGGAGTTCCCGTCGGATCTGCCGGCGGCCCGGGAGTCCTCGTACGCCGCGTGGGTGTCGATCTCGGTGGGCTGCAACAACACCTGCACGTTCTGCATCGTGCCGTCGCTGCGCGGCAAGGAAGTCGACCGTCGCCCCGGCGACATCCTGGCCGAGGTGCAGGCGCTGGTCGACCAGGGCGTGCTGGAGGTGACGCTGCTCGGGCAGAACGTCAACGCTTACGGCGTGTCCTTCGCCGACCCCGAGCTCCCGCGGGACCGTGGGGCGTTCGCGAAACTGCTGCGCGCCTGCGGGAACATCGACGGCCTGGAGCGGGTGCGGTTCACCTCGCCGCATCCGGCCGAGTTCACCGACGACGTCATCGACGCGATGGCCGCGACTCCCAACATCTGCCCGCAGTTGCACATGCCGCTGCAGTCCGGCTCCGACCGGATCCTCAAGGCCATGCGGCGGTCCTACCGCGCCGAGAAGTTCCTGGGCATCATCGACCGGGTGCGCGAGAAGATGCCGCACGCGGCGATCACAACCGACCTCATCGTCGGCTTCCCGGGTGAGACCGAGGAGGACTTCCAGGCCACCCTCGATGTCGTCGAGCGGGCCCGGTTCGCCAGCGCGTTCACCTTCCAGTACTCCAAGCGCCCCGGCACCCCGGCTGCCACGCTGGCCGACCAGGTTCCGCCCGAAGTGGTCAAGGAGCGCTATGGCCGGTTGATCGAACTGCAGGAACGGATCTGCATGGCGGGCAACGCCGAGCAGGTCGGGCGGACGGTGGAGCTGCTGGTGGCCGCCGGGGAGGGCCGCAAGGACACCGCCACCGCCCGGCTGACCGGCCGCGCCCGGGACGGCCGGCTGGTGCACTTCGCGCCCGGCGACGTCGACGGCATCCGGCCCGGCGACATCGTGACTGCGCAGGTGACCGCGGCCGCGCCGCACCATCTGGTCGCCGACGGCGGCGTGCTGAGTCACCGTCGCACCCGCGCCGGCGACGCGCACGAGGCCGGCCAGCGGCCGGTGACAGGAGTGAAACGCGTCGGCCTGGGCATGCCGGGGCTGGGCCGGCCCGCGCCGCAACCGGCGCTGTCGAGCTGCGGAAGCGGGTGTTCCTAGATGAGCGGCGGCGAGAACGGGTTCGACGAGTTCCGCAGCGAACTGAAGGACGCCGAGCGCCGGGTGGCCCGCGAGATCGACCCGGGCATGCGGGCCGTCATCGTCGCGGTGCTGGTGTTCGTGCTGCTCATCGGGATGCTGCTGCTGCCACAGGCCGGCGACGCCCGCGGCGTCGACATCCTGGCCTATAACGAGAAGGCACAGGCGATCCACGCCGCGCTGCCGCACCGGGTGTTCTGCTGGTTGGTGCTGGTGTTCGGCATCGGGTTCTCCATGCTGGCGCTGCTGACCCGGCGCTGGGGGGTGGCCTGGGTCGCGGTGGCCGGTTCGGCGATCGCCTGCCCGCTGGGCATGTTCGCGGTGTGGAGCCGTCAGACCGCGGCCGCCGGCCTGCCGGGGCCCGCCATCGGGCTCTATGTCACCTGGTTCGCGATCCTGCTGCTCACCTTCCACTGGATCCGGGTGGTGTGGTCGCGCACCGCGGCGCAGATGGCCGACGAGGAGCACCGTCGTGCGCAAGCCGCCGCCGAGCAGGGCAGAACTTTGCTGGAGTCAATCGACCCGGATGACGACGACGGCAAATAAGCTCGCCGTATGACGAACGCGGAGCAAACCCCCGGCCCGGGTGACCGGGCGCAGTCCTGGCTGCGCAAGGGCGCGCTGATTCTGATCACGGTGGCGCTGCTGATCGGCGCGTACTTCCTGGGCGCGGCGTTCCTGCCGCGCTGGTGGGCCCAGCAGATCGGGCACCGCGTCGGCGGCTCGTTCAGCGGCGGCGTCGGGATCGGGCTGACCATCGGGTTCGTCTGCACCGTGGTGCCGATCGTGCTGGTGGTGTTCGCGATCCTGTGGCGGCGGCGCTGGAACAACGTGCCCACCATCGCCTGCCTGATCGGCGCGGCGGTGGCCGCGGTGCCGAACCTGCTGACCCTGGCCGTGGTGCTGGGCACCGGCAACGCCGCGCACGCCGGAGAGCGGGTCATGGACGTCGACGCGCCCGCATTCCGCGGCGCGAGCCTGTGGGGCGCGATCGCCGGCGCCGCGATGGGCGCCCTGGTGGCCTACCTCGTCTGGGGTTATCGCCGGCGCGGCCGCAAACTCCACGCGGCCACCCACCCCGACTGAGTCGCAAGCAAAGCCGGAGGCACGGAGGCTTTGCGCAGCGGGCTCAGCGCATCAAGCCCCGACTGAGCCGCTCCTAGCGCTTCTTGCTGACCGCCTGGGTCGCCGTCTGCGCCCAGTCCCGCCACTGCGCGGCGCTGGCCCGAGCCTGCTCGGCCTCCTTGGCACGACCGGCCGCCTCGGCCTTGGCGGCCTGCTTCTCGAACTGCTCGGCGCGGGCGATGAACTGCTCGGCGCGGGCCTGAGCCTCCGGATCGGGCCGATCGGACTCCTCGGCGTCCCGGATCTTCTTCTCCACCACGCGCAGCCGTCGCTCCAGCTCGGCGGCCCGCTCGCGCGGCGCCCGGCCCAACTCGTCCCACTTGTCGGTGATGGCGCGCAACGCGGCGCGGGCCGCCTTGCGGTTGGACACGTCGATCTTCTCCGCCTCGGCCAGCAACTGCTCCTTGGCCTCGGCGTTGGCGGTGAGCTCCGCTTCCCGCTCGGCGCTCTGGGCGTTGCGGGCGGTGAAGAAGGTGTCCTGGGCCGCCTTGAACCGCTTCCACAGCGCGTCGTCGATGTCGCGGGTGGTGCGCCCGGCGGCCTTCCACTCGGTCAGCAGATTGCGGAACGCGGAGCTGGTGGCGGCCCAGTCGGTCGAGGCGGCCAGCGCTTCGGCGCGCTCGCACAGTTCGGTCTTGGCCTTGCGCACCCCGGCGCGGCCCCGATCCAACTCGGCGAAGTGGGTGCCGCGGCGCCGGTTGAACGACTCCCGCGCCGCGGAGAACCGCTTCCACAGCAGGTCGTCGGTCTTGCGGTCCAGCCCGGAGATGGCCTTCCACTCATCGAGGATGGTCTTGAACCGCTCGCCGGCGGACTTCCACTGGGTGGAGTTGGCGGCCAGGTCCTCCGCCTCGGCCGCGAGGGCTTCCTTACGGGCGGTCTGCTCGGCGCGCCGCTGTTCCCGTTCGGCGCGGGCGGCTTCGGCGGCCTCCCCGGCGTGTTCGGCCAGCACCGCCAGCCGGGCCCGCAACGCGTCGACGTCGCCGAGCACATGCGCTTCTGGCAGCGTCTCGATCAGGTGCGCGGCGGCGGCGCCGATCTTTCGGGCATCCCCGGCGCCGGAAGCCAGCCGTCGTTCCAGCAGCGCCACCTCGGTGGCCAGGTCGTCATAGCGGCGGCCGAAATGCTCATAGGCGGCGTCGGCGTCGCCGGCCTGCCAGGTCGCGATGACGCGCTCACCGTCGGCGGTGATCAGCCACACCGTGCCGTCGGCGTCGACGCGGCCGTGCCGGCGTGGATCACTGGCCAATGTGGTGAGCACCGGCGCGCTCGGATGCGGGCCGGGCTTGGGGCCCGGTTTCGGACCGGGCCGCGGGCCCGGGCGGGGCGCGGGGGTGGGTGCGGAGGTGGCAGCGGGGGCCTCCGCCGTGGCGGTGGCCTCCGGGGTGTCCTGCGTCGAATCCGGTGTGGTCATCTTCGAACCTCGTCCCTGCCGTCGCGCGGACCTTCCGCGCACTGCCGCGCATTGCGGCGCCAACCGGACCGTGACAACACGCCCGGGTACCGCACCATTCAAGCAGGCAGGCGCCCGGCGCGTCACGAATGTGGAGTTGCGTCGGCGTCGCCGGGCTGGTTGCCTGGCAGATCGTGTCCACCTCAGGGATCGCGTCCGCGCTGCTCGCGCTGGCCGCCGCGCTGTTCATCGGCATCGGCAATGTGCTGCATCAGCGGGCCGCGCACGCCGTCACCGACGAGCCCGTCGGCACCTTCGAACTGCTCGGCAAACTGCTGCGGGACTGGCCGTGGTGGCGCGGCAGCCTGATCGCCGCGCTCGGCTTCGGCTGCCAGGCCGCCGCCCTCGGGCTCGGCTCGGTGCTGATGGTGCAGTCCCTGATGGTCACCTCGCTGTTGTTCGCCCTGATCATCAACGCGCGGGTGACCCACCGCGCGGTGCCGGCCGGCGAATGGGTGTGGGCGGTGCTGCTGGCCGCGTCGATCTCGGTGATCGTCACCGTCGGCAAGCCCACTCCGGGCGCGGCGCGGGCGTCCCTGGAGACCTGGACGATCGTCGCGGCGATCCTGGTCCCGACGGCCATCGCCTGCCTGATCGGCGCCCGGATCTGGTCCGGCGCGGTGCGGGCGGTGCTGCTGGGCCTGGTGTCCGGGAGCCTGTGGGGCGTCTTCGCGGTGCTGACCAAGGGCATGGTCGAACTCTTCGGCTCCGGCCCGATGGCCGTGCTCACCTCCCCGGAGCTCTACGCCTGGGTGCTTGTCGCCATCGGCGGCACCGCCTGGCAGCAGGCGTCGTTCCGGGCCGGCGCGCTGACCGCGTCGCTGCCCACGATGACGATCACCGAGCCGATGGTCGGATCGCTGCTCGGCGTGTTCGTGCTGGGCGAGACCCTGCACCCGGGGAACTCCGGCTGGTGGCTGTTGGGCGCCACGGTGGTGGTGATGGTGATCGCGACCGCTCGGCTGGCCCGAGTCGAGGCCACCGCCATGCAGGACGCAGAAGCCGCCGAGGACGCTGCGAAGGGCGCGGCGCCGGCCGGGCGATAACGTTGACCCCGTGCTGACGGCCATCGCGATCATCCCGTCGCCGCCAGTGCTGGTGCCCGAACTGGTCGGCTCCGCCGCCGGCGAATTCACCGAACTGCGCGCCGCGGCGCTGGCCGCGGCCGGCGCGTTGCCGCCGCGGTGGGTGGCGGTGGGGACCGGATCCCCGGCGGTGATCGACGGCGGCGCGGTCGGCTCCTTCGGCGGGTACGGCGCCGACGTCACGGTGTCGCTGTCCGCGCGGGCCGACGCGCCGGTCACAGAACTGCCGCTGTGCGCGCTGATCACCGGCTGGATCCGCGGCCGGGTCGACCCGGCCGCCACCGCCGAGGTTCGATGCTTCCCGGCCGACATCCCCGCAGGCGAGGCCGTGGCCGCCGGGGCGCAACTGCGCGCCGAATTCGACCGATCTCCGCAGCGCATCGGGGTGTTGATCGTCGCCGACGGTTGCGCGACGCTGACCCCGGCGGCGCCCGGAGGATTCGACCCGGGCGCCGAAGCGATCCAGCGCGATCTCGACGCGGCGCTGGCCGCCGCGGACGCCGCCGCGCTCGCGGATCTCCCCGACGCCGTCGTCGGGCGCGCGCCGCTGGCGGTGCTGTCCGGGCTGGCCGGCCGGTCGCAGTGGGAGGCACGAGAGCTGTATCGCGGCGCCCCCCTGGGCGTGGGGTACTTCGCTGGGATCTGGCTTCCCGGGGAGCCCGCGCCGTGCGACCGATAGCCGTCATCGGCCCGACCGGGACCGGCAAATCCGAACTTGCCCTGGACATCGCCGAACGGCTGGCCGCCGACGGGCTGACCGCGGAGGTGGTCAACGCCGACGCCATGCAGCTCTACCGCGGCATGGACATCGGCACCGCGAAACTGCCGGTCGGGCAGCGCCGCGACATCGCCCACCACCAGCTCGACGTCCTGGAGATCACCGAAACCGCGACCGTCGCCAACTATCAGGCCGCGGCCGCCGCCGATGTGGAGGCGATCATCGCGCGCGGCGCGGTCCCGCTGATCGTCGGAGGATCGATGCTGTACCTGCAGTCGCTGCTGGACGACTGGAGCTTCCCGGCCACCGACCCCACCGTGCGGGCCCGCTGGGAAGCCCGGCTCGCGCAGGTCGGGGTGGCCGCCCTGCATGCCGAACTCGCCCTCGTCGACCCCGATGCCGCCGCGAACATCCGCAACACCGACGGGCGGCGCGTCGTCCGGGCGCTGGAGGTCGTCGAAATCACCGGCCAGCCGTTCGCCGCTTCCGCTCCGGTCATCGGCGCCGCGCCCCGCTGGAACACGCTGATCCTCGGATTGGACTGCGACACCGAGGTTTTGGACCAGCGACTGCGGACCCGCACGGCGACCATGTTCGACACCGGCCTGGTCGGCGAGGTCCGCGAGTTGCTCACGGTCGGACTGCGCGACGGCGTGACAGCGTCCCGCGCGCTGGGCTACGCCCAGGTGATCGCCGACCTGGACGACGGCGGCGACGGGTCAGCAGCGCAGGAGCCGACCTTCATCGGCACCCGCCGCTACGTCCGCCGGCAACGCTCCTGGTTCCGGCGCGACCCGCGGGTGCGCTGGCTGACCTCGGGGGCGCCGGAGAACGCCGCGACCGCGCTGGCGGCGTGGCGGGAAGTATCCTGAGCAGGTGGAATTCGCCAAGGGACACGGCACCCAGAACGACTTCGTGGTGCTGCCCGACCTGGCCGCCCGGCTCGACCTGACCCGCGAAGCGGTTTCCGCGCTGTGCGACCGCCGCCGCGGACTGGGCGCCGACGGCATCCTGCGGGTCACTCGCATCGGCGCCGCCCGCGACGCCGGGGTGGGCATCGCCCGCGCCGAGGCGCTCGCGTCCGGGGACTGGTTCATGGACTACCGCAATGCCGACGGCTCGATCGCCGAGATGTGCGGCAACGGGGTGCGGGTGTTCGCGCATTACCTGGTGGCCAGCGGGCTGGAGACCCGCACCGAGTTCGTCGTCGGGACCCTCGCCGGGCCGCGCCCGGTGCGGCTCTCCAACGTCGGACAGGTGCGTGCCGAGGTCACCGTCGACATGGGCGTCGCGCGGCGCACCGGCGTCGGTTCGGCGACCGTCGGCGGGCGCGAGTTCACCGGCGTCGGAGTCGACGTCGGAAACCCGCACCTGGCCTGCGTGGACCCGGAGCTGAGCGTCGCCGAGCTGGCCGCCCTGGACGTGGGCGGCCCGGTGTCATTCGACTCGGCGCAGTTCCCGCAGGGCGTCAATATCGAGGTGCTCACCGCGCCGGTCGATGACGCCGTGCGGATGCGGGTCAACGAGCGCGGGGTGGGGGAGACCCGGTCCTGTGGCACCGGCACCGTCGCAGCCGCCGCCGCCGCGCTGGAGCACCTGGGCGCCGACACCGGAACCATCACCGTCGGCATCCCCGGCGGGACCGTGACGGTGCGGATCACCGAGACGACCAGCTATCTGAGCGGGCCGTCGGAGCTGGTGGCACGCGGTGAGATCGCCGACGAGTGGTGGGACGGGCAGCGTTGAGGTTTCGCCCGTCGGAAAACCAGATGCGCGGCCGATGCCCGGCGTGGCAGCATCGGTGATCGAGTATGACGAATCCTGAACTTGACTACCCCGAATACGATCCGACGGCGTTTGACGATCGCCGGGCCTCTTCCTCGAACCCG
This sequence comes from Mycolicibacterium brumae, assembly GCF_025215495.1. Lineage (NCBI taxonomy): Bacteria > Bacillati > Actinomycetota > Actinomycetes > Mycobacteriales > Mycobacteriaceae > Mycobacterium > Mycolicibacterium brumae. The sequence continues at coordinate 2,431,665 of NZ_CP104302.1, read as the reverse complement.
ACGGTGGATGAGCGCCGGGCCTCTTCCTCGCTCGTTCCTCGCTCGTCGAACCCGACGGCCGGCGAACTCGCCCTGTCCGACCGGGCCGCGCTACGCCGAGTGGCCGGCCTGTCCACCGAACTCGACGACGTCACCGAGGTCGAATACCGCAAGCTGCGCCTGGAGCGGGTGGTGCTGGTCGGTGTCTGGACCGAAGGCAGCGCCGCCGACGCCGACGCGAGCCTCACCGAATTGGCCGCGCTGGCGGAAACCGCCGGCTCGGAGGTGCTCGACGGGTTGATCCAGCGTCGCGACAAGCCCGACCCGGCGACCTACATCGGATCCGGCAAGGCCGCCGAACTGCGCCAGATCGTCGTCGCCACCGGCGCGGACACCGTCATCTGCGACGGCGAACTGTCCCCGGCGCAGCTCAACGCGCTGGAGAAGGCGGTCAAGGTCAAGGTCATCGACCGGACCGCGCTGATTTTGGACATCTTCGCCCAGCACGCCACCAGCGCCGAGGGCAAGGCTCAGGTGTCGCTGGCCCAGATGCAGTACATGCTGCCGCGGCTGCGCGGCTGGGGCGAGTCGATGTCCCGGCAGGCCGGCGGCCGCGCCGGTGGCGCGGGCGGCGGGGTGGGCACCCGCGGGCCCGGCGAGACCAAGATCGAGACCGACCGCCGCCGGATCCGGGAGCGGATGTCCAAGCTGCGCCGTGAGATCAAGGACATGAAGAAGATCCGCGACACCCAGCGCAGCGGCCGGGTGCGCAGCGAGGTCGGCCGGATCGCGATCGTCGGCTACACCAACGCCGGCAAGTCCAGCCTGCTCAACGCCCTGACCGGGGCCGGGGTGCTGGTGGAGAACGCGCTGTTCGCGACCCTGGAGCCGACCACCCGCCGTGGTGAATTCGACGACGGTCGGGCGTTCGTGCTGACCGACACCGTCGGCTTCGTCCGGCACCTGCCCACCCAGCTGGTCGAGGCGTTCCAGTCCACCCTGGAAGAGGTCGCCGACGCCGACCTGCTGGTGCACGTCGTCGACGGCTCCGATCCCCGCCCGCTGGAACAGATTTCGGCGGTCCGCATCGTGGTCGACGATGTGATCGCCGACCGTCACAGCTCACCGGTCCGAGAACTGTTGGTGATCAACAAGATTGACGCCGCCGACGAGGTGGAGTTGGCGCGGCTGCGCAGTGCGTTGCCGGACGCGGTGTTCGTCTCCGCGCACACCGGCGCGGGCCTGGACGAACTGCGCGCCCGGATGGCCGACCTCATCGAGCCGCGCGATGTCGCCGTCGACGTCGTCATCCCGTACCAGCGTGGCGATCTGGTGGCCCGGGTGCACGAGATCGGTCGGGTGGAGCTTTCCGAGCACACCGACACCGGCACTCGGATCCGGGCGCACGTTCCGGCGGCGCTGGCCGCCGGGTTGTCCGAGTACGGGACCTAAGCGGCTTCTTTCTGGTCGGCCTGCTTCGGCGCGGCGTCGTTGGCCTCGGCTTTCCTGACCCCGGTCAGGTTGCCGATCGCCTTCTTCACCTCTTTGACGATGGCGCGTAGCGGGCGGGGCCGCTCGGCCTTCTTCTCGGTGATGGCGGTTTCGGCGCCGGTCGCCACGGTGGCGTCCGTGCCGGTCTTTCCGAACAGCTTGGCCAGCGGGCGCTCATTGCCCGGGTTCAGCACGGCAGCGAGCTTCTTGCCGACCTTGGTCTTGGGGGCGAAATCCGACTTGGCGTCAGGTGTGTCGGCGTTCTTGCTGTTGTCCACGACGAGGCTCAGTTGGGCGGGCTCCTGATCGGACACCAGGGTCGTCACCGTCTGGGTCTGAGTGGAGGTTGGGTCGGGGGAGCCGGGCAGGTTCGGGATCTTGTTGCCGTTCTCGATGGTGCTCTTGGCGGCGTCGAAGCCCTCCGGGATGTCGTTGACCAGATCGCGGACCAGCTTGATCGGATTGACCAGCGGCACAATGCCGAACGGCGACGCCTTGCTGTAATCGGAGCGGTCATAACCGGTTTCGATCAGCGTCTGCAGCGCCGGCTGCAGCGCCGCGACGATCGGATTGATCAGGAAGTCTGTCTTGGTGGCGCTGGCCAGATCCAGGAAAGGCTGCGCGATCGGCAACGAGCGTGCGGGCAGCGTCACATAGACGGTGTCACTGTCATCGGACTTCTGGCAGTACTGTCCGTGCGGGTTGGCAGCGCAGCCTGCCACGATGTCCTCAACCTCCTGGACGGTGTAGCCGAACGGATGCTCAGAATCCGGAAGTCCGGTGTACGGGTCCAGATAGGTGCCATGCACGTACTGGAAGCCGGCGATCGCGTTCGCGACGGCCAGCAGGTTGATCGGGTACTTGGGGAAATCGACGACGCCGTCGTACTGCAAGGCGATATCGGTCGTGTTGATCGCCCGCACTCCGTTTTGCAGGGGAGTGGTGTTCGTCGGCGTCGGCTGGCCGAACGTGGCTTCCAGAATCGGGACGGTACCCAGCAACGCGAGCCGCTCGAACAAGCCGCCGTTCGGCCGGTTCGGGTTGCCGATCAGAACGAACTCGGTGTTTGCCGGGACCAGGCCGTTGTTGGCTGCAGCCAGGTTGGCCTTGAAGATGCTGGAGATCGTGGCGCCTTGGGAGTATCCGAACACCACCACGTTGTCGTACTCCCGGGTTTCTCCGGGATTGAGTCCGAGCGCGTCACGATACGACGCGGTCAGGTAACCCAGACCCTGGGACACCGACACGTTCCACTTGTCGCCCTCTAGGCCGCCCCAACCGGGCAGCGGGATCGGCCAGAAGGTGGCGGGATAGAGCACTCCTTCCGGATTGCCGCAATCGATTCCGGCCACCCCGCAAGCCCCGGCGGGGGTGACGTAGTAGGAAACTGCGTTGCCCAGATAATTCTCGCGTGCGGGGATGTACGGGTCTGGCGTGCCGGTGCCGGGCACAATGATCGGGAGCGTGGTCGCCGCCCAGGCCAGCGCCCCCACCGCCATCGCGCCGACGCCCAGCAGCGCCGCCGAGATCAGCGCGATGGTCCCCAGGACAAGTTTCCGGACTGCGCTTCGCATATGCCCCACCTCTTCGCACCGGGCGTCGAAGCTGAGACGACGCTGAGACCGATACTGGCACTGCCGCGGTCGTTTCGATGGGAAACACGCGGATCACGCGGCCCGGCAAGCAGACTCACAGGTAGCGCTACCCGCCGATGGCGTTCATCCCACGCTCAGGCTGCAGGAATGACGGGTCGTCGATGGCGTGCCCGGGCAGTTTCGCCCACACGCAGCGGCGCAGCGTCTCTTCGATCGCAGCTTCGGAGACCTCGCCGGAGATTGGGCGCAGCACCGGCAGCAGGTTGAACTCGCCGGTGGCGAACAGGCAGTTGCGCAGCTGGCCGTCGGCGGTCAGCCGCAGCCGGTCGCAATCGCCGCAGAACGGCGCGGTCACCGAAGCGATCACCCCGACCGCCGCGGGGCCGCCGTCGAGCAGCCACCGTTCGGCCGGCGCGCCGCCGCGCCCGGGCGCCGGCGTCAGACCCCAGCGCGAGGACAGCGCGTCGAGGATCTCGGCGCGGGTGACCATCGCGCCGCGGTCCCAGGTGTGCCCGGCGTCCAGCGGCATCTGCTCGATGAACCGCAATTGGGCGCCGTGGGCCACCGCGAACGCCACCAGGTCGCACAACTCGTCGTCGTTGACTCCGCGGATGGCCACCGCGTTGAGCTTCAGCGGCCGCAGCCCGGAGCGGGCGGCCGCGGCGATGCCGGCGAGCACTTCGTCGAGCCGGTCGCGACGGGTCAGCGCCGCGAACCGGTCGGGGTTCAGGGTGTCGATGCTGATGTTGACCCGGCGAAGCCCGGCGTCGATCAGTTCGTCGAGTCGATCGGCCAGACCGATGCCGTTGGTGGTCATCGCGACTTCGACGGGCCCGTCGGGGCCGCGCAGGCCGGAGAGCGCGGCCACCACCTCGGCGAGGTCGCGGCGCAGCAGCGGCTCACCGCCGGTGAGACGAAAGGCGCCGATCCCGACCGAGGCGGCCACCGCAGCGACGCGGGCGATCTCGGTCGTGGTGAGGATCGACGGACGGGCCAGCCAGGTGTTGCCCTGCTCGGGCATGCAGTAGGCGCAACGCAGCGAGCAGCGGTCGGTCAGCGAGATGCGCAGATCGCGGTGCGTCCGGCCGTGGGCGTCGACCAGCGGCCCTGCGGCGCTATAGCCGCCGGGAGCAGGTCGGCCGAGGGTCAGCGGAATCGCGGTCATCTACTTCAGTGTGGCGCCGGGCGCGGCGCGCTGCCCAGTGTCCTTCAGCATTCCCGCCACGATCAGCGCAAACGTGCCCACGATCACCAGCAGCCATAGTCCCAGCCAGTAGGAGTTGGTGGTCGGGTGATATGTCAGGCCCATCACCAACGGAGGGAAATATCCGCCCAGGCCGCCGGCCGCGGCGACCACGCCGCTGACCGCGCCCATCTTGTCCGGCGGGGTAGACGGACCGACCCAGGCGAACACCGCGCCCATGCCCAACCCCATCGATGACGCCATCGCGATGAACGCCGCGCCGGTGACGATGCCCTCCGGCGGCTCTTGGCCGACCAGATAGGCCAGCGACACGATCCCGCCCAGGGACACCAGCGCGACGATCTTCGGGCCGAACTTGTCGGCCAGCGCACCGCCGATCGGCCGGGCGAGCACCGCCGCCGCCACGAACAGCGCCGTGCGGGAGCCGGCCCCGACGGCGTTCACCTCGTTGGGGTAGATGGTGGTCAGGTACTTCGGCAGGAAAGTGGAGAACGCCACGAAGCCGCCGAACACGATCGCGTACAGGAACGACATCTCCCAGGTGACCGGCAGCTTGAGCGCGCCAGCGACCTTCGGGACCAGCTTCTCGTGGTTGGGCTTCCAGGCCGGAGACTCGCGCATGAGGATCCACACCAGCGCGGCCATGCCGACCAGGGCCGCAGCGATCACCAGATGGGTGGGCAGGTACCCGATGGACTGCTCCAGTCGCGGGGTGAAGAACGCCGACACGCCGGTGCCGATCATGCCCATGCCGAACACGCCGGTGGCGAAGCCGCGCCGCGACGGCGGATACCAGGCGCCCGCGAAGGGGATGCCGACGGCGAAGATGGTGCCCGCCACGCCGAGGCAGAAGCCGGCCACGATGAGCAGCGGGAAACTGCCGATGGTCCCGGCGAACGCGACCAGCAGCACCGCCGGTGCGGACAGCAGCAGAATCGCGGTGAACATGATTCTGCCGCCGTAGCGGTCGGTCAACGCGCCCGAGATGATGCGGCCCAGCGCGCCGACGAGCACCGGGGTCGCCAGCATCAGCGAGATCTGACCTTCGCCGAGATCCATTCGCTCGTTGTAGACGTGTTGCAGCGGGGCGATCGACATCCAGGCCCAGAAGCCGATCGTCGACGCGACGGTCGCCAACAGCACTTGCGGAAAGCCTCCACGCAGCTTCTCCGCAGCTGCGGACTTTGATGCCGTGCGCGCAGGGTCTCCGGTCATGTCAGGCGAGCGTAGTCGTCAAAATGACTGGCAGATAAGCGTTTTCCAACTCTTGATCACAGCAAGTCTTGCAATCTGCAAGTAAGCACAGCCTTGCTTGTGGGCTCTTCGATGAGGGAGCAGGATGGGCGCAGTCGGCAGACAACTCTTACGGGGAGAGGTGACGGCGATGACCCGCGGCAACGGCGCCGAGGTCGGTCCCGCGACAGACGGCCCGTTGGCCGACGCGTTGCTGAGCATGGGACGGTTCCTGCGCCCGGGCACAGTGTCCGAGGACCTGCGGACGGTCTATCTGGAGGGCGGTCGCGCAGGTGACGCGTTCTACCGGGACCGCTGGTCGCACGACAAGGTGGTGCGCTCCACCCACGGCGTCAACTGCACCGGGTCGTGCTCCTGGAAGGTGTACGTCAAGGACGGCATCATCACCTGGGAGACCCAGCAGACCGATTACCCCTCGGTGGGGCCGGACTCTCCGGAGTACGAACCGCGCGGCTGTCCCCGCGGCGCCGCGTTCAGTTGGTACACCTATTCGCCCACCCGGGTGCGCTACCCCTACATCCGCGATGTGCTGGCGCGGTTGTGGCGCGACGCCAAGGAGACCCATCCGGATCCGGTCGACGCATGGGCGGCCATCGTCGAAGACCCGGCGAAGGCCACCCAGTACAAGCGGGCCCGCGGGAAGGGCGGGCTGATCCGCACCAGCTGGGACGAGGCGCTGGAGATCGCGGCCGCCGCGCACGTGCACACGCTGGTGAAATACGGTCCCGACCGGATCGCCGGCTTCTCGCCGATCCCGGCCATGTCGATGGTGTCGCACGGCGCCGGAGCGCGCTTTCTGAACCTGATCGGCGGCACCATGCTGTCGTTCTACGACTGGTACGCCGACCTGCCGGTGGCCAGCCCCCAGGTGTTCGGCGACCAGACCGACGTGCCGGAGTCCGCGGACTGGTGGAACGCCGGCTATCTGATCATGTGGGGATCCAATGTGCCGGTGACCCGCACCCCGGACGCGCACTTCATGGCCGAGGCGCGCTACCGCGGTCAGAAGGTCGTCACCGTCTCGCCGGACTACACCGACAACACCAAGTTCGCCGACGAGTGGGTCGCCCCGCATCCGGGAACCGACGCCGCAGTCGCGCTGGCCATGGGGCACGTCATCCTGCGCGAGCACTTCGTCGACACGCGCACTCCCGCGTTCGAGGACTATCAGCGCCGCTTCACCGACGCGCCGTTCCTGGTCGCGCTGGAACCTCACGGCGACGCGCTGGTGCCGGGCAAGTTCCTCACCGCCTCCGACCTCGACGGCGCGGCCGCGCAGCAGGGCAACGCCGAGTTCAAACCAGTGCTGCTCGACGCCGACGGGACGCCGGTGGTGCCCAACGGCTCACTGGGACACCGGTTTTCCGCGGAGGACGAAGGCCGCTGGAACCTCGATTTGGGCGACATCTGTCCGCCGCTGTCGATCGCCGACCTGGCGGACTGGGACGGGCAAACCGCCGAGATCGCGCTGCCGCGGTTCGACCTGGACCCCGCGCCCGGTCAGGAACATGCCGGCGGCTCAGGCGTGGTGCGCCGTGGCGTGCCGGTGCGCGCGGTCGCCGGGCGGAAGGTCACCACGGTTTTCGACTTGATGCTGGCCCAGTACGGCGTCGGCCGCGATGGCCTGCCCGGTCACTGGCCGACCGGATACGACGACGACTCCACCCCGGGAACCCCGTCCTGGCAGCAGCGGCACACCTCGGTGCCGGCCGCGCAGGTCACCCGCATCGCACGCGAATTCGCCGACAACGCAGTGCGTTCCGGCGGCCGGTCGATGATCCTGATGGGCGCCGGGACCAATCATTGGTTCCACTCCGACACCATCTACCGCACCTTCCTGGCGCTGACCACCCTGACCGGCTGCCAGGGCAGAAATGGCGGCGGTTGGGCGCACTACGTCGGGCAGGAGAAGGTCCGCCCGGTCACCGGCTACCAGCAGTATGCCGCGGCCGCGGACTGGAACCGCCCGCCGCGGTTCAACATCGGCACCGCGTTCTGGTACATCGCCACTGACCAGTGGCGTTACGACGGGTTGCCCGCTGACGCGCTGGCGTCCCCGCTGAGCCGAGACGTCTTCGCCGGCCGCACCACCGCCGACTGCCTGGTCGAGTCGGTCAAGCGCGGCTGGATGCCCAGCTACCCGACGTTCAATCGAAACCCATTGGCGCTGTGCGACGAAGCCGATGTCCTCGGCAAGGACCCGGCCCAGCACGTGGTGGACAGCCTGAACGACGGCTCGCTGCGCTACGCAGTCGAGGACCCGGACGCGACGGAGAACTTCCCCCGGATCGCGCTGATCTGGCGGGCCAACATCCTGGGCTCCTCCGGCAAGGGCAACGAGTACTTCCTCAAGCACCTGCTGGGGGCCGACTCGGCGGTTCGGGCCGCTGAAACTTCCGAGGGGTCCCGGCCTTCGAGCATCCGGTGGCGCGAGCAGGCCCCCGAGGGCAAGCTCGACCTGCTGCTGACCGCGGACTTCCGGATGACCAGCACCACGCTGTTCTCCGACCTGGTGATGCCTGCGGCCACCTGGTATGAAAAGCATGACCTGTCCTCGACGGACATGCACCCGTTCGTGCACTCGTTCAACCCGGCGATCAACCCGCCTTGGCAGACCAAGACCGACTACGAGATGTTCGGCCTGTTGGCCGAGCGGTTCAGTGAGTACGCGCGCGGTCACCTCGGGGTGCGCCGCGACCTGGTCGCCACCCCGCTTCAGCACGACACCCCCGACGTGCTGGCCACCCCGCACGGCCGGGTGGTCGACGCCCCGCTGAAACCGGGTGTGACAATGCCGAAACTTGTTGTGGTGGAACGGGATTACCCGATGCTCGCCGAGCGCTGGAAGACCCTGGGCCCGCTGATCGGCAAGCTCGGTCTGGTCACCAAGGGCGTCAAGTACAGCTATGAGCCGGAACTCAAACGTCTGGCCGGGCTCAACGGGACCGTCGCCGCCGGCCCCTACGCGGGCAGCGTGCGGCTGGACACCGACCAGCGGGTCTGCGAGGTGATCCTGGCGCTGTCGGGCACCACCAACGGCCGTGTCGCCGTCGCGGGCTTTCGCGAGTTGGAGCGCCAGACCGGCCAGGAGCTGGCGTTCCTGGCCGCCGACCACGCCGGGTCGCACATCACCTTCTCCGACGTGTCGATTCAGCCGCGCAGCGTGATCACCTCGCCGGAGTGGTCGGGGTCCGAACACGGCGGGCGGCGCTACACCGCTTTCGCGGTGAACGTCGAGCACCTCAAGCCGTGGCACACCTTGACCGGCCGACAACACTTCTACCTCGACCACGACTGGATGTCGGAGTTGGGGGAGAACCTGCCGACCTACCGCCCGCCGCTGGATATGCACCGGCTCTTCGGCGACGAAATACTCGGCGCGACAACCTCAACCGACGTCTCGGTGCGCTACCTGACACCGCACTCCAAGTGGTCGATCCACTCCGAATACCAGGACAACCTGTTCATGCTGTCGCTGTCACGCGGCGGTCCGGTCATTTGGATGAGCCCACAGGACGCCGCGAAGATCGGGGTCCGCGACAACGAGTGGATCGAGGCGGTCAACCGCAACGGCGTTGTCGTCGCCCGCGCCAACGTCAGCCACCGGATGCCCGAGGGCACGGTGTACATGTACCACGCCACCGACCGCACCGTGGACGTGCCGATCGCCGAGGCGTCCGGGCTGCGCGGCGGTATCCACAACTCGCTGACCCGGATCCTGCTCAAACCCAGCCACCTGATCGGCGGGTACGCCCAATTGGCCTGGGCGTTCAACTATCTCGGTCCCACCGGGAACCAGCGCGACGAGGTGACGACCATCCGTCGCCGCAGCCAGGAGGTGGCGTACCGATGAAGGTCATGGCGCAGATGGCGATGGTGATGAACCTCGACAAGTGCATCGGGTGCCACACCTGCTCGGTCACCTGTAAGCAGGCCTGGACCAACCGCACGGGCGTGGAATACGTGTGGTTCAACAATGTGGAAACCCGTCCGGGCGTTGGGTTTCCGCGCGGATACCAGGACCAGGACAAGTGGCAGGGCGGCTGGGTGCGGACCCGCCGCGGCCGGCTGAAGCTGCGCGCCGGCGGCCGGTTCGCCAAGCTGCTGCGGATCTTCTCCAACCCGAAGCTGCCGGAGATGAGCGACTACTACGAGCCGTGGACCTACGACTACGACATGCTCATCAACTCCCCGGCCGGCCAGCACACCCCGGTCGCCCGGCCCAAGAGCCTGATCACCGGACAGGACATGAAAATCTCCTGGTCGGCGAACTGGGACGACGACCTCGGTGGCTCGCTGGAGACCATGCACGAGGACCCGATCCTGGCCAAGATGAGCGAACAGGTGGAGGCCGAGTTCGAGAAGGCCTTCATGTTCTACCTGCCGCGGATCTGCGAACACTGCCTGAACCCCGCCTGTGTGGCGTCGTGTCCGTCTGGCGCGATGTACAAGCGCGCCGAGGACGGCATCGTGCTGGTCGACCAGGACGCCTGCCGCGGGTGGCGGATGTGCGTGTCGGGGTGTCCCTACAAGAAGGTGTACTTCAACCACAAGACCGGCAAGGCCGAGAAGTGCACGCTGTGCTATCCGCGGATCGAGGTCGGCCTGCCGACGGTGTGCTCGGAAACCTGCGTCGGGCGGCTGCGCTACCTGGGCCTGGTTCTCTACGACGTGGAGAAGGTCGCCGCCGCGGCAGCGGTGGAGAATGAGCACGACCTGCTCGACGCGCACCGCGCGGTGCTGCTGGATCCCCATGACCCGGCCGTCGTGGAAGCAGCCCGCCGCGACGGCATCCCCGAGGACTGGATCGAAGCCGCGCAGGCCAGCCCGATCTGGAAACTGATCCAGCGCTATGAGGTGGCGCTGCCGCTGCATCCGGAGTACCGCACCATGCCGATGGTCTGGTACATCCCGCCGCTGTCACCGGTCGTCGACGTGGTCAGCGGATCCGGCAACGACGGGGAGGACGCGCGCACCCTGTTCGCCGCGATCGACAAACTGCGCATCCCGATCGGCTACCTGGCCGAATTGTTCACCGCCGGGGATGTCGCCCCGGTGGACACAGCGCTGCGCCGGCTGGCGGCCATGCGTTCCTACATGCGCGGAATCAACCTCGACAACGAGCGCGATGAGCGGATCGCCACCGCGGTCGGCATGACGGGCCGCGACATCGAGGAGATGTACCGGCTGCTGGCGATCGCGAAGTACGAGGACCGTTACGTCATCCCCACCGCGCACGCCGAGCAGGGGCGCCAACTCGACGAACTGGCCTGCGCCCTGGACTATGACGGCGGGCCCGGGATGGGCGGCGGCGTATTCGGTTCCGCCAGTGGATATTCGGTGCCGGTGGCGGTGGAGAACTTCCACGGGCTGGCTGCCCGGCAGACCGCCGACCAGCCGTCGTCGGGCAAGGTCAACCTGCTCAACTGGGACGGCAACGGCCGCCCCGACGGGATGTTCCCGCACCGAGGTGAGCGATGACCGCGCCGGTCCGGATGGATGAGCGCACCCGGGCCCATGCCCACATGTTGGCCTCGCTGCTGCTGGACTACCCCGACGCGGTCTGGTTCGACCGGCTGCCGGGCCTGCGCGCGCACGCCGCCGCGCTGCCCACCCCGATCGCCGGCGAACTGCTCGCCTTCATCGACGCCGTGTCGGACAGCGGGCCGCTGGCGCTGCAGCGCGACTACGTCGCCACCTTCGACCTCAAACGCAAATGCTCGATGTATTTGAGTTACTACGCCACCGGAGACACCCGCCGCCGCGGGACCGCGCTGGTGGCGTTCCTGGAGGCCTACCGCGCCGCCGGCTGGGAGTTCGACGCCGCCGAGCTGCCCGACTACCTGCCCGCGGTGCTGGAGTTCTCGGCGCGTTCCGGTTCACCGATCGCCGGCGCGCTCCTGGCCGCCCACCGCGACGGACTCGAGGTGCTGCGCACCGCGCTGGAGGGCATGGGCAGTCCCTGGGCCCCGGTGATCCGGGCGGTGACGGCGTCGCTGCCGCCGATCGGCGAGCGCACCCGCGCCCGGGTGCTGGCGCTGGTCAACGACGGCCCGCCGGCCGAAACCGTCGGATTGAGTCTGCCCATGCCCGCCTTCGGATTCGCCGGGAGCACGCGATGAACACACTCGAGATCCTGCTCTGGGTGGCGGCGCCCTACATCTGCTTCGCGACCTTCGTCGTCGGCCACCTGTGGCGGTACCGCTACGACAAATTCGGCTGGACCACCCGCTCGTCGCAGAGCTACGAGAACCGGCTGCTGCGCTGGGGATCGCCGATGTTCCACTACGGCATCCTGATGGTCATCGCTGGCCACGCCGTCGGCCTGCTCATCCCGGCCGAATGGCTCTACGCCATCGGCATCGATGAGCACGCCTACCACCTGGGCGCCACCTGGATGGGGTCGTTCGCCGCGGTGCTCACCCTGGCTGGGCTGGCGATCCTGATCTACCGCCGGCGCATGGTGGCCGCGGTGTTCCTGGCCACCACCAAGATGGACAAGCTCATGTACGTGATGCTCGGGTCCACGCTGTTTTTCGGGACCCTCGCCACCTCGGCGCACCAGGTGTTCGGCAAGGGCTACGACTACCGCTCGACGGTGTCGCCGTGGTTCCGCGACCTGATTCTGCTGGACCCGCACCCGGAGCTGATGGCCGACGTGCCGCTGGCGTTCAAGATCCACATCGTCAGCGCCTGCCTGCTGTTCGCGCTGTGGCCCTTCACCCGGCTGGTGCACGTGTTCTCGGCGCCGGTCGGTTACCTGTTCCGGCCGTACGTGGTCTACCGCTCCCGCGACGACCACCGCGGCAACCGGGCCGCGCGCCGCGGCTGGGACCCGATCGAAGCGCCCGACCCCGCCCGCCTGCACAAGCTTTAGCGCTACACCGCGCGGCTGGCCGACACCGCCTCGGCGAACCGGGTGGCCGGCATCGCCAGCACCTCGGCGACCGGGCCGTCCTGGGTGATCCGGCCGGCCTCCAGGATCACCAGGCGGTCGGCCAATGCGGCGGCGTCGGCGACCCCGTGCGACACCAGCACCGTGGTGGTGCCGCCCAGCTGACCGGCGATGGTCTGGCGCAGCGTGGCGGCGGCTTCGACGTCCAGGGAACTGAACGGCTCGTCGAGCAGCAGCAGCGCCGGGCGGGCGGCCAGCGCCCGGGCCAGCGCGACCCGCTGCCGCTGTCCGCCGGAAAGCTGGTCGGGCCGGCGGGCGCCGAGTCCGCCCAGCCCGACCCGATCCAGCCAGTCCTCGGCGACGCGACGCGCGCCGACGCGGTCCAGTTCGGCGCTGCGCGCCGCGAACGCGATGTTCTCCGCAGCGCTCATGTGCGGGAACAGCAGCGCGTCCTGGCCGAGCAGCCCGACGGCCCGGCGCGACGGCGGGGTGTGCCGGCCGGCGTCGGCCAGCACCGTCTCCCCGAGGGTGATCCGGCCGTCGTCGAGTCGGTTCAGTCCGGCGATGGTCTCCAGCAGCATCGTCTTGCCCGCGCCGCTGGGGCCCATCACCGCGACCACTTCGCCCGCTGCGGCGCGCAGCCGCACATCGAGCCCGGCGAGCTCGACCACGACGTGCGCGTCCAGCGCCGTGCTCATCGGAGCGCTCCCGGCCGCCAGGCCCGCACCGACAGGAGCACCAATACCGCGGTGCCCAGCAGCAGCACCGACAGCGCCACCGCGCTCTCCCGGCCGGCCCCGGAGCCGTTGAACGCCGTGTAGATCGCCAGCGGCATGGTCTGGGTGACGCCGGGCGCGTTGCCGGCGAACAGCGCGGTCGCCCCGAACTCGCCGAGCGCCCGGGCGAAGCACAGGATCACCCCGACCACGATGCCGGAGCCGGCCAGCGGCAACGTCACCCGCCACAGCACCCGCCATGGGCCGGCGCCCAGGGTGGCCGCGGTGCGCTCGTAGCGCAGGCTCACCCCGCGGATGGCGCCTTCGACGGCCAGCACCAGGAACGGCAGCGCGACGAATGCCTGGGCCAGCACCACCGCGGCGGGTGTGAACGGCAGCGTGACACCGAACGCGTCGACCAGTGCCCGCCCCACCGGGCCGGTCCGGCCGAACAGGTACAACAGCGCCACGCCGCCGACCATCGGCGGCAGCACCAGCGGCACCGCCACCAGCGCCCGCAGCAGCGCGGCGGTGCGCGGGGCGCTGCGCGCGATCAGCAGCGCCAACGGCAACCCCAGCAGCAGGCACAGCGCGGTCGCCGCCAGACCGTAGACCAGCGACAGCCGCAGCGCGTCCCGGGCGACCGGCGAGGTCATGTCGGCCCACAACGTCGACCAGGACGCCCGGCCGACCAATGCGACCAGGGGCGCCACCAGCAGTAGCAACGCGAGCACCGCCGGCGCGACCAGCGGCAGCGGGGTGCGCGCGCCGGTGTCGCGGGCGGTTGGGGTCACGGCGCTCCGAAACCGTGCTCGGCCAGGATCTTCTGCCCGTCGTCGCCGAGAACGAAGCCCATGAACGCCGATGCCGCCTCGCTGAGCGGGTCGGCCAGCGCGATCGGGTAGTGGTTCACCACATCGGCCGCCCCATCGGGCACGAAGCTCTCCACCTTGCTGTCACCGGCCACATCGGTGGCGTAGACCAGCCCGGCGTCGGCCTCCCCGGCGGCGACCTTGGTGAGCACCGCGCTGACGTTCTGCTCCTGGCTGGCCGGGGTCACCTGCACCCCGGCGTCGCTCAGCAGCTGTCGGGCCGCCGCGCCGCACGGCACCTCCGGCGCGCAGACCACCGTCGTGACGTGCGCGAGATCGTCCAGCGAGTCGACATTGCCGGGGTTGCCGGCCGGGACCGCCACCACCAGCGTGTTGGAGGCGAACAGTTTCGGGTCCTGCACCACGCCGGCCTCGACCGCGGTGGCCATGGTGCGCTCATCGGCGGTCGCCAGCACATCGGCGTCGGCGCCCTCCTGGAGTTGGGTGACCAGGGTGGGGGAGCCGTCGTAGCGGGCGGAGACCCGCAGGTTCGGGTGCGCCTTGGTGAAGGCCTCGCCGATGTCGTCGAAGGCGTCCTGCAGGGACGCGGCCGCGAACACCGTGAGCTCCCCGGACAGCGGATCGGCGGCCGCGGGTTCCTCGCTGGAGGAGCACCCCGACAGTGTCAGCGCCGCCGCGGCGGTGACGGCCAGCGCCGCGCGGGCGAGGATTCTCATCAGGGGGTCTCCTTCGGGGTTTCAACGATGACGGTGGTGGCCTTGATGACCGCGACGGCCAGCGAACCCGGGGCCAGGCCGAGGTCGCGGACGGCTTCGGCGCTCATCAGCGACACCACCCGATGCGGACCGGATTGGAGGTCGACCTGGGCCATCACGCCGTCGATCTGCACCCGGGTGACCAGTCCGGTGAATCGGTTGCGGGCGCTGGAGAGCACGTCGGTGGGGTCGGGCGGGTTCTCGGCGAGGGCGACGGCGTGCGCCGCCAGCGCCTCCCCGGGAATCCGCGCGGGGTGGTCGCCGGTGACCGGGAGCGCGCCGTGGTCGACCCAGCGCCGGACCGTGTCGTCGCTGACCCCCAACAACCGGGCGGCTTCGGCGATTCGATACGCGCTCATAGTCCCCGAGATTATCCGTGCCCGAAGAGTTATTCGCGGCGAATGCTCCGCATTTACGGCTCCGGAGCGCCCGCCAGGTGACCCCGATAGCCTGTGGCTATGTACCGCAGCGTCGAGGACCACCTGGCAGCCGTCCTCGGCCGCACGCGGCGTACGCCGATCGACCGGGTGGGCCTCGACGCCGCTGACGGCGCCACCCTGGCGCTGCCCGCGCTGGCCGGCAGCGCGGTGCCGCCGTTCGACAACTCGGCGATGGACGGCTTCGCGGTGCGGTTCGCCGACGTGGCGTCCGCCGCTGCCGAGCAGCCGGTGACCCTGAGGGTGGTCGCCGACATCCCGGCCGGATCGGGCGCCGACCCTGCGCTGGCGCCCGAGACTGCGGCGCGGATCATGACCGGCGCGCCGGTCCCCGCCGACGCCGACGCCATTGTGCCGTTCGAGGACACCGCCGGCGGGCTGGCCGATTCGATGGCCATCGCGGTCGTGCGCCGCGCGCCGCGGACGGTCGGCGCGCACATCCGCCGAGCCGGGGAGGACCTGGTCGCCGGAGACCCGGTGCTCGGTCCGGGGGTGCTGCTCGGGCCACTGCAACTGTCGGCGCTGGCCGCCGCCGGGGTCGCGCAGGTGTCGGTGGCGCGTCGTCCCCGGGTGGCTGTGGTGTCCACCGGCTCCGAACTCGTCACCGCGGGCGAGCCGCTGCGCCGCGGGCAGATCCCGGAGTCCAACTCGATCCTGCTGGCCGGCCTGGTCAGCGCCGCCGGCGCTGAGGTGGCGCTGCGCCGGGTGGTAGACGACGCCGGAGACGGCCCCGCCGAGGTGGTCGCCGAAGCTGCGGCGCTGCGCCTGGACGCGGTGGTGTTCACCGGCGGGGTGAGCGCCGGAGCCTATGAGGTGGTTCGCGAAAGCCTCGGCACGGCAATGGAATTCACCAAGGTTGCGATGCAGCCGGGCAAGCCGCAGGGATTCGGGGCGACCGACGGCGGGATGCTGCTGTTCGGTTTGCCTGGCAATCCGGTGAGCGCGGCGGTGTCCTTTGAGGCTTTCGTGCGGCCGGCGTTGCTGACCATGATGGGACGCAACGAGATTCAGCGGTCCCGGCAGATCATCCCGGCCGGGGCGGATTGGCGTTCACCCCGCGACCGACGGCAGTATCTGCCCGCCGTGGTGGACCGTAGCGACCCGGCCCACCCGCTGGTGCGCCCGGCCACCGGCGGCGGGTCCGGATCACATCTGGCCGCCGGACTGGGCGCCGCCGGCGGCTACGCGATCGTCGCGGCCGAGGTGGACCAGGTTCGCGCCGGGGACCCGGTGGAAGTCATGGAACTGTAGAAGGCGGGCCGAAAATGGAACTGACGCACCTCGATTCGGTCGGACAAGCCCGGATGGTCGACGTGACCGAGAAGACCCCCACGGTCCGTTCGGCCACCGCCCGCGGCTTCGTCAGGTGCGCGCCGGAAACGGTGGCCCTGCTCTGCGACGGCACGGTCCCCAAGGGCGATGTGTTGGCGGTGGCGCGCATCGCCGGGATCTCGGCCGCCAAACGCACCGCCGATCTGCTGCCGTTGGCGCATGTGATCGGTGTGCACGGCGCGGTGCTCGACATCGACCTCACCGACGACGGCGTGGAGCTGCAGGCCACGGTGCGCACCGCGGACCGCACCGGGGTGGAGATGGAGGCGCTCACCGCGGTGTCGGTGGCGGCGCTGGCCATCGTCGACATGGTGAAGGGCGTGGACCGTTCGGTCAGCGTCCAGAACTTGCGCATCACCGCCAAATCCGGTGGCCGCTCAGGTGATTGGGTGCGGACGGAGTGAGATGACCGCTGCGATTCTCTTGGTCGGTGGGCGCGGTTCGCGGCTCGGCGGCGCCGTCAAACCACTGCTGGAACTCGGCGGGCAGACGCTGCTGGACCGGACCGTCATGGCGCTGGCGGGCTGTGCGCCGATCATCGCCGTCGGGCCGGTCCTCGAAGACGACCCCCGACTGACCTGGGTGCGTGAGGATCCGCCGCTGGCCGGGCCGGCCGCCGCCATCGCCGCCGGCGTCAGCGCGCTGCACGGCGACGACGGGGTGCTGGTGCTGGCCGGCGATCTGGTCTATCCGGATTCGACGGTGCGCCGGCTGCTCACCGCGCCGATCATCGGCGACGCCGTCGTGTTGCGTGCTGGCGGACGGCCGCAATGGCTGGCCGGGAAGTACCGGGCCGCGGCGCTGCGCCGCGCGGCCGTCGGCCTGGGCACCCGGGTGGCCGGGGCGTCCTGCCAGCTGTTGCTCGGCGAGCTGGCGGTGCGCTGGCTCGACGACGAGGATGGGGTGAGCGCGGATATCGACACCGCCGCGGACCTCGACCGGGCCCGGGCGGCCTATCGGGAAGGCGACCGCTGATGGCGCTGGTGAGGTTCTTCGCGGCGGCCGCCGAGGCCGCCGGGGTCGCCGAGCAACCCGTGGACGCCGAGACCCTCGGCGAACTGCGTGCCACGCTGAGCGCCGAGCACGCGGGGTTGGCGCCGTTGCTGGGCTGCTGCGCGGTCTTGGTCGACGGGGCGCGGGCCTCCGACGACACGGTGCTGCCCGCAACGGCGACCGTCGACGTGCTGCCGCCGTTCGCCGGGGGATAGCGGCCTCAGCCGCCGATCCCTTTCCAGGTGGCGGCGCCGTCGGCCTCGATTTGGCGCTTCCACACCGGCAGGTCGGTCTTGATGGTCTCGATCACCGCGCGGCACACCGTGAACGCGGTGTCGCGGTGCGGGGCGGCCACCGCGATCATCACCGCTGCCTCCCCGACACCGAGTCGGCCGACGCGGTGGCTGACCGCCACCGTCGCGCCGTCACCGGCGGCGTCGGCGGCGATGCGGGCCAGTATCACCTCGGCGTCCGGGTGCGCGCTGTACTCCAGCGCCACCACCGCGCCGTGGGCGTCGGGGTCGTGATCGCGCACCTGGCCGGTGAAGGTGGAAACCGCCCCGGCGGAGGCGCCGGCCACAGCGGCCAAATGCTCGTCCAGTGACAGCGCCGACTCGCTGATCCGCGCGAACGCCACGGTGTTCATCAGTGGTCGGCCCCGCGCAATTGCGCCAGCACGTGCCCGGCCACCGATAGCACCACCGGCATGCCGTCGGCGACCGCGCCGGGGGAGCCCGGCAGGTTCACCACCAGCGCGTCGCCGACCACGCCGGCCACACCACGGGACAGCATCGCCATCGGGGTGCTGGCCACGCCCGCCCGGCGCAGCTCGTCGGCGATTCCGGGCAATTCCCGCTCGATGACCGCCGTCGTCGCCTCCGGGGTGGCGTCGCGCGGGCCGACGCCGGTGCCGCCGGTGGTCACGATCAGTCGAGCGCCGGCGCCCAGCAGGGCGCGCAGGCCCTGTTCGACGGATGCCGCGCCGTCGGCGACCACGGTGGCCTCGGCGCATTCGAAGCCCGCATCGCGCAACGCGGCGACCGCCAGGGGCCCGGCGGTGTCGGGGCGGGTCCCCGCGGCGGACCGGTCGGAGACGGTGAGCACCGCGGCCTGGGTCATGGGGCTCAAGCTTAGGGAGGCGGCCGGCGCGGCGCCGGTGACCGACCTCCCGACCAACCGCCCGGTTGGGGTATGGTCGAGGTCACATTCGCCGCCGCGCGATCCCATCCCTGTTATCGGAGGCCAGTCACCCATGGGTGTCGTCAAGTACGAGCGCACGCTGTTCGAGCCCGAGCACGAGATGTTCCGGGAGTCTTTCCGCGCGTTCCTCGACAAGCACGTCGCGCCGTTCCACGAGCAGTGGGAAAAGGACAAGATCGTTGACCGCAGCGTCTGGGTCGAGGCCGGCAAGCAGGGTTTCCTGGGCATGGCGGTGCCCGAGGAGTACGGCGGCGGCGGCAACGACGACTTCCGCTACAACGTCGTGATGGGCGAGGAGACCGCCCGAGGACGCTACAACGGCCTGGGCTACATGCTGCACAACGACGTCGTGCTGCCGTATCTGTTGCGGCTGTGCACCGAGGAGCAGAAGCAGCGCTGGTTCCCCAAGTTCTGCACCGGCGAGATGATCACCGCGATCGCGATGACCGAGCCGGGCACCGGCTCTGACCTGCAGGGCATCAAGACTCGCGCGGTGCGCGAGGGGGATCACTACATCCTCAACGGCTCGAAGACCTTCATCACCAACGGCATTCTGTCCGACCTGGTGATCGTGGTGGCCCAGACCGACCCCAGCAAGGGCGCGATGGGCATGTCGCTGCTGTGCGTCGAGCGCGGCATGGAGGGCTTCGAACGCGGCCGCCACCTGGACAAGGTCGGCCTGGACGCCCAGGACACCGCCGAACTGTCCTTCACCGACGTCAAGGTCCCGGTGGAGAACCTGCTCGGCGAGGAGGGTCAGGGCTTCATCTACCTGATGCAGAACCTGCCGCAGGAACGCATGTCGATCGCCCTGGTCGCCGCCGCCGCGATGGAGGCTGTGCTCGAGGAGACCGTGCAGTACTGCAAGGACCGCAAGGCCTTCGGCCGTCCGATCGGCAGCTTCCAGAACAGCCGCTTCCTGCTGGCCGAGCTGGCCACCGAGGCAACCATGGTTCGGATGATGGTCGATGAGTTCCTCAAGCTGCACAACGAGGAGAAGCTGTCCATCGAGCAGGCCGCCATGGCCAAGTGGTACTCCACCGAGAAGCAGGTCTACCTGATCGACCGGTGTGTGCAGTTGCACGGCGGATACGGATATATGCGGGAGTACCCGGTTGCCCGGGCGTGGCTGGATTCGCGCGTGCAGACCATCTACGGCGGCACCACCGAGGTGATGAAGGAAATCATCGGGCGCGGTCTCGGCGTCTGATCGCAGGTCTGTGCTGATGGGGCCTCGGCGGTGACGCCGAGGCCCCATCGTTCTCCGGGGCTTCGGGGACGCCTGGCGGGGCCGGCGATTTCGTTTGCTCCAAATGGTCGCGCCGAGCGCGCTTTTTGGTAACAGATCGGTATTGTCCGAGGTTGACAGTGATCAGGAGTCTCAGGAATCACATAGCGTCGCGAAGTTGAGGTGCGTGACGGATATGGGTGAACCGGGACGAGACGGCTGGGAGTAGGCATGACGAGGCAACGAAACCCATTTCGATGGGTGCTGGGGCGCGCGCTGCTGGCCTGGCTGTCGGCGTTGACCCTGGTCGTCGCGCTGGCGGCGGCCCCCGCGTCCGCGACACCGGAAGGCGACGCCGACGTGGCGATCACCGACGCGTGGAACGCCGCGGGCGGGCCGACGTCTCCGTTGGGTGAGCGCGACGGCGGCGTCTACGCCGTCGGCGGCGGCTTCGGCCAGAACTTCGTCGGCGGGGCGATCTTCTACACGCCGGCCACCGGCGCGCACACCATGTTCGGCGCCATCCTGGATCGCTACCGCGCCCTCGGCGGCCCCGCCGACAGCGGCCTGGGCTTCCCGACCGTCGACGAAGGCCCCGGCCGGGTGAGCCCGGAGAGCCGCAACTCGATCTTCTCCGCCGCCGACAATCCCGTTATCTTCTGGACCCCGGAGTCCGGTGCGTGGGTGGTGCGCGGCGCGATGAACGCGGCCTGGGACCACCTCGGCGGATCCTCCGGTGTGCTCGGCGTGCCGATCGAGGACGAGACCTACAACGGCAGCGTCATCACCCAGCGCTTCAGCGCCGGGCTGGTCTCCTACGACACCGCCACCGGCACCTTCACCACCGAGCCGGGCGACCTGGCCGGCCAGCTGGTTGGGCTGCCCATCCCGGGAGACGCCACCACCGCGATCAACACCGCGTACCGGACGGCCGGCGGCGCCGAGGGCCCGCTCGGCGCGCGGGAGGGTGAGCAGTACGCCGTCGGCGACGACGGCGTCGCGCAGAACTTCGCCGGCGGCAAGATCTTCTACACCCCGGGCACCGGGGCACGCGCCCTGACCGGCGCGGTGCTCGAGCGCTACGAATCCGCCGGCGGCCCGACCGGCGAGCTGGGCTTCCCGACCTCCGGCGAGGTCGACGGGGGCGTTCCCGACAGCCGCCAGGCGAGCTTCGCCGCGGCCGACCACCCGGTCATCTTCTGGACCCAGGACAACGGTGCCATCGTGGTCAACGGCCCGGTCAAGGCGGCCTGGGACAAGCTCGGTGGCCCGACCGGCGCGCTCGGTGTCCCGACCGCCGAACACAAGATCGACGGCGACGTGATGAGCCAGAAGTTCACCGGCGGCGAGGTGTCCTGGAACGCCGGGGACCGCACCTTCACCACCAGCCCGCCGGAATTGGCCGATGCGCTGGAAGGCATCGAGGTGCCCAACCAGCCGCTGCCGAGCGTCCAATCGTCGGACCAGCCGGGCGGCAGCGCGTCGGGCGAGGACACCGGATCCGGCGGGGCCGGCTGGCTGTGGTGGCTGTTGCCCGTGTTGCTCCTGCTGGGGCTGGGCGCGTGGCTGTTCACCCGCCGTCGGTCCACCCCCGCGGTCGACGCCGAAGGTGGGCGCTACGAAGGCGACGCCGCGCGCTACGCAGATGACGCTCCCCGCTACGACGAGGACGCCCCCCGCTACGACGAGGACGCCCCGCGCTACGACGAGGACGCCCCGCGCTACGACGAGGACGCCCCGCGCTACAGCGGCGGAGGTTCCGCCGGCGCCGCGGACCGCTTCTTCTCCGAGTACGACAGCGGCCCGGGTTACACCGAGGAACGCACCGAGTGGATCGGCGACGACCGCGCGGAGACCACCCAGGTGGTCATCCACGATGAGCTGTTCACCCACCCTCCCGCCGACGATGACCATGCCGAAGCCGCGGCCGAGGATGACTACGCCTCAGACGATTTCGTTGCGGCCGACCGCGCCGAGGCGGAGATCGCCGAAGGCGAGCACACCGAAGACGACTACGTCGAAGGCGACTACGTCGAAGGCGAGTTCGACGAGGACGAGGATCGGATCGACACCGCGCCCACCCGGTTCGACTTCAGCGGCCTGGATGTCGAAGCGGAGGCCCCCGCCGAGCCGCTGGCCGATGAGACCCCGTCGGGCCGGCATGCCCGGATCGACTCGTCGTTGCCGCCGCTGCCGGACTGGGGCGCCAAATACGGCGCGTTCGAGGATCGCGCGACGTCTTCCGAGCGCCGTTGGGAACCCGAGCCCGAACAGCAGCAGTGGGAGCCTGAGCCTGAGCCCGAACCCGTACGTGAGCCGGAGCCGGAACCGGTCATCGAAACCGCGCAGGAACCCTCCGCTTACCCGGCGATTCACCTGCCACTGGAGGATCCCCACCAGGCGCCCGAGGGATTCAGCATCAAGGCGTGCATGCGCTCGGGCAACTACTACGTTCCCGGCGGCGCCGGCTACGAGGAGACGGTGGCCGACATCTGGTTCGCCGACGAGGGCCACGCCCAGGCCAACGGCTTCCACCGCGCCGACTGACTGAGCTGCCTCACACCCGTCGGATGACGGTGGCCCGGCTCTTTCGGGGCCACCGGAGTGGCTGGTCGAGCTGCCTCACACTCGTCGGATGACGGTGGCCCGGCTCTTTCGGGGCCACCGGAGTGGCTGGTCGAGCTGCCTCACACTCGTCGGATGACGGTGACGACCTTGCCGAGGATGACGGCGTCGTTGCCCGGAATGGGATCGAACGCGGGATTGTGCGGCATCAGCCAGACCTGGCCGGCGGTGCGCTTGAACGTCTTCACGGTGGCCTCGCCGTCGAGCATGGCCGCGACGATGTCACCGTTGTCGGCCACGTTCTGCTGGCGGATGACCACCCAGTCCCCGTCGCAGATGGCCGCGTCGACCATCGACTCGCCGACCACCTTCAGCAGGAACAGCGAGCCTTCGCCGACCAGCTCGCGCGGCAGCGGAAAGACATCCTCGACGGCTTCCTCGGCGAGGATCGGGCCGCCGGCGGCGATCCGGCCCAACACCGGCACATAGGTGGGCTCGGGCAGCGCGTCGGAGCCGGCGACCTCGGTGGCCGGGGCCAGCGCGTCGTTTGAGCCACGGACGTTCACCGCGCGCGGCCGGTTGGCGTCGCGCTGCAGATAGCCCTTGCGCTCCAACGCGCGCAACTGGTGGGCCACCGACGAGGTGGAGGTCAGGCCGACGGCGTCGCCGATCTCACGGATGCTCGGTGGGTAGCCGCGACTGGCCACCGACTCCCGGATCACATTGAGAATGGTCCGCTGACGTTCGGTGAGCTTCACGTCGTGGTCGGCGTTGGGGGTGTCGCTGCTGTCGCCCATAGTGTCGAATGTAGTCCCCGTAGGGCCTTTTCTCAAACATCTGTTCGACGTGTGTCGGTGGCGTCTGCTTGGGTGTGAAGTCGCTCAGACATTCGGACACAGTTCGATTACACGTTCGAAAACCCGCTAGGCATCGAACAGTTGTCCGAATATAATTCGAACAACAGATCGAACAACACCTACATCGAACCTCACGACTTCTTCGAAAGGGCCCGGACATGACCGTACTGCTCACCACCGAAACCACCCGGCGCGACCGTGCGCACGCCGACTACCCGGCCCGACGGGCGGCTCGCCCGCTGCGGATCGCGCCCTCGCCGGTCACTCGTCGCCCGCGCACCGCCGGCCTGCGGTACCCGAACACCGCCGTGCGGGTGTCGAGGGCGCCGCACCGCCGCCGGCGCGCGGTCAGCCCGGCCGCCACCGTCGGCCTGGCCGTGCTGGCCGGACTGATCACGGTGTGGCTGGGACTGGTCGCCCAGTTCGGGGCCGCGGCGAACCTGCCGGAGACCGCGGCCGCCGCGTCCGAGACGCTGGCCGTCGTCCAGGTCAAACCGGGGGAGTCGCTGAACCAGCTGGCCGCCCGGGTCGCCCCCGCCACCCCGTCGGATCAGGTCGTCGCCCGGATCCGCGACCTGAACAAGCTCGACGGCGTGGATGTGCGCGCCGGGCAGACCCTGATCGCGCCGATCGCCTGAGGACGCGGGGATGTTCGCCTCCCGCGCTCCGGCGCCCGCGCCTGTAGGCTTCCTTGCGGCGCCGGTGTTGCTCCCGCGCCGGGAAGGAGCGGACGTGCACTGCCCGTTTTGCAGGCATCCCGACTCCCGCGTGGTGGACTCCCGGGAAACCGATGAGGGCCAGGCCATCCGCCGCCGCCGCTCCTGCCCGGAATGCGGCCGCCGTTTCACCACCGTCGAGACCGCCGTGCTGGCCGTCGTCAAACGCAGCGGCGTCACCGAGCCGTTCAGCCGGGAGAAGGTCATCAAGGGCGTGCGACGGGCCTGCCAGGGCCGTGACGTCGACGACGACGCGCTGAATGTGCTGGCCCAGAGCGTCGAGGACACCGTGCGGGCCGCCGGCACCCCGGAAGTGCCCAGCCACGAGGTCGGCCTGGCCATCCTGGGCCCGCTGCGCGAACTCGACGAGGTCGCCTACCTCCGGTTCGCCTCGGTGTACCGGTCCTTCGACTCGGCCGCGGACTTCGAGCGCGAGATCGAGGATATGCGCCGCCGCCGGGCGCAGCGCACGTCCGAGGTGGGTTCCTAGCCCACCGTGCGGTGGCCGTCGGGCACGACGCGCCCGGCGACCTGCACCCACCCGTCCGGACTCCACACCGTGTGGATCTGAGAACCCTTGCCCTGCGTGATCGACAGGTCCCGGCTGAGGTACTCCGTCATCCGGACCGCCGCCGCGCCAGTCGCCTCGTCCTCGGGCACGCCGAGCGAGCCGACGAACGCCCGTGACCGTAGCGCGCCGGACTCCTTGTCGGTCCAGGCCCACAGGTAGTGCGCGATGTCGTCGGAATACTCGGCCGGGTCGGCGTCGAGCACATCCTGTTCATCGGCCAGGTCGTATATCGCGAACTCCGGCGCCCAGTCCGCGCGCGCGGTCACCGAGGTCATCGAGCCGTCGGCGCCAGCCTGGTAGTCGATCTGCACCAGACCGGCGGGGACGCGCAGCGTCCGCACCGGGCGGCCCCATTCGCGCAATTGCCAGGCCAAGCCGACGGTGGGATGGCCGGCGAACTCGATCTCGGCGGCGGGGGTGAAGATCTGCGCGTGCGCGTTGGCCGATCCGGGCTCGGGCAGATCCACGAAAATGGTTTCGCTGTAACCGAGTTCGGTGGCCAGCCGCTGGCGGTCATCCGGGGCGACGGCGGCGGCGTCGACCACCCCCAGTGGGTTTCCGTAATTGCCGGTGGCATCGGTGAAGACCCGAAGCACCGTGACATCGATGCTCATTCCTCCAGCGTACGCGGAAACGCTCGGGTGTCAGGTGGCGCTGCGTTGCTCGTGGTCGAGCGCGTCGAGCACCGCGGCCCGGGTGGCCGCGGAACCGGTCAGATCGTCGGAATCGGCGCCGGCGCGCAACAATTGGCGCAGTTGCTGCTGGTCGTAGACCGACGGTTCGGTCTCCTCGATGAAGCTGCGCACCACCGCGATGAACCGGGCGGGGTCGTCGTGAAATGGGAAATGCCCGGAGCGGGAGAAGATCTCCAGCCGCGATCCGGGCATCGCCGCGTGCGCCATCCGGGCGTGCGAGACCGGGATGACCGAATCCTGTCGGCCCCAGATCAACTGCACCGGAATGGATTCGGTGAGATAACAGCGGTCCAGCATGGTCACCACCTGGCCGCGCCAGTCGACCACCGCGCGCAAGGTGCGGGTGAACGCCGAGGACGCCCGCGGCTCGGGCAGGTCGCTGAGGATGCGCAACGTGTCGGGCAGGTCTCGGCCCAACCCGGTGTGACCGAGCAGCGGACCGGCCAGCGCGCCGACGGCGTGCAGCGCGGGCACCACGCCGGGCACCCGCAGCATTGTCAGCATGCCCGCGCCGATCGGCAGCGACGCCGCGCGCAACGCGATGTTGACATCGTGGGTGACCCCGCCCGCGCCGACGAGGATGAGCCGCTCCACGAACTGCGGGAACTGGTAGACGAACTGCATGGCCACACCGCCCCCGAGCGAATGCCCGATCACGGTGACCCGGTCGATGTCGAGCACCCCGAGCAGATCCCGCATCCCGTTGGCGTAGGCCGCCACCGAGTAGTCGGCGCGCGGTTTGTCCGACTTGCCGTGCCCGAGCAGGTCCGGGGCGACGACGGTGTAGTGCCGCGCCAGCTCGGCCTGCACCGGGCCCCAGGTGGAGGAGTTGTCACCGATTCCGTGGATCAGCAGCAGCACCGGACCGGACCCGCAGATCCGGTAGGCCCGGCGGTAACCGTGGATGGTCCGGAACTCCAGCCGGGGTTCCAGCTCGCGGACGGCGTGCAGGTGGGTGGTGTTCTCCGACATCGGGACCGCCTCGGTGCAGGCCCCTGTCGGGGCGGCTAGCTGGCCCCGGCGCCGTCGGCGGGATCGTCGCCGAACGACTCCCCGGTCTGCTGTGCCAGGAAACGTTCGAACTCCGCGCCGAGCTCGTCACCGCTGGGCAGATCGTCGTCCCGAGCCAGCAGTGACCGGTTCTCCTGCGCCGCGATGAACGCATCGTACTGTTGCTCGAGCGCGGCCACCACCGCAGCGACCTCTTCGCTTTCCACGACCTGTTCGGCGATCGAGGCGTTGACCGCCGTCGCCCGCTCGAGCAGTTCGGTCATCGGCAGCGCGAGACCGCAGGATTTGCACACCTGTTCCAGCAGACTCACCGCGGCCTGCGGGTAGTCGCTCTGGGACAGATAGTGCGGCACGTGCGCGGTGTAGCCGAGCACCTCATGGCCATGCTGGGCCATCCGGTACTCCAGCAGGCCGGCCGCGCTGCCGGGCACCCGCACCTCGCCGACCCACGGGGTGATGTCGGCGATCAGGTCCTTGTTGTTGGAGTGCGCGGTGAGGGTGACCGGGCGGGTGTGCGGCACCGCCATCGGGATCGAGCCGAGCCCGACGGTCCGGCGCACCCCCAGCCGTTCGGACAGCAGCCGCACCGCGGCCACGAAACGCTCCCACTTCAGATCCGGCTCCAGACCGGTGAGCAGCAGGAACGGCGTGCCCAGGCTGTCGCGCAGGGCGTACAGGCTCAGCTCCGGCTCGGCGTAGTCGGTGAACCGGTCGGTCTTGAACGTCATCGCCGGTCGCCGCGAACGGTAGTCCAGCAGTTCGTCGATGGCGAAGGACGCCACCAGCTCGGAATCCAATGCGGCCTTGAGGTGCCCGGCGGCCAGCTTCGTGGCGTGGCCGGCGTCGGTGAAGCCCTCCAGGGCGTGGATCAGCACCGGTCCGCTGCCATCCTCGGCGAGCAGCTGCGGTCCGGGGAACTCCAGCTCGTACATCCCGGAGGTGTCCGGGCGATCGTCGTCCATCTGCACACGCCTCCTAACGCTTCCAGTGTCTCACCGTGGTGCAACGTCGCGGCTCGCGGTTCGGATTCCGGACCGGCCCGGGTTTCGCCGGAGGTGAACGCCGAACGTATTCACAGATTCACTGTTCATCCACAGTTTCGCCCGGTCGGGGCAAAACCTGACCTTCACCCGTCGGCGGTGGTTGCCACCGTCATGCCATGAGAAACGACATTCGCCTCCCCAAGATCACCAACCCGGGCCAGCTCATCGCAGCGATACCCGCCGTCCTCGGCTTCACGCCGGAGAACTCCCTGGTTCTGGTCACCCGCGAGGGCAAGGACCTCGGCGCCTTCATGCGGGTCGACCTCGATGACCAGGTCTGCGAGAAGCTGCCCGACCTCGTCGACGTCGCGGCTGTCGAGGGCGCCGACTCGGTGATCGCGGTCATCGTCGACGAGCGCCGTGGCCGCGCCAGGACGCACCGCCGGATCTACGACGATTTGGATCGCCGCCTGCGGGAGCGAGGCATGTCGGTCTACGCCGGGCACGTGGTGGACCGCATCGCCGCCGGACGGCGCTGGCACTGCGCCGACGGCTGCGGCTCCACCGGCCTGGTCGCCGACCCGGCGGCGTCCCCGATGGCGATGGCCGCGGTGCTCGACGGCCGCCGGCTCTACCAAACCCGCGCCGAGGTGGAGGCCATCGTGACGCCCATCGTCGACGAGCGCAGCGCCCGGTTCGGCGAGCTGGTCCGCCAGGCCGCTCGGTCCGCCCGGCGCGGGCCGCTGGACCCGTCGGCCCGCACCCGCCAGGAGGTGACCGCGGCGATCGCGGCGGCCGAGAAACTGGGCCGCGGCGAGGAACCCGAGGAAGCCCAGTTGGTGCTGGTCGGCCAGTCGCTGACCCACATCGCGGCCCGAGACATCCTGTACTCGCTGGCGGTCAGTTCGCGCGCCTCCGAATCCGAGGACCTCTGGGTGCTGCTGGCCCGGATCCTGCCGACCCGCTGGCGGGTGGAGGCCTTGGTGTTGTTGGGGCACAGCGCCTACTGCCGCGGCGACGGGCCGCTGGCCGGGATCGCGCTGGACGCCGCGCTGCGAGAAGATGTCGCACACCGGATGGCGGGCATGCTCGACGCCGCGCTGCGCGGCGGCATCCGGCCGTCGAAGATCCGGTCGATGGGCGATGTGGGTTATCGGATGGCCGCCGGGGTCGGCGTCACGCTGCCGGACTGGCAGCCGCGCTACCGGGAAGCCGGGTAGTCGCAAGCAAAGCCGGAGGAACGGAGGCTTTGCGCAGCGGGCTACCCGCATCAGCACCGGGTAGTCGCTTAGACCTTCTCCACCTTCACCGCGTGCGCCATATCGTGCGGCAGGTCGACGTCCTCGTGGCCGGGGATCACGATGGTGACCCCGCCGTGGTTGTTGAGCTGCACACTCACCCGCGCGTTCGGCACTACGCCGGCGTCCTTGAGCTTGCCGATCAGAGCGGCGTCGACCTGCAGGTGCTCGGTGAGACGACGGACCACGACGGCGACCGGGGGGCCGTCGGGCAGTTCGGTGAGCCGGACCAGATGGTCGGTGGACTCCGGGGGAGCGCCGACGCCGAGCTCGGCCAGCCCGGGGATCGGGTTGCCGAACGGCGACACCGTCGGGTTGTCCAGCACCGTGATCAGGCGGCGTTCGACCTCGTCGCTCATCACGTGCTCCCACCGGCAGGCTTCGGCGTGCACGTCCTCCCACGGCAGGCCGATGATGTCGACCAGCAGCCGCTCGGCGAGTCGGTGCTTGCGCATCACCGAAACCGCCAGCGCGCGACCCTTGGGGGTGAGTTCCAGATGCCGGTCGCCGGCCACATGCAGCAGGCCGTCGCGCTCCATCCGCGAGACGGTCTGGCTGACCGTCGGACCGCTTTGGTCAAGTCGCTCGGCGATTCGGGCGCGCAACGGCACCACGCCCTCTTCCTCGAGGTCGTAGATCGTGCGCAGATACATTTCGGTGGTATCGACCAGGTCGTTCAATTGCCATCCTTCGTCGCTTCACAGTCTACGTTGCCAGAGCGACCGGCGGGCGGCTTAACACGTCGCCAAAAGCGCAGCGCGCCCGCCGGGAAAGCCACGGCGGACGCGCTGTTTCGGGTTGGCTTAGCTTAGCTGGCGTAGGAGCGCAGCCGGTCGGCGCGATCGCCGTGACGCAGTTTCACCATCACCTCGCGCTCGATCTGACGGACCCGCTCGCGAGACAACCCGAAGAGCTTGCCGATCTGATCGAGGGTGCGGGGCTGACCGTCGTCAAGGCCGAACCGCAACCGGATCACCTGCTGCTCCCGCTCATCGAGAGTGGTCAGCACGTGCCGGATATCGGTGTGCAGCAACTCGGCGATCACCGCGTTCTCCGCCGACATCGCCTCGGAGTCCTCGATGAAGTCGCCCAGCGGCGCCTCCTCGTCGGCGCCCACCGGCATATCCAGGCTCACCGGGTCGCGGCTGTGCTCCAGCAGATCGGCGATCTTGGCGACCGGGATGCCCGACTCCTCGGCCAGTTCCTCGTCGGTGGCTTCGCGGCCCAGGCTCTGGTGCATCTCCCGCTTGATCCGGGCCAGCTTGTTGACCTGCTCGACCAGATGGACGGGCAACCGGATGGTGCGGCTCTGGTCGGCCATGCCGCGGGTGATGGCCTGGCGGATCCACCAGGTGGCGTAGGTGGAGAACTTGAAGCCCTTGGCGTAGTCGAACTTCTCCATCGCCCGGATCAACCCGAGGTTGCCTTCCTGGATCAGATCCAGCAGCGGCATTCCGCGTCCGGTGTAGCGCTTGGCCAGCGACACCACCAGGCGCAGGTTGGCCTCGAGCAGATGGCGCCGGGCCCCTTCGCCCTCGCGCACGACGATCATCAGATCCCGCTTGCGGGCCTCGCCGAGTCGCTTGCGGGTGTCGAGCAGATGGCGGGCGTACAGGCCGGCTTCGATCTTCTTGGCCAACTCCACCTCGTCGGCGGCGGTCAGCAGCGCCGTTTTGCCGATCCCGTTCAGGTACACCCGGACGAGGTCTGCGGCCGGACTCTGGGCATCCAGATCGCCGTCGATCCGCTTCGTGGTGGCATTCGCCATGTCGGCCTCCCTGTGGCTGGAACCTTGTGACCCGTCCAACGCGCGGGACACCGACAGAGTTCCCGGAAGGCGCTCGCGGCAAACACGTTGACCTGCGTAAACAAACGCCAGCCCTGAGAATGCACTGAGAATGGGAAAAGAAGTTCGCTCAGGGAGTCGCGGAACCCGGATCCCGGTCCGGGTCGGCCGCCTCGATCGCGATGGGCGGCTCCAGTTCCGGACGCGGCGCGGAGGGGAACAGCGGCGTCTGGCGCGGGGCGTTCTCGTATCGGCGGGGTTCCTCAGCACGGCGCGGCGGCCGGTCGTTGGCGATCAGCACCGCCATCCAAGGCAGCGGGATGGACACGGCGATGATCGCCAGGGACACCCAACCGTTGTGCCAGATTCCGTAGGCGATGGCGGCCCCGATCAGCGCCGGGATGCGGAAGGCCATGATCGTCAGGTACTTCCGGACCCGCGCGCGGTGCTCCTCCTGGTACGGCAACGCCGCCCGGGTGATCAGCACCGGCCGACCCTCGTCATCGAAACCCAGCTCCTCGCCGCGCTTCATGCATTCCACTGTTCCACAGATGTCCGGGCAGAGGCAGAATGGGTGCCATGCAGACTCAGACGATCGACCGTCCGGAAGTCGACGAAGACGTTGACGACGGGACCGACGACGACCGGCCCATGTTCTTCCACTACGTCAAGAAGGACAAGATCGCCGAAAGCGCCGTGATGGGCACGCATGTCGTGGCGCTGTGCGGCGAGGTGTTTCCGGTGACCCGCTCGCCCAAGCCGGGCTCGCCGGTGTGCGCCGACTGCAAGCGGATCTACGAGACGCTCAAGAAGAGCTGACCGGGGGATCGGCCGCCGCGCCGTCGGCGCCGCCGTTGCGCGCGGCGACCCGCTGGGCGGCCTTGGCCTCCAGCTTGGCCCGGAACCGGTTGGCGTGCGTCGGGCCGGCCGGCCATTCCTCCTGGATGGCGTTGTTGAGTTCGGCGCCCAGCATGATCGCGAAGCCGAGGAAGAACGCGAACAGCAGGAACGCGATCGGGGTGGCCAGCGCGCCGTAGGTGTAGCCGGTGCGGACGATGAAGTTCAGGTAGCCGCGCAACCCGACGGTTGCGACCATGAACACCAAGGTGGCCAGCACGGCCCCGAAGATCAGTCGGTGGGTGGGCAGCGGCTCCGGCAGCGACACCCGGTAGAGGATCGTCACCGCCAGCACGATGGTCAGCAGGATCAGCGGGAAGTACGTCGACTGCAGCACGTGATCCCAGTTGTCCGGCAGATGCTCGCTGATGGTCCGCGGTCCCAGCGCCAGGAACGGCGCGCTGAAGATCAGCGTCACCAGCATCACCACGTAAAGGCCGAGGGCGAAGAACCGTTGCCGCACCGGGTGGCGCAGCGGCGTCTGATCGTGCGCCTCCACCACGGAGTCGACGAACGCCGAGATGGCCGAGGAACCCGCCCACAGGGAAATCACGAAGCCCAGCGACACCACCTCACCGCGGGCGTTGGCGACGATGTCGCGGATTGTCGGCTCGATGATCTCGGCGACGACGCTGTCGGAGAAGAACCGCGCGGACGCGGCGACGATCTGGTCCTGGATGACCGGCAGGGTGTCCGGGCCGAACAACGGCGCGATGTAGGACAGGCTGCCCAGCAATCCCAACAGCAGCGGTGGCAGCGACAGCACCGACCAGAACGCCGCCCCGGCCGACTCGGAGAAGATCGAATCGTCCCAGGCCTTGGCCAGGGTCCGCCCGAAAATGTGCCGAAGGTGATGCTTGGTGGGCCGCCTCGGCAGCGGCTTGGCTTCGCGCGCAGGCTCGGACGGGTCGGTCATGATGTGACTAGCATTCCCGACCGGGTCCCGGCGGCGTTAATCGCTGCCGCTTACTACTGTGCGGCCGAGCTGACTTCCAGGACCGCGGCCTGCTCGATCAGGCTCGCCTCGTGCTTGTTGGCGTGGTGCTGGCAGAACAGCAGCACGGCGCCCGACGGAAGCTTCGCGCGAACCCGGGCAGCGGCGCCGCAGCGATCGCAGCGGTCAGCCCGAGTGAGTTCGGGGCTGGTGAGCGTTGCGGCCATGGCTCCTCCGTTCTTCGCGTGCTCTCTACTGTGTCAGACGTTTTCGATTCCGGCGTTGTTCCCGGACCGTTCCGGGGTGTGTCATGTTTCACCCGAGGTCGAAATCGTGACCGCGCGGGCGTCGATTCAGACCGGGACGGCCTCCACGATGGACATCGGGCCGGCCGTCGGGACCACCCGGGTCAGCCGGAAGCCGGCGTCGCGCAGCAATGCGGAGTACTCGGCGGCGGTGCGTTCCCTGCCGCCGGCGGACACCAGCATCTCCAGGTCGAGCAGCATGCCCAGATGCGCGGGGGCGCCCTCGGGCAGCACCAACTCGAACAGCAGCACCTTGCCGTCCGGCGCGATGGCGGCGCGCACATTGCGCAGAATCGCCACCGACTTCTCGTCGTCCCAGTCGTGGATGACGGTCTTGAGCAGGTAGGCGTCGCCGCCGGCGGGCACGGATTCGAAGAACGACCCACCTTCGCGGGTGGCCCGGTCTGCCACCCCGGCGGCGTCGAACGCCTCGCCGGCCCGCTCGGTGACGCTGGGCAGGTCGAACAGCACGCCGGAGGCATTCGGGGCGGCGGCCAGCACCGCGGCCAGCAGCGCGCCGTGTCCGCCGCCGACGTCGACGATCTTCTTCCGGTCGCTGAAGTCGTAGGCGGGGACAGCGGCCTCGATGGCGATGCTGGACACGCCGGTCATCGCGTTGTTGAAGATCGCCGCGGTTTCCGGATTCGTCTCGAGGTAGTCGAAGATCTCGACGCCGCGGATCGCTTTCACCGCGGTTTCGCCGGTCCGCACGGAGTGCGTCGCCGAACCCCAGTGCTCCCACTGCACTGGGCAACCGGCCCAGGCGATGAACGCGGCGGGGCTGCGCGGGTCGTCGCGGCGCAGGGTGCGGCCCAGCCGGGTGAGCGCGAACTTCCCGTCGCGCAGCGTGAAGATCGATTCGCTGGCCAGCAGCCGCATCAGCCGATAGGTGGCGTCCGGATCGGCGCCCACCCGGGCGGCCACCTCGTCGGCGCTCAGCGGGCCGTCGCGCAGCTCGTCGGGGATGCCGAGCCGCACCGCGGCGTACAGGGCTTGGGTGACCCAGGCGCCCATCGCCATCTCCACCACGGCCACATCGGCGGGAACCGTCGCGCGGTGCAGGCGCTGGATGGCGCCGCGCACTCCGGTGATCGCGGAGAGGACGGCGGCGGGAGGGGTCGGTGTCTTCATGGCCGCAGACACTACGGCCACCCACTTGGAGGTTGCTTGGCGCGCGCCTAGTCGAGGTAGTCGCGCAGGACCTGGGAGCGGCTGGGGTGACGCAGCTTGCTCATGGTCTTGGACTCGATCTGGCGGATCCGCTCGCGGGTGACGCCGTAGACCTGGCCGATCTCGTCGAGAGTGCGCGGCTGGCCGTCGGTCAGGCCGAAGCGCAGCCGAACCACACCCGCCTCGCGTTCCGAGAGCGTCTCCAGCACCGACTGCAGCTGGTCCTGCAGCAGGGTGAAGGACACCGCGTCGACGGCCACCACGGCCTCGGAGTCTTCGATGAAGTCGCCGAGCTGGGAGTCGCCCTCGTCGCCGATGGTCTGGTCCAGCGAGATCGGCTCACGCGCGTACTGCTGGATCTCCAGCACCTTCTCCGGCGTGATGTCCATTTCCTTGGCGAGCTCCTCGGGCGTGGGCTCGCGGCCCAGGTCCTGGAGCAGCTCGCGCTGGATACGGCCGAGCTTGTTGATGACCTCGACCATGTGCACCGGGATGCGGATGGTGCGGGCCTGGTCGGCCATCGCGCGGGTGATGGCCTGGCGGATCCACCAGGTGGCGTAGGTGGAGAACTTGTAGCCCTTGGTGTAGTCGAACTTCTCGACCGCGCGGATCAGGCCGAGGTTGCCCTCCTGGATCAGGTCCAGGAACGCCATCCCGCGGCCGGTGTAGCGCTTGGCCAGCGACACCACCAGGCGCAGGTTCGCCTCCAGCAGGTGGTTCTTGGCGCGGTCGCCGTCACGGCAGATCCACATCATGTCGCGGCGGGCCGCGGCGGGCAGCTTCTCGCCCTTCTCGGCGAGTTCGGCCATCTTCTGAGTGGCGTACAGGCCGGCCTCGATGCGCTTGGCGAGCTCGACTTCTTCCTCGGCGTTGAGCAGCGCGACCTTGCCGATCTGCTTGAGGTACGCGCGAACCGAGTCCGCGGATGCGGTGAGCTCGGCGTCCTTGCGGGCCTGACGCAGCGCCTCGGACTCCTCTTCGTCCCAGACGAAGTCGCCGGAAGCCTTGTCCTTCTCCGTCGGCTCGGCCGGCTCCTCCTCGTCGTCGTCGGCGCCCGCGGCGGGGGTTTCGGCGTCTTCGGCGTCATCGGTCTCGAGTTCTTCGTCGAGTTCGATCTCGGCGTCCTCGAGGTCCTCGGTGGGCTCGATCTCAAGATCGTCTTCGACCTCGACGTCGGCCTCACCGGCGGGCGCGGTGGCCTTCTTCGCGCGGCCGGCCGCGGGACCGGCGGCCTTCTTGGCCGGGGCTTTCTTCGCCGGGGCCTTCGCGGCGGCCTTGGCCGGAGCCTTCTTCGCCGGGGCCTTCGCCGCGCGCTTGGCCGGAGCCTTGGCGGCGCGCTTGACGGCGGCTACCGGTTCGGCCGACGCATCGGTGGCGGCGTCGGTTGCCGGCATTGCTTTGGTGGCTGCCACGTACACCCTTTCGGTTCTGCTGGTTTAGCGGTGCGCGGGCGAGCGTCGGTTGCGTGGGGTGGGCGTCGCCGCGAGGTTCTTGCTGGCCGGGATATGGCCGCCGTGACCATTGTAACGATCAGACGGCCGCATTCCGACCACAGCGCGGTCTGCGGGCGGTTCGCAGCGGTACCGCCGCGGCTAGCTGGTGCCCTTGCCGGCGGCGGCCATCGCCGCGCCGACGATGCCCGCGGTGTTCTCCAGCACCGCGGCGACCACCGGGGTGCGGTTCTCCAGCAACGGCACCCACTTGTCGGCCTTACGGCTGACGCCGCCGCCGACGATGATCAGATCCGGCCACACCGCGTTCTCCACCGCCACCAGGACCTTGGTGACCTCCTTGGTCCAGCGCTTCCAGCTCCATTCCTTGCGCTCCCGGACCGAGGCCGCGGCCCGATGCTCGGCTTCCTTGCCGTCGACCTCCAGGTGGCCGAACTCGGTGTTGGGCAGCAACAGTCCGTTGTGGATGACCGCCGAGCCGATGCCGGTGCCGAAGGTCAGCAGCACCACCACGCCACCGTGCTCGTGACCCGCGCCGAACCGCTGTTCGGCCAGGCCCGCGGCGTCGGCGTCGTTGAGCGCGGTCACCTTGCGGCCGCCGAGATGCGCGCCGAATGCCGCAGCCACGTCGGTGCCGATCCAGGCCTCGTCGACGTTGGCGGCGGTGCGCACCACGCCATCGGTGATGACACCGGGATAGGTCACCCCGACCGGTCCGTCCCACTCGAAATGGTCCACCACGCCGGCCACCGTGGCGGCCACCGCGTCGGGCGTCGCGGGGCTGGGGGTGAGCAGTTTGAATCGCTCGCCGACCAGGGCCCCGGTGGATAGGTCGACGATTCCGCCCTTGACCCCGGTGCCGCCGACGTCGACGCCGAAAGCGAGGTTCTGCGAGGGCTCTGTGGTCATCAAATGCTCCTGAGGTCGGGTGGTTCTCACCATAAGCGGCGGGGATGACCGCCGGGGTTGATCCAAAAGGAAAACCGTGTTGAATTCTGCATTGTGGGCGCAGGCGATTACGACGTGTTGCAGGAGGTGGCCGAGCAGGTCGCCGTGGAGGCCGCCGGATTCGTGGCCCGGCGCCGATCCGAGGTGTTCGGCGCGGTCGGCGAACCCGATGGCGCGGCGGCCGGCGCGGTGCGCGCGAAAAGCACCCCCACCGATCCGGTGACCGTCGTCGACACCGAATCGGAGGCGCTGCTGCGGGCCCGACTGGCGCAGCTGCGACCGGGCGACGCGGTGCTCGGCGAGGAGGCCGGCGGCACGGCCGACACCTCCGGTGGCGTCACCTGGGTGCTGGATCCGATCGATGGGACGGTCAACTTCGTCTACGGCATACCCGCCTACGCGGTTTCGGTCGCCGCGCAGATCGACGGCGTTTCGGTGGCCGGCGCGGTCGCCGATGTGGCGGCCGGGACGCTGTACTCGGCCGCGCTCTACGGCGGCGCCCGGATGCGCGACGCCGGCGGCTGGCGACCGCTGCGCAGCCGCGGCCCCGAGCAGGTCAGCGACCTGTCCATGGCGCTGGTCGGCACCGGATTCGGATACCAGCCGGATCGCCGGGCCGCTCAGGCGCGGGTGCTGGGCGGTCTGCTGCCCCGGATCCGCGACATCCGGCGCATCGGCTCGGCGGCGCTGGATCTGTGCCATGTCGCCGCGGGCCGACTCGACGCGCATTATGAGCACGGATTGGGGCGCTGGGACTGGGCCGCCGGAACGCTGATCGCCACCGAAGCCGGCGCGCGGCTGCGGCTGGCGCCCGCGGATCTGCCGGCGGACGCGGCCGGGCTGACCGCGGTGGCCGCCCCCGGGGTGGCCGATGAGTTCTTCGCCACTCTCGACGAACTGGGCGCCTGGCCGGCGTTGCGCTAGCCAGGGGCGCTAGCCGGGTCGGTCAGCAGGCGCCGGCGTGCGCCTTGCGGACCAGCGAGGGGTCGGCCGGCTCGGCGGCGTCCGGCCGCAGCCCGGCCAGCACCGCCTCGATGTCGTCGCTGTGCGCGGCGCCGGTGAAATCGGTGCCGATGGCCAGGTCGACGGTGGCGTCCTCGCGGCCGTCCCGGAACAATTCCGCGCACGGCGCCACCAGCCAGACGGCGGCGGCCTGCCGAATGCCGTTCTCGCCGAAGCGGATCTGGCCCTGGCAGTCCAGCCTGGTGTTGGCGTAGACCGGGTCGTTGTCGGCCGTCGGCGCCGGGAACCCAACGTCGCGCAGCGCGCCGGAGACCTCGGCGGCCTGGCCGGCCTGGCCGCTGGCGTTGAGCACCCGGACCTGGGTTTCGGCCAGCGGGGCGGGGGAGACATCGGTCATGGTCGAGGAGCTGACCCGCTCACCGAGACCGGGAGCGTCCGGGGCGGCCGGCGGCGAGTTGCACTCCACCGCTTCGACCACTTCGACGGGCCGGGTGAGCGCGGCGGCCCAGACGATCGCGGTGAGCACGAGCGCCGCGACGACGGCGATGACCCCGGGCACGACGTTGCGCCGCCGGAACGGCATGCCGCGTCGGTCGAACGCGGTGCCTTCGGTGATTTGGGAGACCACACGCTGCACTCTAGGGGCAGCGGGCCGGTGGTCCCCGACCGGCTCCGGCGCTGATGTGAGGGAAATCACAGTTGATTCACCTGCGATCGGGCACGAATCATTTGGCCGTGGCGTTCGCCACTGGTACAAAGCTCGTGCGCCAGCACCACTGAGGGGATACCACAATGGCTACCGATTACGACGCGCCTCGGCGCTCCGAAACCGACGACGTCTCCGAGGACTCGCTGGAGGAGCTGAAGGCCCGGCGTAACGAAGCGCAGTCCGCGGCCGTCGACGTCGACGAGTCCGAGGCGGGCGAGAACTTCGAACTGCCCGGCGCCGACCTGTCCGGCGAGGAACTGTCGGTGCGCGTGGTGCCGAAGCAGGCCGACGAGTTCACCTGCGCGAGCTGTTTCCTGGTGCACCACCGCAGCCGGCTGGCCACCGAGAAGAACGGCGTGATGATCTGCACCGACTGCGCGGCCTGACGCCGGTCACTCCGCCAGCGCCGCCAGCACCCGGTCCGGGTGGCGGCTGCTGAACAGCCAGTACGGCGTCGGATCGTCGGGGTCGTCGAGCACCACCAGCACCATCGGGCCGACCCAGCCGCGGTGCGCGACGAACGCCGCCGGATCCAGCTGACGGCCCAGCGCCGCCGATTTCGCCGACGCCGGAACGACCGCGCTGCGCGCGATCACCCCGGTCGGCAGATGCGCGTCGTCGATCCACAACTCGGTCACCCCGTCTGCGCTGGTCACCGACACGGTGTGCCGGCCCAACCACAGCAGGACCAGCACCGCCAGCGGGGCCATCACCACGAAACCCACCCAGTTCGGCGCATTGTGCAGCGCGCGGTTGACGGTCACCGCGATCAGCGCCGCCAACCCGAATCCCGGCAGCCACCACCACAGCGGGACGCGGAGGCGTTCCCGGTAGCGGACCGTCGGCGTGGCGGCGAGGGGGGTTGTCACAGCGACAACGGTAGTCTGTGCCCTCGTGTCCATTCCTTTGCCGGTTGTCCGCCTCGACCGCGAGTTGCCGCTGCCCGCCAGGGCGCACGCCGGGGACGCCGGCGTCGACCTGCACGCCGCCGCAGACGTCGAGCTGGGTCCGGGGGAGCGCGCGCTGGTCGGCACCGGGATCGCCGTCGCGATCCCGTTCGGGATGGTTGGGCTGGTGCATCCGCGATCGGGGCTGGCCAACCGGGTGGGGCTGTCCATCGTCAACGCGCCGGGCACCATCGACGCCGGCTACCGCGGTGAGATCAAGGTCTGCCTGATCAACCTGGATCCGCGCGAGACCATCCAGGTCGGCCGCGGCGACCGGATCGCGCAGCTGATCGTGCAGCGCGTCGAATTGCCGGAGCTGGTCGAGGTGGAATCCTTCGACGAGGCCGGACTCGCCGAGACCACCCGGGGCGCTGGCGGCCACGGGTCCTCCGGCGGACACTCGAGTTTGTGAGCATTCAGGTGGCGGAGACAACGGATGGCGGGACTGCTGATGGCATTGCGTAAGCGCACCGACGGCGACGACGAGGTGTCGACGGCCGACGATGACCGGTTGGACGAGATCTCGGCGGACGACGAGGACGGCCCGTTCGACATCGAGGATTTCGATGACGCGGACGTCGCGGCGCAGGGCCGCCTCGACCTCGGGTCGGTGCTCGTCCCGATGCCGGAGAACGCCCAGCTGCAGGTCGAGCTGAACGCCTCCGGCGTGCCCAGCGCGATCTGGTTGGTCACCGCCAACGGCCGCTACACCATCGCCGCCTACGCCGCGCCCAAGAGCCCGGGCCTGTGGCGCGAGGTCGCCACCGAGCTCGCCGACTCGCTGCGCGGCGACGGCGCCACGGTCAGCATTCAGTCCGGTCCGTGGGGCCGGGAAGTGGTCGGCACGGCGGCCGGCGCGGTGCGGTTCATCGGCGTCGACGGCTACCGGTGGATGATCCGCTGTGTGGTCAACGGAGCGCCGGACACCATCGACGCGCTCGCCGGCGAGGCGCGAAAGGCGCTGGCCGACACCGTGGTTCGCCGCGGTGAGGAGCCCATGCCGGTGCGGACGCCGCTGCCGGTGCAGCTACCCGAGCCGATGGCCGCCCAGCTGCGCGCCGCCCAGGAGCAGGCCGCCGCCCAGGCGCAGGCTCAGGCCGCCGCCGCCCAGCCGGGACCCCCCGCGGACGAGCCGTCCCCGGAGACCGCCGCGCCGGTGGCCCGTCGCAGCACGCATTCGGCGATGCAGCGGTTCAACACCATCACCGGGGGATAGCCGCCAGGGCCGCCACACTCGCCGCCCCCAGCCGGGACGGGTCCGCGCCGAACTCGGCCAGCCCGACCGTCGCCAGCGCCGCCCGCGGCGCCGCTGCCGCCCACTGCCGCGCCACCTCCAGCGGGTGCACCGCGTCCTGCGGGCAGCCGGCCACCCCCAGCGGGACCCGCAGGTCGGCGAGTTCGGCCAGGGTCGGCGCGCGGTAGCCCGCGGCCGCCTCCATCGCCTCCGGCAGCGCCGGCCACTGCGCGGACCAGGACCTGCTCAGCTCGTCGGCGAGCCACGTCGGGCTGGCCGCGCGCATCGCCGCGACGGTGGCCGCCAGACCGTCGCGGCGCAGATGATCGGCGGTCGCCAGCGCGGCCAGCGCCGCGGGCGCCCGATCCGGCGCCCCGGACCAGGGCGGCAGCGCGGCCAGCACCGCCACCGTCGACTCCGGATGTTCGATCGCCCAGGCCGCGGTGAACGCCGCGCCCAGCGACACCCCGCCGACCGCGATGGGGCCGGCTGCCGCGGCCTGCTCCAGGGCACGCCGGTAGCCGGCCAGCAGGTCGGCGGGTTCAGGCGCCGGGGTGAGCAGCCGGGCGCCCGCGCGCTGCAGCGCCGGCCCGAACGCCCGGCGCAGGTAGTCGTCGTCGGACCCGGTTCCCGGCAGCAGCACCGTGGTCACGCCGCGCAGTGTGACAGCCATCCCTTGATGGTGCACGGCGCGTGGCATTCGTATGACAAGAGGGCTACCGTGGCGGGTGGATCGGGTGCTCGACGCACCCGCGCAACGCAGCCCGCAGGAGTCATCATGTCCACCGCCGAGGGGTTCCTCAGCCGTCTGACCCGCCGGCTCACCGAAGACCCCGAAGCCCGCGACGCCGAGGAGCTCACCGACGAGGCCGCCCACACCGGCGCGCAGCGGGCCATCGACTGTCAGCGCGGCCAGGAGGTCACCATGGTCGGCACGCTGCGCAGCGTGGAGACCAACGGCCGCGCCTGTTCGGCCGGTGTGCGCGCCGAACTGTTCGACGGCACCGACACGGTGACCCTGGTCTGGCTCGGCCAGCGGCGCATCCCCGGCATCGAATCTGGCCGGGTGCTGCGGGTCCGCGGCCGCCTCGGCGCCCTCGACGACGGGACCAAGGCCATCTACAACCCGCGCTACGAGATCGAGCGGTGAGCGCCCCCACTCCTGAGCCCGACGGCGACCGCGCCCCGGGCAATCCCGCCGCCCGGGCCATGCTCGAACAGGTCGGCGGCGTGTCCGGCCTGATCTACTCGGCGCTCCCGATCCTGGTGCTGGTCCCGGTCAACAGCCAGTTCGGCCTGGTTCCGGCGGTCGGCGCAGCGCTCGGAGTGGCGCTGCTGGTGCTGATCTGGCGGCTGATCCGCCGCGAGTCCACCCAGCCGGCGGTGTCCGGATTCATCGGGGTGGGGTTCGGCGCGCTGATCGCCTACCTGGTCGGATCCGCCAAGGGCTACTTCCTGTGGGGCATCTGGATGTCGGCGCTGTGGGCGGCGGTGTTCGCCCTCTCGGTGTTGATCCGTCGGCCGGCCGTCGGCTACGTGTGGAGCTGGATCAACGGCCACGGCAAGGATTGGCGCGCGGTCCGCAAGGTGCTGCTGGCGTTCGATCTGGCCACCCTGACCTGGGTGGCGGTGTTCGCCGCCCGGTTCGTGGTGCAGCGCTACCTCTACGACGCCGACGAGACCGGCTGGCTGGGCTTCGCCCGGGTCGCCATGGGGGTGCCGCTGACCGCGGTCGCCGCGGTGATCACCTACTTCGTCATCCGCCACGCGCAGCGGGAGCTGGCCCGTTCGGGCCTGAGCGAAGCCAATCCCGCCGGCGTGGAGGCTGCCGACGGGCAGGTTGCCGACGCGGAGGTTGCGGACGCGGAGGTTGCCGGCGCGGAGGTTGCGAACGGGCAGGTTGCCGACGCGCGGGCTGTGCGCGGCGATTCGGGCGCGTAGGCAGCTTTCCGGCTTCTGCGGGCTCGCCAGTGACGAGAGGCCGGTTTCCGTCGTCACCAGTGACGGTAGGCCGATTCGCGGTCGATTTTTCGCCCCCCAGTCACTGGCGTTGCTGAAGCCCGGCCTGTGGTCACTGGCGGCGACGGGTTGGCTGGATTCGTCCGCCTCTGGTCACTGGCGGCGCCGAGTGGGCTGGATTCAGCCTTCCAGCAGCAGATCGCGGATTTCCTGCTCCACCTCAGGGACGGCGACCAGCAGCAACTCGTCACCGCCCTCTAGGGGCTCGTCGGGCGCGGGCACGATCACCCGATTGCCGCGAAGGATGGTGACCAGGGCCGCGTCGCGGGGCAGGTCCAGCTTCCGCACCGGGCGCCCACCCCAGCGGGTGTTGTCCGGCAGGGTCAGCTCCAGCAGCGACGCGTCGCCGGAGCGGAACTTCAGCAGTCGCACCAGGTCGCCGACGGCGACGGCCTCCTCGACCAGCGAGGCCAGCATCCGCGGGGTGGACACCGCGACGTCGACGCCCCAGGACTCGTCGAACAACCACTCGTTGCGGGGATCGTTGACCCGCGCCACCACCCGCGGCACCGCGAACTCGGTCTTGGCCAGCAGCGACAGCACCACATTGACCTTGTCGTCGCCGGTCGCCGCGATCACCACGTCGAAGGTCTCCAGCCGGGTGGCCTCCAGCAGGCTCAGCTCGCAGGCGTCGCCGGCGACCCACGCCGCGGCCGGGATCGAGTCGGGTTCGATGTGCTCGGGTTTGCGCTCGATCAGCGTCACATCGTGGGAGTTGTCCACCAGTTCACGGGCGATGGAGCGGCCGACGGCGCCGGCGCCGGCGATCAGGACCTTCATCGACGCCCGCTCTCCTGCTCGGAATCCTCGGCCGGCGGCAATGCCGCGATGGCCAGCGCTTCACCGGCGCGGCCGGACAGCGCGGCGATGAACACCTGGTCGCCGTCCTGCAGCACCGTCTTGGGTTCGGGCAGCACCCCGTCGCCGTAGCGGACCAGAAACGCCACCCGCGCGCCGGTCGCGCGCTCCAGCTCGGTGACCCGTCGGCCCACCCACGCCTCGTTCAGCGCCGCTTCGGCCACCGCGACGGTGCCGGTCGGATCGCGCCATTTCGCGGTCTCGGACTCGCGGGTGAGCAGGTTCAGCAGACGGTCGGTGGTCCACGGCACGGTCGCCACCGTCGGGATGCCGAGGCGCTCGTAGACCGCGGCGCGCTTGGCGTCGTAGATCCGGGCCACCACCCGCTTGACGCCGAAGTTCTCCCGCGCCACCCGCGCGGCGATGATGTTGGAGTTGTCGCCGGAGGACACCGCGGCGAAGGCTGCGGCCTCCTCGATTCCGGCGCGCAGCAACACATCCCGGTCGAAACCCATGCCGAGCACCCGCTCGCCTGGGAATTCGGGGGCCAACCGGTCGAAGGCCGTCGGGTCGCGGTCGATCACCGCCACCTCGTGCCCGACTCGGGACAACCCGTGGGCCAGCGCCGCGCCGACGCGCCCGCAGCCCATCACGACTACCCGCACCTGAAGGTCCTTTCGCAGCAGCCGGTTGTCGGCGTGACCGACGCTACGCCGAACGCTACAACCTTTCGGCGGTAGGCATACCCTTGGACCTCGTGTCCAAACTTTCCACCGCGGCGCGACGGCTGGTGCTGGGGCGGCCGTTCCGCAGCGACAAGCTGGGCAGCACTCTGCTGCCCAAGCGCATCGCGCTGCCGGTGTTCGCCTCCGACGCCATCTCCTCGGTGGCCTACGCGCCGGAGGAAATCTTCCTGGTGCTCTCCATCGCGGGGCTGTCCGCGTATGTGATGACGCCGTGGATCGGGCTGGCCGTCGCGTTCGTGATGATCGTGGTGGTCGCCAGCTACCGGCAGAACGTCACCGCGTACCCGTCCGGCGGTGGTGACTACGAGATCGCCACCACCAACCTGGGCCCCACCGCCGGACTGACCGTCGCCAGCGCGCTGCTGGTGGACTACGTGCTGACCGTGGCGGTGTCGGTGTCGGCGGCGATGTCCAACATCGGCTCGGCGGCCCCGTTCGTCGCCGAGCACAAGGTGCTCGTCGCCGTCGCGGCGATCCTGCTGCTGATGGCGATCAACCTGCGCGGGGTGCGGGAGTCCGGGATCGCGTTCGCCATCCCGACGTATGCGTTCATCGTCGGCATCTTCGGCATGCTGGGCCTGGGGCTGTTCCGGATCTTCGTGCTCGGCGACGAGGTCCGCGCCGAGTCCGCCGACTTCACCATGCACGCCGACCACGGCGACGTGCTCGGGCTGGCGCTGGTGTTCCTGGTGGCCCGGGCGTTCTCGTCGGGCTGCGCGGCGCTGACCGGGGTGGAGGCGATCAGCAACGGGGTGCCCGCCTTCCGCAAACCCAAGTCCCGCAACGCCGCGACCACCTTGCTGATGCTCGGCGGCATCTCGGTGGCGCTGCTGATGGGCATCATCGTGCTGGCCGAGAAGACCGGGGTGCAGATCGTCGAGCACCCGGCCACCCAGCTGACCGGCGCGCCCGAGGACTACCGGCAGAAGACGCTCGTCGCCCAGCTCGCCCAGGCGGTGTTC
Source organism: Mycolicibacterium brumae (assembly GCF_025215495.1). Classification (NCBI taxonomy): domain Bacteria; kingdom Bacillati; phylum Actinomycetota; class Actinomycetes; order Mycobacteriales; family Mycobacteriaceae; genus Mycobacterium; species Mycolicibacterium brumae. The sequence continues at coordinate 2,387,188 of NZ_CP104302.1, read as the reverse complement.
GGCGAGTTCCACCTCGGCTTCGTCGCCATCACCGTCGCCACCGCCCTGATCCTGATCCTGGCCGCCAACACCGCGTTCAACGGCTTCCCGGTGCTCGGCTCGGTGCTCGCCCAGGACAGTTACCTGCCGCGCCAGCTGCACACCCGCGGGGACCGGTTGGCGTTCTCCAACGGCATCCTGTTCCTGGCGATGGCGGCGATCGTCTTCGTGGTGATGTTCGACGCCGAGGTCACCACCTTGATCCAGCTGTACATCGTCGGGGTGTTCGTGTCCTTCACCCTGTCCCAAACCGGGATGATCCGGCACTGGAGCAGGCTGCTGCGCACCGAATCCGACCCCGCCGCGCGACGCGCCATGATCCGGTCCCGCCTGGTCAACACCGTCGGCCTGGTCTGCACCGCCTCGGTGCTGGTCGTGGTCCTGGTGACGAAGTTCCTCGCCGGCGCGTGGATCGCGATCCTGGCCATGGCGGTGCTGTTCTCCCTGATGAAGCTGATCCATCGGCACTACGCGGCGGTCGCCCAGGAGCTGGCCGAGGTGGAGGACGGGCTGCACGAGGTGGTGCTGCCCAGCCGCAACCACGCCGTCGTGCTGGTGTCCAAGCTGCACATGCCGACGCTGCGGGCGCTGGCCTATGCCCGCGCGACCCGGCCCGACATTCTGGAGGCCATCTCGGTCAGCGTCGACGACGGCGAAACCCGCGCCCTGGTGCACCAGTGGGAGGACAGCGACATCAGCGTGCCGCTGAAGGTGATCGCCTCGCCGTATCGGGAGATCACCCGGCCGGTGCTGGGTTACGTCAAACGGATCACCAAGGAGTCTCCGCGCACCGTCGTCACGGTGTTCATCCCCGAGTACGTGGTGGGCCACTGGTGGGAGCACATCCTGCACAACCAGAGCGCGTTGCGGCTCAAGACCCGGCTGCTGTTCGAACCGAACGTGATGGTCACCTCGGTGCCCTGGCAGCTGCATTCCTCGCAGCGCCGCAAGACGCTGGAACCGCAGCCCGCGCCGGGTGACACCCGACGGGGGTTCGTCGATTGAGCGCCGCGAGTCGACGATGCGGGGCGAGGGACGAGCCCTGCGGAGGAGCGAGCGAATGAGCGCCGCGAGTCGACGATGCGGGGCGAGGGACGAGCCCTGCGGAGGAGCGAGCGAATGAGCGCCGCGAGTCGACGATGCGGGGCGAGGGACGAGCCCTGCGGAGGAGCGAGCGAATGAGCGCCGCGAGTCGACGATGCGGGGCGAGGGACGAGCCCTGCGGAGGAGCGAGCGAATGAGCGCCGACGAGTTGGTGCTGACCGCCGACGCGCCCGCCAACGGCGGCAGCTGCGTGGCCCGAGACGACGGCCGGGTGGTCTTCGTCCGGTATGCGCTGCCGGGCGAGACGGTCCGCGCCCGGGTGACCAGCCGGCGTTCGGGCTATTGGCACGCCGAGGCCGTCGAGATCCTGGAGCCGTCCCCGGACCGGATCGACCCGCTGTGCCCGATCGCCGGCCCACACGGCGCCGGCTGCTGCGACCTGTCCTTCGCCGCGCCGGCGGCGGCCCGTCGGCTCAAGGGCGCGGTGGTCGCCAACCAGCTGTCCCGGCTGGGTGGGTTCGACGGCGCGGAACTGGTCGCCGAACCGGTTGGTGCCGGCGGCCCGACCGGGTGGCGGACCCGGGTGCGGCTGGAAGTCGGCGCCGACGGCCACCCCGGATTCCACCGCTTCCACAGCGACGAGCTGGTCACCGACCTGAACTGCGGGCAGCTGCCCGCCGGCTTGTTGGCTGAGCTGCCCGCCGACGTGCTGCGCGCCGGCGACCAGGTGCACGTCGTGCTCGACGACGACGGGGAACGGCACGTGGTGTGTGCCGGCAAGGGCCGGCGCACCCGCGTCGCCCAGGGCGAGTACCTGGCGACCCAGCGGGTGGCCGGGCGGACCTGGCGGCTGCCGGTCACCGCGTTCTGGCAGGCCCACCGCGACGCCGCCGCCACCTACAGCGCGCTGGTCGCCGACTGGGCGCAGCCCCCCGACGGGGCGCCGGCCTGGGATCTCTACGGCGGCGCGGGATTGTTCGCCGCCGCGCTGGCGGAGGCCGGCGCGCGGGTGGTCAGCGTGGACACCTCCCGGGCGGGCGCGCGCGCCGGGCGTGACGCGCTCGCCGACCTGCCGCAGGTCCGGTTCGTCACCGACTCGGTGCGCCGGGCGGTCGGCGCGCTGGAGCCGGCGGCGGTGGCGGTGCTGGACCCGCCGCGCACCGGCGCCGGGCGAGAGGTCATCGAGGCGGTCGCCGCGGCGGGGGTGCCGCGGCTGATCCACATCGGCTGCGAGGCCGCGTCGTTCGCCCGCGACATCGGCGGGTACCGCAGCGCCGGGTACCGGGTGGAGCAGCTGCGGGTGTTCGACGCGTTCCCGCTGACCCATCATGTCGAGTGCGTGGCGCTGTTGACCGTAGACTGATCGCGTTCCATGGTGTGCCGGGAAGTCTGGTCGGCGGTCGTGCCCGCCTGCCCAGCCGAGGTGATCCGTGTCTGAATCCGCACCGCAGCGTCCCCGCTTCTTCTCCCGAGGTTCCTGGCCGGAGGCGTCCCGGCTGGCCGGGGTGCTCCGCGATGAGACCAACGGCGGCCTGATCCTGCTGGTCGCCGCGGCCATCGCGCTGATCTGGGCCAACTCGCCCTGGTCGGACAGTTACCACGGGCTGGCCGGCATCGTCGTCGGGCCCGCGCAGCTGCACCTGGACCTGTCGCTGGCGTCCTGGGCGGCCGACGGTCTGTTGGCGGTGTTCTTCTTCGTGGTCGGACTCGAGCTCAAACGCGAGTTCGTCGCCGGGGACCTGCGCGACCTGTCCCGGGCGGTGGTGCCGATCCTGGGCGCCGTCGGCGGCATGGTCGCCCCCGCGCTGATCTTCGTCGCGATCAACCTGGCCGCCGGGTCACACGACACCCTGGTCGGCTGGGCGGTCCCGACCGCCACCGACATCGCGTTCGCCGTCGCGGTGCTGGCGGTGCTCGGCAGCTTCCTGCCCCCGGCGCTGCGGATCTTCCTGCTCACCCTGGCCGTCGTCGACGACCTGCTGGCCATCACCATCATCGCGTTCTTCTACACCGACGACCTGGCGCTGAGCCCGCTGTTGTGGGCGCTGATCCCGTTCGCGCTGTTCGCCATCGCGGTGCAGCGCGGCCTGCACCGCTGGTGGATCCTGCTACCGCTCGCGGTGACGGTGTGGGCGCTGGTGCACGCCAGCGGCATCCACGCCACCGTCGCCGGGGTGGCGCTCGGCTTCACCGTGCCGGTGCTGGGCAAACACGCCGCGACCGACCGACTCGACGAGCGGTGTAGTTCCGCGAGGAAGAGGTCGGTCGCATTGGACACCGACCGGTTCGAGCACCTCATCCGGCCGTTCTCGGCCGGCGTCGCCATCCCGGTGTTCGCGTTCTTCGCCGCCGGGGTGACCGTCGGCGGCCTGACCGGCCTGCTGGACTCGCTGAGCGCCCCGGTGACGATCGGGGTGCTGGTCGGTCTGGTGGCCGGCAAGCCGATCGGCATTTTCGGCGCGACCTGGTTGTTGGCCCGATTCACCCGAGCGACCCTGGACGCCGAGCTGACCTGGCGCGATGTGTTCGGGGTCACTCTGCTGGCCGGCATCGGATTCACCGTGTCACTGCTGATCGGCGAGCTGGCGTTTGGCTACGGCAGTCCCGACGGCGACCACGTCAAGGTCGGGGTGTTCGTCGGGAGCCTGGTCGCCGCCGGGTTGGCGGCGATCGTGCTGGGCAGCCGCAACCGGGCCTACCGCCGGATCGCGGAGGCCGACGCCGTCGACGCCGACGACGACGGGATCCCCGACGTGTACCAGAAGCCGACGGACTAGCGTCTTCGGCTATCGCCCCGCCCGGGTGCGCAACGCGCGGGCGACCCGGCGCCACGCCGACGGCGGGGGATAGAGCTCGTTGGCCAGCGCGGTCTTGCCGGCCACCAGCGCGGCGGTGTCCTCGGCCGGGAACCCGCCGTCGGTGGGCGGGTCATCGGGCACGTGCACGCTGTCGGTGACCTGCCAGCGCGAGCCCGCCTCGGTCAGCGATCGGTGTTTGACGGGGTAGTAGTCGCTGCGGCCGGACAGCGCGATGCCGTTGGCGCCGGCCGCGGCGGCCAACAGGTGCGGATGGAACCGGGTGCTGACCCAGGTCTGGCCGGGGCGCGCCGGCAGCCCGCGGTTCCACAGTTCGGTGAATGGCACGAACACCGCCGCCGGCAACCGGCCGGCGACCCTGTCGAAGACCCGGCGGTCCGCGCCGGGGATGCATTCCAGGAACGCGATCTGAGAATCTGGCACGCCCCATCGCTCCACGACGTCGTCGACGACACGGGCCAGCCTGTCCACGCCCTCGCCGTCGGCGAAGTCCTCCATCAGGTCCGACTGCAGGCAGAACACCAGGTCGCGGTCGGCCGCGCGGGATTCGGCGTTGTAGTTGGCGGGTTCTTCGGCGTCCAGCCAGGCGTCGTCGCCGGTGAACCGGTGCCGCGGATCGGCCGGGCCGATCACCTCGTACGACGGCTCGTCGCGGACGTCGAACACGGCGAAGTCGTCGATCAGCTCTCTCAGCAACGCCGACCACTCGTCGTCGCCGATCGGCAGCAGTCCCTGCCCGGTGGCCACCGCCCGGGCGTCGAACTGCCGGGCCGCGGCGGCGGCGGTCGCCAGCAGGGCCACGTGGTGGGACCAGACCACGTTCACGTAGCCGCCGCCGACCAGGTGCACGGTGTCGGCGCGCGCGAGCAGGTCCACGCCCGAGGCGATGCGCGGCAGCCGACCCGGATTGGCCAGCACGTCGGCGGCGACGGCGGCGGCCTCGGCGGCGGGCAGTTGCGCGGTCTCGAAGCAGATCCGCCACATGGTGTCCACGAAGCGCACGTTCGGATGCCAGCGGGTCAGCAGCACCGAGGCCTGGCCGGGAGTGTGGCAGTCCACCACCACCTCGGCGGCGGGGGCCACCTTCGCCAGGTAACGCAGCCAGGCGCGGATGATGAACTCGTCGCCGTAATTGGGGTTGCCGCTCGGGGCGACCAGATAGATCAATCCCGATTCTGCGGCAGAACTCACGGCGGTCATCCCGTCATGGTCGAGGTTCGGTTTTCTGAGAGCCAGCGTAGCCCATAGCTGTGAAATCGCTGAGAGCGCCCCCCTGGAGACTCGGCCGGCGCAACGCGTGGCTCTGGCCGACCGGACGGGAACGCGCGAGTAGACTGTCGGGATGCTTGATCAGATCCGCGGCCCCGCAGATCTGCAGCACCTTAGCCAGCCTCAGCTCGACGAACTCGCCCGTGACATCCGCGAATTCCTGGTTCACAAGGTGGCGGCGACCGGCGGGCACCTGGGACCCAACCTCGGCGTGGTCGAACTGACCCTCGCCCTGCACCGGGTGTTCGACTCGCCGCACGATCCGATCATCTTCGACACCGGCCACCAGGCCTACGTGCACAAGATGCTGACCGGCCGAGTCGACGACTTCGACACCCTGCGCTGCAAGGACGGGCTGTCCGGATACCCCAGCCGCGCCGAAAGCGTGCACGACTGGGTGGAGTCCAGCCACGCCTCCGCGGCGCTGTCCTACGCCGACGGGCTGTCCAAGGCCTTCGAGCTGACCGGACACCGAAATCGGCACGTGGTCGCCGTCGTCGGCGACGGCGCGCTGACCGGCGGGATGTGCTGGGAGGCGCTGAACAATATCGCCGCGGCCAAACGGCCGGTGGTGATCGTGGTCAACGACAACGGGCGCAGCTACGCCCCGACCATCGGCGGTCTGGCCGAACACCTGTCCGGACTGCGGCTGCAGCCGGGTTACGAGAGGTTCCTGCAGCAGAGCCGCCAGGCGCTGCGCGGCCTCCCGCTGGTGGGGGAGTTCGCCTACCAGCTGGTGCACTCGGTGAAGGCCGGGATCAAGGACGCGGTGGCGCCCCAGGCGATGTTCTCCGACCTCGGCCTGAAGTACGTCGGCCCGATCGACGGCCACGACGAGCACGCCGTCGAGCAGGCGCTGCGGCTGGCCCGCGGCTTCAACGCGCCGGTGATCGTGCACGTCGTCACCCGCAAGGGCATGGGTTACGGCCCGGCCGAGGCCGACGAGGCCGAGCAGATGCACGCCTGCGGCGTCATCGACCCGCTGACCGGTTTGGCGACCTCCGAAGCCGCCCTGGGCTGGACCGAGATCTTCTCCGACGAACTGATCCGGATCGGCGGCCGCCGCCGCGACGTGGTGGCGATCACCGCGGCGATGCCCGGCCCGACCGGCCTCGGCGCGTTCGGGGAGCGTTTCGGCGACCGGCTGTTCGACGTCGGCATCGCCGAGCAGCACGCGATGACGTCGGCGGCCGGCCTGGCGATGGGCGGGCTGCACCCGGTCGTCGCGGTCTACGCGACCTTCCTGAACCGGGCCTTCGACCAACTGCTGATGGACGTGGCGCTGCACAAACTGCCGGTCACCGTGGTGCTGGACCGGGCCGGGGTCACCGGACCCGACGGCGCCAGTCACAACGGCATGTGGGATCTGTCCATCCTTCCGGTGGTGCCCGGCGTCAAGGTGGCCGCGCCGCGCGACGCGGCGACGCTGCGTGAGGAACTCGGCGAAGCACTGGCGGTCACCGACGGACCGACCGTGCTGCGGTTCCCCAAAGGCGCTGTGGGATCCGATATTCCGGCGCTGCGGCGACTCGACGGGGTCGACGTGCTCGCCGATCCGGCCGACGGATTGGGCGCCGACGTGCTGCTGGTCGGCGTCGGCGCGTTCGCCCCGATGGCCCTGGCCGCGGCGATTCGCCTGCGGGAACAGGGCATCGGTGTCACCGTCATCGACCCGCGCTGGGTCATCCCCGTCCCGGAGGCGCTGAAATCCCTTGCCGCCCAGCACAAGCTGGTGGTCACCTGCGAGGACAACGGGGTGGCCGGCGGCATCGGATCGGCGATCTCGGCGGCGCTGCGGGCCGCCGACATCGACGTCCGCTGCCGAGACCTGGGGGTGCCGCAGGAGTTCCTGCCGCACGCCTCGCGCGGGGAGCTCCTCGCCGAAATGGGCCTGACCGACCGCGACATCGCCGACCGGATCACCGGTTGGGTTGGCGGACAAGACAACACAACCGAGGAAATTTCAGAAGCGTGAAAAAGCTTGCCGCAGCGGCGATCACCATGGTCGCCGTGCTGATGTCCCCTGCCATCGCCGTCGCCGCCCCGAACTGGTCGGGCCTGGACGCCCGGAACTACTCGGGAACGATCGGCGCGCACGGCACGCTGATCAGCTCGGTTCCGCTGGACCCGGCGCTGTCGGTTCCCTCGGCGGCCGCGTCCTACCGGGTCCTCTACGCCACCATCGACCAGCACGACGCGCCCGCGGTGGCCACCGCCGTGGTGTTCACCCCGCGCACCCCCGCCCCGCCGGGCGGCTGGCCGGTGATCGCCTGGGCGCACGGCACCGTCGGCCTCGGCGACGACTGCGCGCCCTCGGCCAACCCCCGCAGTGAACGCGACAAGGAATACCTGTCGCACTGGTTGGACCAGGGCTACGCCGTCGTCGGCGCCGACTACACCGGCCTGGGCACCCCCGGCCTGATGAGCTACCTCAACAGCCGCGCCACCGCCCAGTCCGTGGTCGACTCGGTGATCGCCGCCCACCAGCTGGACCTGGACCTGTCGCCGAAGTGGGCGGTGGTCGGGCAGTCCCAGGGCGGCGGCGCGGCGGTCGCGACCGCGCGCTGGGCCACCGAACTGTCGGCCGGATCCGGGCTCGACTATCGCGGTGTGGTGGCCACCGGCACCCCGGCGGGTGTGGAACGGATGGTCAAGACCGCCGGACCGGATATGGCCGCGCCGGCCAACCTCGCCCCGGTCGCCAACGCGTATGCCGCCTACATCCTGGCCGCGCTGCGCGAGGCGCACCCGGAGCTGAACGTGAACTCCGCGCTGACCCCGGCCGGGGCGGCCGCGGCCGACCGGGCCGAGACGGTGTGTCTGCGCCCGCTCTCCGATGAGCTCTCCGGCATGACGATCCCGGGCCTCTTCAGCGCGCCGCTGAGTTCGCTGCCGAACTTCGCCGCCGTCGTCGACGACTTCATGGGCATCCCGAGCTCCGGCTACGACCGGCCGATCTTCCTCGGCGTCGGCATGCTGGACCGGGACGTGCCCCCGGAGCTGACGCTGAAGTTCAACGACGCGCTGGTCGCCAACGGCCAGCCGGTCACCCTGCACGTCTACCCCGATCAGGACCACAGCGGCACCGTGATGGCCTCGGTGCCGGACTCCACCCCGTTCCTGGCAGGGTTGTTCGGATGAGCACAGATCTTTCGGTTCCCGCCGTCGCCGCCGGTCTGATCGGCGGCTACGCCGTCGCCCGCTACTCCGGGAAACGCCCGCTCGGCGGCGCCGTGCTGGCCGCCGCCGGGGTAGCCGCCGGCAGCCAGTGGATCAAGCGCGGCCCGGCCGTCACCGCCGCGCTGAGCGCGGCCTACCTCGGCGCGTTCGGCGCCTCGCACCCGCTGGCCAAGAAGATCGGCGCCTGGCCGTCGGTGCTGGCCGTCACCGCGCTGGCCACCGGCCTCACCGCGGTGGCCACGTCGTCGGAGGTTTAACGCCGTTTGATCGTCGCTCAGCCCAGCGCGCCGGCCAGCACCGGCCCGACCAGCTCGCGCTGCCACGGCCGGGCCCCGTTCTCGGCTAAGAACGCCTCGATCCGCGGCTGCGCCGGCCCGTCGGGCGTCCAGTCCCAGCACAGCCTGCGCACCAGTTCCGGGGACACCAGGTTCTCCGTTGGCACCCCGACCTGATCGGACAGCGCGGTCAACGCGGACCGGGCGGCCTCCAGCCGGGCCGAGGCCTCGGGTTTGCGGCGACTCCAGCGGACCGCGGGCGGTGGGCCGGGCTGACGCTCGGACAGTTGCGGGGGATCGGTGTCGGCGCGGCCGGCGGCGATGGCCTGCAGCCAGGTGTTCGCCTGGCGGCGCTGTTTGGGGCCGCCGAACACCGGCAGCGCGGTCAGCTCGTCGACGGTCTTGGGGTCGGCCAGAGCCGCCGCCACGATCGCCGAGTCCGGCAGGATCCGGCCCGGCGCGATGTCCCGGCGGGCGGCGATCTGGTCGCGCACCGTCCACAGCTGGCGGACCTCGGCGAGGGCTTGGCGATTCTTCACCTTGTGGATCCCGGAGGTCCGCCGCCAGCGGTCCCGCCGGGTGACGGTCGGCTCGGCGGTGCGCAGATACTCGAATTCCTGTGCGGCCCAATCGGTTTTGCCCTGCTCGGCCAGCACGTTCGCGATCGCGTCGCGCAGCTCCAATAGCACCTCGACGTCCAGCGCCGCGTAGTTCAGCCAGGCGGCGGGCAGCGGCCGTTTGGACCAGTCCGCCGCGCCGTGGCCCTTGGCCAGGCCCAGCCCCAGCAGCCGGGCGACCATGGCGGCCAGGTTCACCCGGTCGTAGCCGGCGAGGCGCCCGGCCAGCTCGGTGTCATACAGCGCCGGTGGTCGCAGCCCGAGCTCGGCGAGGCACGGCAGGTCCTGATCGGCGGCGTGCAGGATCCACTCGCCCTCGTCGAGCACCTTGGCGACCGGGGCGAGGGTTTGCAGCGGGTCGCGGCCGTGGCTGACCGGGTCGATCAGCACGGTGCCGGCGCCGGCCCGGCGGATCTGGATCAGATACGCGCGGTTGGAGTAGCGGAAGCCCGACGCGCGTTCGGCGTCGATCGCGAACGCGCCGTGCCCGGAATCCAGCAGTTCGGCCGCGGCGGCGATGTCCTCGGCGTACACCGACACCGCGGGCACCCCGTCGGCCGGGACGGCGAGAGGTTGAGGCTCCGGTCCGGCTTCTGGTTCGGGATCGGTCCCGGGTTCGGAAGCAGTCATCGAAGCCAGTGTCTCAGGCCCGCGACCGGGACCCGAGGCTGGTCACCCCCACCGGCGGCAGACCCGCGGCGTGTTCGAGCACCTCGCAGAACGCCCGGACGTGCGCGTCCAGGGCCAGGTCCGTCGCCGTCCAGGAGGCGCGCAGTTCCAGTTGGTGCGCGCGCGGCGGGCCGGAGATGTCGCCGTAGCGCACCGATGTCGTCGCGGTCACCGTGCCGCCCAGCGCGGTGTGTCCCGGACAGCCGGTGTTCAGCGCCTCGACCAGCCAACTCCACGCCACCTCGGGCAGCAGCGGGTCGACGGCTTCGCTGGGGTCCAGATCGGCCTGGATGTAGGCGACCAGCCGCATGGTGCCGTCCCAGGCGTCGGAGCCCTCCGGGTCGTGCAGCAGGATCAGCCGGCCGAACGCGTCACCCTCGGACTGCTCCGGGATCACCTCGGTGTGGGCATGGCGCACCTCGGCGCCGAGCGCATAGCTGAACGGCGCCAGCCGCTGCGGCGGGCGGATCGGGCCCAACTCGATCTCGGGGCGGGTCGTCGCGACGTTCATGGCCGCGACCGCGTCCCGGAACTCGGCCGGTTCGACAGAGGTCACGCGTTTGACGCTAGACCTTCCGGGCCGCCCGGCGTGGCAGGCGCGCCGGATTCACGGGCGGCCGGTGGGGGAGAACCAACCCCGCGGCTCAGGCTAGATTGGTTGCGATGAGCAACCGACGTGAGCTGCCCGAATCGCCCTATCTGGCGGCCATCGCCGGCCGCACGCCGTCGCACACCCCGGTGTGGTTCATGCGGCAGGCCGGCCGGTCGCTGCCCGAGTACCGGGCGCTGCGCGCCAACCACCGGATGCTGGACGCCTGCTTCGACGCCGAGCTGGTCACCGAGATCACCCTGCAGCCGATCCGTCGGCACCACGTCGACGCCGCGATCCTGTTCTCCGACATCGTGGTGCCGCTGCGCGGCGCGGGCGTCGACCTGGACATCGTGCCCGACGTCGGCCCGGTGATCGCCCACCCGATCCGCACCGCCGACGACCTGTCCGGCATCGGCCGGCTGGACCCGGCCGCCGTCGCCCCGGTCGCCGACGCGGTTTCGGCGCTGGTCGGCGAGCTGGGCGCCACCCCGCTGATCGGCTTCGCCGGGGCCCCGTTCACGTTGGCGTCCTACCTGGTGGAGGGCGGCCCGAGCCGCCACCACGAACGCACCAAGGCGATGATGCTCGGCGAGCCCGCGCTCTGGCACCGGCTGATGGAGGCGCTGACCGAGGTCACCATCGCGTTCCTGCAGCTGCAGGTGGACGCCGGCGTCGACGCGCTGCAACTGTTCGACTCGTGGGCCGGCACCCTGTCGCTGGCCGACTACCGTCACTACGTGCTGCCGCACAGCGCCCGGGTGTTCGACGCGCTGGCCCCCGCCGGGGTGCCGATGACGCACTTCGGGGTCGGCGCCGCCGAACTGCTCGGCGCCATGTCCGAGGCGATCGGCCCGCAGGCCGCGGGCATGGTCGGGGTGGACTGGCGCACCGCGCTGGTCGACGCCGCCGGCCGGGTCGGTCCGGGCCGGGCGCTGCAGGGCAATCTCGACCCCGTGGTGTTGCTGGCCGGTTGGGACGTCGTCGAACCGGCCGCCCGCGCCGTGCACGACGACGGCCGGGCGGCGATCGCCGCCGGCGCGGCCGGGCATGTGTTCAACCTCGGCCACGGCGTGCTGCCGGCCACCGACCCGGGCCTGCTGACCGACCTGGTGGCGCTGGTGCACTCGTTGTGAAATCCGACCGGTTCGACGAGCGGTGTAGTTCCGCGAGGACGAGGCCGGTCGTCCTGAAACGCCGCTACGCCGTCGTCGGCGGCGGTGTCTCCGGGCTGACCGCGGCCTACCGGCTGCGCCGCGCGGTCCCGGACGCGCACATCACCGTGTTCGACCCCGCCGACCGGCTCGGCGGCATCCTGCGCACCGAGCGACTGGCCGGCCAGACCATGGAGATCGGCGCCGAGGCGTTCGTGGTGCGCCGCCCCGAGATGCCGGCGCTGCTGGCCGAACTCGGGCTCGCCGACCGTCGACGGGTCCCCACCGGGGTGCGGCCGCAGCTTTACAGCGAGGGCCGGCTGCACCCGCTGCCGGCCGGGACCGTCAACGGACTGCCGTCGTCGGCGGCGTCGATGGCCGGTCTCGTCGACCCCGACACGCTGGCCCGGATCGCCGCCGAACCGGGCCGCGCGCTGCCCTGGCGGCCCGGGGACGACCCCTCGGTCGCCGCGCTGGTCGGCGACCGCTTCGGCGAGCAGGTCGTCACCCGATCGGTCGACCCGATGCTGTCCGGGGTGTACGCCGGATCCTCGGCCGGCATCGGGCTGCGCTCCGCGGTCCCGACGGTGGCCGCCGAGCTGGACCGCGGCGCCCCGAACCTGACCGCCGCGGTGCGCGCGGTGGCCCCGAGTGGCCCGGCCGGACCGGTGTTCGGGGCCATCGACGGTGGGTACCGGGTGCTCCTGGACGCGCTGGTGTCGGCCTCGGACCTGGTGTGGCGACCGAACTCGGCGACGGCGCTGGCCGCCGACGGCGACCGTTGGTGCGTCGTCGACGACGAGGGCGTCGAGCACCGCGTCGACGCCGTCGTGCTGGCCGCCCCGGTCACCCGGGCCGCGGCGCTGCTGGCCGGCCCCGCCCCGGCCGCCGCCGAGCTGGCCCGCCGGATCCCGGTCGCGTCCTCGGTCGTCGTCGCGCTGGCCGTGCCCGGCGGCACCCCGCTGCCGGCGCAGTCCGGCGTGCTGGTGGCCACCGGGGAGCGTCTGCACGCCAAGGCCATCACGCTGTCCACCCGGAAATGGGGCGCGACCGGCAACGTCGAACTGCTGCGGATGTCGTTCGGCCGGTTCGGCGACACGGTCGCCGCCAGCGTCGCCGACGATCGGTTGCTGGCCTGGGCCGTCGCCGACCTGCAGACGGTGTTCGGGATCGCCGTCGACCCGGTCGACGCCCTGACGCACCGCTGGCTCGACGCCATGCCGCAGTACGGCCCCGGGCACCTGGGGCTGGTGGCGCGGCTGCGCGCGGAGCTGCCGCCCGGGCTGGCGCTGGCGGGCAATTACCTCGACGGCGTCGGTGTGCCGGCGTGTCTGGCGGCGGCCGGGCGCGCGGTGGCGAGCCTGCTCGGATCCCGCTGAGCCGCCGGTGGCAGCATGGGGGTCATGGCCCGCCTCGATTACGACAAGCTGAACAACACCACCCGCTACATGATGATCTCGGTGTTCGCCGTGGAGCCCGGAGTCCTCGACGATGACCGCGCCGGGGTGATCGCCGAACTGGAGGGCTACCTCGCCGGCCGTGAGGAGGACGGCGTCGTGGTCCGCGGCCTCTACGACGTGGCCGGCATGCGCGGCGACGCCGACTACATGATGTGGACGCACGCCGAGCGGATTGAGGACCTGCAGGCCACCTACACCGGGCTGCGCCGCACCGAACTGGGCCGCGCCAGCTCCCCGGTCTGGAGCGTCGCGGCGCTGCACCGGCCCGCCGAGTTCAACAAGAGCCACCTGCCGTCGTTCATCATGGGCGAGCCGGCCGGCGACTACATCTGCGTGTACCCGTTCGTGCGGTCCCTGGAGTGGTACCTGCTGCCCGACGAGGAGCGCCGCCGGATGCTCGTCGAGCACGGCATGGAGGGTCGCGCCTACCCGGACGTGCGGGCCAACACGGTGCCGGCGTTCGCGCTGGGGGACTACGAGTGGATCCTGGCGTTCGAGGGCCCGGACCTGGGCCGGATCGTCGAGCTGATGTGGAAGCTGCGCTACACCGACGCCCGCCGGCACGCCCGCGAGGAGACCCCGTTCTTCACCGGCCCGCGGCGCAGCGTCGCCGATCTGGTCAACGGACTGGTCTGAGGTTTGTCATGACCGAGCCCGATCTGCACCGGGATCGCCGCCGGGCGCTCTCGTTCGGCGCGATCGCCGACGCCTACGACGCGCTTCGGCCGCGCTACTCCTCGGTGACTGTTGACGCGGTGTGCGCGGCGGGGGACCGGGTACTGGATGTCGGCGCGGGCACCGGGATCCTGTCTCGGCAACTGCGTTCGCGGGGCGCTTCGGTGCTGGCGGTGGAACCCGATCCGGCGATGGCCGAGATCGTCTCGGGTTCGGGCATCCCGGTGGAGGTCGCGACGTTCGAGGACTGGGACGCCGCCGGGCGGGTGTTCGACCTGGTGACCTTCGGGCAGTCGTTCCACTGGGTCGACGCCTCCGCGGCGATCCCGCGGCTGGCGTCGCTGGTGTCTCCGGGCGGCCGGGTCGTGCTGCTGTGGAACAAGCTGCGCCCCAGCCGCCCGTCGAACGACGAATTGCGTTCCGCCAGCAGTGATTACGTCAACGTCGACGCGGTCAGTTCGGATCCGACGCACGCCGACTTCGCGTTGGCGGAACTGAGCCGTCGGTTCGCCGACGCCGGTTTTGCGGTGACCCAGCGTGAGGACTCCTGGGTCGAGACGCAGCCGGCGGACCGTTGGCTGGACCTGATCTTCACCTACTCGGCGCACTCGACATTGCCCGCGGAGCGCCGGGCCGCGATGCGGGCGGCGCTGGCCGCCGTGATCGGCGATGACGACGTCGTCATCGACGCCTCCACCATCGCGCTGATCGCGACGCGATGATGACAGGCGGTAGCACACCTGGTGCTACCATGCGTTCATGGAGTCGATCGGGGTGCGGGAACTACGCCAGCATGCGTCGCGCTACCTCGCCCGGGTGGAAGCGGGTGAGGAACTCGCGGTGACCAACAATGGCCGGGTGGTGGCGCGGCTGGTTCCGGTCGGCGCCGCGGAGCGTTCGCGGGCCGCGCTGATCGAGTCCGGCGCGTTGATACCGGCGCGACGGCCGGAGAACCTCCTCGTTGTCACGGCGGCTCCGCAGCGTGAGGGCAAGCCGAGCCTGTCCGCGGTCCTCGCCGAGATGCGCGACGAGGAATGATCTACCTCGACACCTCCGCTCTGGTGAAACTGCTCGTCACCGAGGACGAGACGCCCGCCTTGAGAAGGTGGCTTTCGGAACAGACCTCAGGCGGGGTGTTCGCAGCCACCAGCACGCTGGGTCGGATCGAGCTGATGAGGGCCGCCGCTCGATATTCCGAACCGGGGCTCGCTGACCGCGCGCGGTTCCTGCTCGACGGGATGGACCTGCTGCCGCTCACTGAATCTGTGCTGACCCTCGCGGAAACAATCGGCCCGCCTTCACTGCGATCCCTCGACGCAATCCACCTGGCGGCGGCCGCCCACGTCCGCGATGAACTGACGGCGTTCGTGACGTATGACCGGCGACTGCTCGACGGCTGCTGTGACGTGGGGCTTGCCGTCGTGTCGCCCGGCGCGTAGAGCGGCGGAAGGGCCCCGCCCCTCAGTCCTCCGCAGGGACCAGACGCAGCGAGATGCTGTTGATGCAGTACCGCTGGTCGGTGGGGGTGGGGTAACCCTCACCGGAGAACACGTGCCCGAGGTGGCTGTGGCAGGACGCGCACAGCACCTCCACCCGGCGCATGCCGAGGGAGTCGTCGGGCCGCAGGATCACCGCGTCGGAGTGCGACGGGTCGAAGAACGACGGCCAGCCGCAGTGCGAATCGAACTTCTCGGTGCTGCGGAACAGTTCGGCCCCGCAGGCCCGGCAGGTGTACACGCCCTCGGTGTGGGTGTTGGTGTATTCGCCGACGCCGGGCCGCTCGGTTCCGGCGCGGCGGAGCACCGCGAACTCCTCCGGGGTCAGCCGGGCGCGCCAATCGTCGTCGGACAGTTCGACCTTGGGCGGGGGGAGTTCGTCGAGGGGCATCAATCCAGGTTACCGCCCGTCTTGCTCTTCGCCGTGCGTGACGGTGGGGCGGAAATCGGCTCGACAATCGCCCTCTCGTCACTCGCAGCGGTTCAGCGGGTGGGGAGATGCGGCAGTGCGCGCGATTCATCCACAACCGGCCGATTGCTGAAGTGCGGCTGCCGTCGTCCGCGCCCAGACTCCCGTCATGCAGCAACCGTTCATCGGTGCCGAAGCTATCGCCAAAGGGGCGCTCACCCGCCACACGCTGCGCACGCGGTTCACCGCAATCCACGACGGCGTCTACCTCGCGGTCGGCACGGAGCTCACGCCGCGCCTCCGGGCGCAGGCCGCCTGGCTGCGATCCCGTCGCAGTGGCGTGCTGGCCGGATTCTCGGCGGCCGCGTTGTACGGGGCGCGGTGGATCGACGCATGCCATCCGGCCCACATCATCGATGACAACCGTCGGCGGGAGAGCGGAATCGTCGTGTGGGGAGATGCCATCGACGAGGACGAGATCAGGATGGTCGCCGGAATGCGCGTCACCAGCCCCATGCGCACCGCAATCGACCTGGCCCGCAAGTTTCCGCCCGCGGTGTCGATCCCGATGATCGACGCACTGGCGAGGAAGACCAAACTGACTCGCGCCCAACTGTTGGCCGCGCTTCCGCGCTACGCCGGCCGTCAGGGGATCGTCCGGGCGCGCATGGCGTTCGCGCTGGTGGATCCGGGCGCGCAGTCCCCGCCGGAGACGCGTTTGAGATTGCTCTTCCTCTCCGCCGGCTACCCCTGGCCGCAATCGCAGTGTCCGGTGCCCGACGAGTTCGGGTGCGTCATCGGCAACACCGATGGTGGATGGCGCCGCAAGAAGATCGGCTACGAATACGAGGGTGAACACCACCTCACCGTCGAGCAACTGCGTTACGACATCTGGCGATACGAGGCAATGCGGGAAGCGGGCTGGAACATTCTGCGCTTCACCTCCCGGGACGGGGACGCGACGATCCTCGCGCGGATGGCCAAGGCGTGGGACGCGGCGGAACGGCACAGCGCCGCGTGTGACGGTGGGGCGGGAATCCGCGCGAAAACCGCCCTCTCGTCACTCGCAGCGCAGTGCAGGGTGTTGGGCGCGGATGGAGACGGGACGCGTGTGACGGTGGGGCGGAAATCGGCTCAGAAATCGCCGAATCGTCACACGCAAGGGGGTGAGCGGCGGCCTCGAAGCTAAGACGACGTCGACGGATGCGCGACGCCCTCCTCGGGACCGTCCTGGGCGTAGACCTCCAGCTCATATTCGGCTTCGGCTTCGTCGGCGGCGGAGACGGGGTCCTCGGCGGGTGTCATCCAGGCTGGGTCGATGCCGTGATCCAGCCGGTCCTCGCGGCGGGCGTCCAGGTAGCGGAAGACCAGCACGAAGAACACCACGATCATCAGCAGGGACCAGCCGTAGGTGATCTTCATGTACTCCAGGAACCGCCCCGTCGTGGGCCAGCGCCACATCAGCCAGCGGTCCATCGTCAGGAAGCCGTACACCGCCAGCCAGGACGGCCAGTTCCGCAGCACCGAGTTCGGCAGCACCACCGTCATCAGGAACGGGAACAGCATCATCGAGTAGTAGCCCTGCGCCAGACCCAGCACCAGCCACGACGTGGTCAGCAGCACCCCGGAGGAGGTCAGCATCCAGAACAGCGGGTCGCGCTGACGGTAGTAGCGGTACAGCAGCCACAGGCTGACGGCCGCCAGCACGATGAACAGCACCCGCAGGCCCAGGATCATGGTCGGCGGCAGGCCGTAGTAGCCGCCATTGCCCACGATCGAGGAGTTGAAGTAGTCGCGGGTCTGCAGCAGGTAGGGCACGGTGTTGTTGACGAAGCCCATCGGGTCCGCCGAGATCGGCCAGGCCACCAGATTGAAGGTCAGCGGCACCGCGAAGGCCGTCACCAGCGCGCGCCACTGGCGGTTCAGCAGCGGCAGCAGCAGCAACACCCCGAGCAGCGGCTTCAGCGTCAGGGTCAGCCCGATGGCCGCGCCGGCCAGCCACTCGTCGCGTTTCCGGCCGGTCAGCAGCCAGTGGAAGAACAGCGCCTCGGCCAGCAGGATGCAGCCGTTGATGTTGGTGAACACCAGGGTGTTGGTGACCGATTCGGTGCAGTACATCGCCAGCAGCAGCGCGGGCAGCGCCACCGAGGTCAGCTTGAACTTGAACAGCCGCACCAGCACCATCGCGGCCAGGATGATGGCCGCCGAGTTGATCCCCACGAACCAGAAGCGCGACGCGAATTCCGGCAGGAACCCGAACGGCGCGAGCAGCAGGGTGCCGCCCGGCGGGTACAGGTAGTGCGGGTCGACGTACTCCAGGTGCTCGTTGTAGATGTCCCAGCCGCGCCGGAAGTTCGACACCGCCCGGTACACGGTGCCGAAGTCGTCGGTGATGTATCCGTTGGTGGTCAGCACGTAGCTGCGGTGGATGATCGCCATGATGGCCAGCGGCCACAGCGCCGTGCGCAGCACCGTCGCGGTGTCCATCGGCCCGGTGCGGGGACGGAACGGGCGCAGCACGGCCGCGCGCACCCCGGTCAGTTTCGAATCGGCTGCCGTCACGACGGCACCGTAACATCGCGCGTCACAGCCGCCCCAGCAGGCAGGCCGGTGCTCGCCCGAGTAACGCCGCTCAAGCGGGGCAGAACGTGTCGGTGTCCGGCAGCGTCGCGTCGGCGAGGTAGCCCAGCAGCGCCGGCATCGCGCATTCGGTGTAGATGCTCGCCCCGTTGCCGACGCCCTGCCAGATCACCCGTCGGCTGGTCGCGCCGGCGTTGATGATCGACGCCTGGGTCGCCGCGACGCCGTCGGATCCGGAGATCGGATTGTTCCCGACGCCCATCATCAGCACGTTGACGCCCAGCTCGGTGGGTTCCTTCGGCGGTGACCCGCTCGGCCAGTTCAGGCATTCGACGAGTTTCAGCGCCGCAACCGCGCCGAACTGCGGATACTGCTTGCCCCAGGCGACCAGCAGCTCACGCGCCCGGTCCGGGGTGGGCCGGTTCAGCGCGTCGCTGCACCGGTTGACGAACGCCCCGTCGGAGCCGGTGCGCGCGTACGCGGTGTCGACGAGTTCCTGCAGGCCGGCGGCGTCACCGGAGCGGGCGGCGTCGAGGATGTCGGAGAGCCGGCTGGTGTTCGCCGCGCCGTCGCCGATCGGGTATGCCAGCGCGTCGGTGATCCCGGCGACCACCGCGGCCGCCGACAACCCGCCCGGCCCGCGGTCCGCGCGCGCGTCGCTGATCAGCGACGACACCACCGCCTTGGGATCCGGTCCCAGCGAGCAGCCCATCGCCGCGCACTGGGCGGCGAACGCGTCCAGCGCGTGCTGCTGCCCGGCCAGGGCCTGCCCAGCGGCCGTCTCGGCGCTGATGGACAGCGGCAGCGGGGAGTCGAGCAGCAGGCGGGACACCTTGTCCGGGTGGGTGCCGGCGTAGGCCAGCGCCACCTGGGCGCCATTGCCGACGCCGATCAGCGCCAGCGTCGGGACCTCCCACGCGGTGCGCAGCGTCTCCAGATCCTCGGCCGAGCGCGCGTTGGTGTACGCGGCGTTGTCGATGATGAAGTCGGTGCAGCTCACCGTCGCGGTCTGGGTCGCGGCGCCCAGGTTGGCGACCTGGTCATCACCGGGCTCGAACTGCGCCTGGTCCCGCATCTCCCGACGGTCGGCCGGCTCGCGGCACTCGATGGCGTCCGAGCGGCCGGTGCCACGACGGTCGATGGCGACGACCGGATGCTGCTTGAGGATGTCGGTCCCGGAGCGGCTCAGCCACACCGGCAGTTGCACCGAGCTGGGGATGTCGGACCCCGTGGTGAAGACCACCGGCCCGGCGTCGGCGGGGGTGTCGGCGGAGCTGGCGCGCACCACGCCGAGTTGCAGCCGGCCGGCGCCGCCGCCCACCGGGTCCAGCCGGCCGCGCACGTTGGCGCACTCCAGCCGCACCCCGGCCGGCAGCTGGACGCCGGCGGTGTCGGCGACGTCCGAGGCGCAATCGCGCCAGGACAGGTCCTTGACCACCGCGGCGATCTCCGGCGGGCCGTCGGGGGCCACCGTGCTGGTCTGGGGCCCGGACCCGTTGCCGCCGGAGTCGGTCGCGAAGTCCGCCGGGTTGCTCAGGATGGGGGCGCAGCCGGTCGCCAGCAGAGCGACGGCGAGCAGGGTCGATGCCCGTCGGGCGTGCGAACGCATTCGTTCAGCCTAACCAGGGTCCGCGCGGTCACCGCGCGCGTACATACCGCGTGTAGAGGTAGCCGGATTCGTCGGCGAGCAGATGCGCTCGTTTCATCTCGGTGTCGACCTGGCCGGGGCCGGTCGAGATCCGCCGGGCCTGGCCGCCGACGATCACCGGCGCGATCGTCATGCACAGCTCGTCAAGCAACCCCGCTTCGATGAAACTGGCGTGCAGGGTGGGGCCACCCTCGGTCAGCACCCGGAGCAGGCCCCGCTCACCGAGCCGGTCCAGCAGCACCGCGGTGTCCACCCGGCTGCGGTCCGCGCCGGAGCAGCCCAGCACCTCGGCGACCCCGAACAGCTGCTTCTGGGCCTCTGGCACCGCGTCGGCGCTGGTCAGCACGAGCGGGCGGACCTCGGTGTGGGTGAACACCTTCATATCGCGGTCGAGTCGGCCGGTGTCGGTGACCACCGCGACCGGCGGCAGCTCTGCCTGACCGCGACGCTCGCGGGCGGCCCGCGCCGACGCGCTCAGCTGCGCCCCGCCGTAGCGCTCCAGCTTCACGGTGCCGGCGCCGACCACCACCACGTCGCACAGGGTGCGCATGACATTGAACAGCGATCGGTCACCGGGCCCGGCCAGCCCGCCGGACAGACCCTCCACGGTGGCGCCGCCGTCCAGGCTGGAGATGAAGTTGGACCGGACCCAAGGCCGGTCGAGGTCCTCGGGATAGCGGTACAGCGCCTCCAGGTCGCCGCCGGAGACGTCCCGGCCCTCGCATAGCAGTGTGAGCTTTGTCCCAGCCTCGGATGCGGTCATGAGGTCGATTGCAGCACGTCGCTACAGTTCTGGCCATGCCCGCGCCCGCGCACCTGACCGATCGCCACCCCACGGTGTCCCCGGAGCGGCTGATCGCCCAGCTGGTTCCACCGCCCACCTTCAACGACGTGAGCTTCGACAGCTACCGGCCCGACCCCGCCGAGCCGACCCAGGCGGCGGCCGTCGGGTTCTGCCGCAGGTTCTGCGAAGAGGCGCGGAAGAACCGCGAGGGCAAACGGAAGATGTTCGGCAAGCGCGAGACGCTGCCCGGGGTGGGGCTCTACCTCGACGGCGGGTTCGGCGTCGGCAAGACCCACCTGTTGGCCTCCATGTATTACTCGCTGGCAGGCGGGTCGCATCCGGCGGCGTTCGCGACCTTCGGCGAGCTGACCCAGCTGGCCGGGGTGTTCGGCTTCACCGAGTGCATCGACCTGCTGGCCGACTACGTGGTGGTGTGCATCGACGAGTTCGAGCTCGACGATCCGGGCAACACCACGCTGATCTCCCGGCTGCTGTCCCAGCTGGTGGAGCGCGGCGTGTCGATCGCGGCGACGTCGAACACGCTGCCCGAGCAACTCGGCGAGGGCCGGTTCGCCGCGCAGGACTTCCTACGCGAAATCAACACGCTGGCAAGCATTTTCACCACCGTGCGGGTGGAGGGACCGGACTACCGGCACCGCGGGCTGCCGCCGGCGCCGGAGCCGCTGACCGACGACGAGGTGGCCGCGCGGGCCGAGGGCGTCGACGGCGCGACGCTGGACGGCTTCGACGAGCTGTGCGACCACCTGGCCACCATGCACCCGTCGCGCTACCTGACCCTGATCGAAGGGGTCAAGGCGGTCTACATCACCGGGGTGCACCCCGTCGACGACCAGGCCGTGGCGCTGCGCCTGGTCGCGCTGACCGACCGGCTCTATGACGCCGGCATCCCGGTGGTGGCCTCCGGGGCCAAGCTGGACACCGTGTTCAGTCCGGAGATGCTCGAGGGCGGCTACCGCAAGAAGTACCTGCGCGCGACGTCGCGGCTGCTGGCGCTGACGGCGGCGGGGATGGAGCTGTAGCTCAGGGCATGGTGAGCTTCACGACTCGCTTGTGCTTGGCGTCCGTGGCATAGATGCTGCCGTCGGCGCCGATCGCGGTGCGCCGGGGAATGGAATCTGGGAACTGGATGAGGCGGGGTGTGCGGGAGCCGTAGGCGAGCATGTTGGCGTGCCGAAGCCCAGCGAGCAGGTCGGCCTCGCGATCGAATCGTTGGCGGTAGTCGCCGTCGCGGCTGACCCCGCCGTCGAGCAGTTTCACTGCGTCCCGACGCGGCAATCTGGGGTGCTGCGCGAGAAAAACCTCACCCATCCCGCCGGCCCCGAGCCGACGAATGATGCGGTAGTCGCCGATGCTGCCCCCGTCGTCCACGCCACGAGTCTGACACAGCCTCGGCGTGGCAAACCGCACCGAATTGAGCCCCGCTAAACCGGCCGACTCATCACGAAGTCCCGCTCGACATGCCCGCCGAGGGTGAAAGCACGCTCGCCGCAGACGGCGAAGCCCTGCTTGCGGTAGAAGCGCAGCGCGCGGGTGTTCTGCTGGTTGACGCCCAGCCAGACGGCCGACATGTCCTGCGCCCGAGCGTGGTCCAGCACCGCGCCCATCAACGCAGCGGCGACCCCCGAACCGTGCGCGTCGGGGTGGGCGTACATCTTGGACAATTCCAGGACCGGCCGCGCCGTGACGGCGGCCGCGACCTCCGGGTCCCCAGGTTCCCCGGCGACCAGCAGCGTGTAGCCGAGTAGCCCAGCCCCGTCGCGGGCCACCAGAATGGTCCGAGATGAATCCGCCAGGTATTCGGAAAACCGTGCCCGGGAGAGGTTTTCGGCGATGAACGCGGCGACGTCGTCGGCGGCCACCCGCGGCGGGCAGGCCAGCGGGAACGTCAGCGCCGCCAGTTCGGCCAGCGCCGGGACGTCATCGGTGTGAGCCCGTTCGACGGTGGGAGGCATACGTCAGGATTGCAGTTGGGCCAGCGTCGCGACCAGATCGGCTTCCACCGCGGACTTGTCCAGTCCGAGCCGGCGCAGCGGCCCGTCGTCGTCGGACTCCAACAGCGCCAGCAGCAGATGCTCGGTGCCGATGTAGTTGTGTCCGAGCCGTAGCGCCTCCCGGAACGTCAACTCCAGGGTCTTTTTGGCCGGGCCGCTGAACGGGATCAGCGCGGGCAGTTCGACGTCGCCCGGCGCCGCCTCGGCGACCTCGGCCGCCACGCGCAGGTCGTCGAGGCCGACACCCCGAGCGACGATCAGCCGGTTGGCCAGCGAGTCGGGGTCCTCGAGCATGCCCAGCAGCAGATGACCCGGGGTGATCTCGGCGTTGCCGGCGGTCCGGGCGGCGTTCTGGGCGGCGACGACGGCGTCGCGGGCCCGCGGGGTGAATCGGCTGAACCCCTCGTTGGGGTCCATGGCGTCGGCCTTGGGCACGAACCGTTTCTGGGCGGCCTGCTTGGTGACGCCCATTCGTTCGCCGATCTCGGTCCAGGACGCGCCGGAGCGCCGGGCCTGGTCGACGAAGTGGCCGATCAGGTGGTCGGCGACCTCGCCGAGGTGCTGGGCGGCGAGCATCGCGTCGGCCAACTGATCCAGCGCGTCGGCGTGCACCGACGTGATCGCCCGGATCAGGGCGTCGAGACTGACCGGATTGTTGACGGAGACGGGGGGAGTGGTGTCGCTCATGCGTCAACCGTAGGTTGACGAATCATAGGTGTCAACCGTGGGTTGACGATCAGCTCGGCGACCCGACCTGCGCCACCTGCTTCGCGACGGCGTCCGGGTCCACCCCGAACTGCCGTAACGGGCCGTCGTCGCCCTGGCAGTCCAGCAGCCCGAGCAGCAGGTGCTCGGCGCCGATGTGATCGTGGCCGAGCGCGGCCGCGGACCGAAATGCCAGCTCCAGCGCCACCCGGGTGGTGTCGCCGAGCGGGATGACGTCCTCAGGCTGGTCGCTGCCCGGGATCAGCACCACCGCGGCGCGCACGGCCTCGGCCGGCGCGCCCTGTTCGGCCAGCAACGCGACGGCGGGGGAGTCCGGGTCCTGCAGCAGGGCCAGCAACAGGTGCTCGGGGGCGATCGCGACGTGCCGGTTGGCGCGGGCGAGTTCCTGCGCGGCCAGCACCGCGTCGACGGCGGCGGGGGTGAACCGGTCGAACGGGTCACCCTCGGAGGTGTCCTCGGGCCCGGCGGAGTCCGGCTCGGCGGACTCGTCGACCACCGACAGCTTGGGCCGGCTGGGCCGTTCCGGCTGCGGCGCGGCGAATCCGTCGGGCACATTGATGGCGCCGTCGGCGCCCACCACGAAGACGCTGGGGGCGTTCGGGCCCAGCCACAGAACCAGGGATTCGGCGATCTCGGGATGGCTGAGCAGCGTCCAGTGGTTCGCCCGGCCGATGTGGATGCCGTTGCCCGGGTCGAACCCGATGCGCCGCGCCCGGTGAGTGCCGGAGGCGCTGGTGTGCATCACCAGCCCGTCGCCGATCAACCGGCCGATCGGATGCGTCGGGCTGCGGGTGAGCGTCGCCGAGGCGAAGTAGTGCCGGGTGTCGGGCAGTAGCGGGATCTCCGCGGCGATCACCTTGCCCAGGTCTTCGGGGTCGCGGCCGGACCAGTCCTCGTCGACCAGCGAACCCGCGCGCAGATCCCGGATGCCGCCGCTGCGGCGGCGCAGCAGCCGGGCGAACGCCTCGGTCTCGGGCAGCTTGGACAGCCAGGCGGCGCCGTGATGGGCGATGTTCTCCAGCGGCGCCCCCGCGTGCGGGGAACCCAGGCTGATGGTCGCGCCGACCAGCGTCGGCCAGCCCATCCCGGCCTGCACGGCGTGGTGCGCCGCGCTGCGCGACACCAACCCGCCCATCGAGTGCCCGATCAGGCTGATGTCGGTGACCGGCACCGGCCAGGCCCGCACCAGGTCGTTGACGAGGGCGGCCATCGTGCGGCCGTTGTGCGAAATCCGCCGACCGGTGTTGAAGCGGAGGTAGACCGGGGTGATGCCGTGCGCCTCGGCCAGGTGGTCGCCGTAGCTGCGGTCGGTGCGGTACCACCAGATGTGCTCGGTCTCGACCAGACCGTGGGCGAAGATGGCGATCCGCCCGGTCGCGTTCGGGAACGCCTCGGCGATCTTGCCGCGGGTCAGCCCGACCTCCAGGCCCTCCTCGCGGATGGTCATGCCGTCGGTCTCGGTGTCCGCCAGCGGCGAGCGGTCATCGGCCAACTCGTCGCCGATCAGGCCGTTGACCACCCCGATCAGTTCCGCGCCGAAGACGGTTTCCGACGGGGCGTAGTCCATCGGCAGGTCGGCGACCTTGCCGCTGACCCAGCCGGCAACCTTGGTGGAGCCGCTGATGGTCTTGTAGACGCCGTCGGTGATCAGATCGTGGACGAACTTGACCGGCGTGACCGTCGGGCCCAGCCCGAGCCGGATGGCCCAGAAGACGCGGTCGGAGATGGCGCGGTGGGTGCTGTGCACGCCTTCGGACGCCTTGGAGATCTCGGTGAGCCCCAACTCGGAGAGCGCGCGGACTTCCCGACGGCGTTCTTCGCGGCGGCGTTCGTCGTCACTGAGACTCATAACGGTCGAGTGTACAAGTGTGCACTCAACTTGAAAAATGAGAGCTGCCTCACGGTGGCCGCCGGAGCGGCCGGTAAACCAAGAAAACCCCCTGCGAACAGGGGGTTTGATGGTGCGCGATACTGGGATTGAACCAGTGACCTCTTCCGTGTCAGGGAAGCGCTCTCCCGCTGAGCTAATCGCGCGGGAACAGATCTTGCGAGGTGGAGACGGGAATCGAACCCGTGTGCACGGCTTTGCAGGCCGTTGCCTCACCACTCGGCCACTCCACCGCTGGGTTTGATGCGAGTCGCACCCTCGAGCGGATGACGGGATTCGAACCCGCGACCCTCACCTTGGCAAGGTGATGCGCTACCAACTGCGCTACATCCGCGTGCCACCGCCGAGATCATCGTCGGTCGCGATGCACGACACTAGTCCACCCACGCGCGCCCACACAAATCCGTTGGCCGACATGGCCTGTCACCGGGCAGAACGCCGTCCGGCAGCGGGGGATTGGGGACCGTGGGCGCCTGCGTGTTAATGTTCTGGCTCGTCCGACGACGTCGGATTCCCCGGTCTCGTAGCTCAGTGGGAGAGCGTCCGCCTCACACGCGGAAGGTCGCTGGTTCGAAACCAGCCGGGACCACCACCAGAACGTGCGCCACCGTTTCAATCCTTGTACCGCGTTCAATCCTTGTACCGCGCCGGAAGAAACCCTGGTCGCTTTTGGCGCGAGGGCGCACACAGGTTCGTTCCCGGGCGCGAGCGTGCGCCCAGGTCAGCTTTTGCTCGCGAGGGTGCGTGTAGGTTCGCCCCGTCCTGGGAGTTCGCGGACGTGGACGCACGCTCGTCGCCGAATCCGGACGTGGACGCACGCTCGTCGCCGAATCCGGACGTGGACGCACGCTCGCCGCCGAAACCGGACCTGGGCGCACGCTCGGCGAATCCGACCGCGGGCTCAGTTCGCCCGGATCGACCGATCAGGCGGCGCGCTGTGGGCTGTGGCGCTCACGACACACCGTGCCAGCTAACATTTCCGGCCATACTGGCCACCGCAGCGCCTCGGGATTGGATAATCGGACAATGGTTGTGAATTGGAAGAACGGTTTGCGTCGGATCGGCATCGCGGTGACCGCGGCATTGGTGTCCGCCGGAGCGCTGGCAATCCCGGCAAACGCCGAGACCGCGTCCTTGCCCCCGTTCCAGCCGTACCCCTCGGACTGGCAGCCGCGCACCGACGTGTGGCCGAACAGCAACTGGGCCAACCGGGTCACCCCGGAGATGCGGACCGCCATGCGCGAGTCCTGCCAGTGGTTCAACGCCCAGGACCGGATCCTGATCGACGGCATGTGGGGATTCAAGGACTTCCTGGGCAGCCAGCGCGACGTCTGGTCGGCGCCCGGCGTGGAAACCGCCGCCGGCATCGTCAAGGCCAACACGGACCAGTCGGCGACCTTCCTGGAGCCGCGCGTGCGCACCCTCTACATCATCAACTACCCGGATCAGAGCGAATACTCGCCGCTGGAGCACGGTGACTCGCTGTACCACCTCTGGTACCAGCTCACCCAGATCAGCGACAAGATCAGCAAGAAGCTGCCGTCCGGGCAGATCAACGCCAATATGGCGACCGCGAACTTCTACAGCGATCTGATCCGCAACTCCGGGGTCTGCAACGGAGCCTGAGCTGGCTCACGCCTTCTCGGGCTCGGTGACCTCGGACAGGAAGGCGCGCAGCGCCACGAACCCGCCCTGTTTCCAGGCCTGATACGCCCACAGCACGGCGATCACCGGCAGCGCGCCGAACGCCAGCCACCACCGCGCCGACGGGGGCACCAGCTCGGCGATTAGCTGCGAGCTCGGCACCCCGTCGTTCTCGGCGGGCAGCCACTCGTGCAGCAGCACCGCCAACATTCGGGTGGCCTCGAACGGCCCGGCCACGGTCGCCAGCACCCAGCTCAGGCTGGCGATCAGCAGCGACCACGGCCACGCCAGCAGCGGTGACTGGTCGTCGACGATGTCGGCCGAGCAGCGCACCGTCTCGGTGATGAACGCGAACCCCAGCACGAAAATCAGCACGCCCACCTGCGCGGCGAGCAGATCGTCGAGCACCGAGTGCGCTTCTTCGTCGGTGGTCCGGGTGGGCAATCCGATGGCCAGCGAGACCAATCCCGCCAGCAGCGCCAGCAGCACGATCGACCCGCTGGAGTCGTTGACGCGGGTGAACGAGTCGCGCAGCATCTGCAGCACCAGGTGCGACGTCGACGACGGGGCGGTCCGGTAGACCACCATCACCACCAGCCCGGAGATGACCACCGCGAACAGCCAGGCCACCACCGCCGCGCAGATGAACACCAGCGCCATCGACCCCAGCAGCGGCACCATCTCGGCGTTCTCCGCGTCGTCGTTGCGGATCACCAGCAACGGGACGACGCCGATCACACCCACCGCGGCGGCGCCCACCAACAGTGGCCAGGTGTACTCGGCGATGTCCTTGGCGTCGACGTCGTCGGTCTGGCGCCGGGCCGAGGCCAGCTCATGATGGAGCACCGCGCGCACCCGCGGCAGTGACATTTGGGGAATCACGTCGGGAATCTAACCCGCGGCGACGGCCCGGAAGCCGGAATGGTCGCGCACCGGCGATAGCATGTTCACGCCCGGTTGCACCCGATCCGAAAGAGTTCCCACAGATGACTGCCCCAGCCGAAACCTCCGCCGTCGCCCCGATCCGGGTGCCCGCGGGGACCACCGCCGGGGCCGCGGTGCGCGAAGCCGGCCTGCCGGGCCGTGGCGCCCCGGACGCGATCGTCGTCGTCGCCGACGCCGACGGCGCCATGCACGACCTGAGCTGGGAACCCGACGCCGACGCCGAGGTCACCCCGATCGCCGCCAACAGCGAGGCCGGCCGCAGCGTCATCCGGCACTCCGCCGCCCACGTGCTGGCCCAGGCGGTCCAGGAGCGCTTCCCGGAGGCGAAACTGGGCATCGGGCCGCCGATCACCGACGGCTTCTACTACGACTTCGACGTCACCGAGCCGTTCACCCCCGACGACCTGGCCGCCCTGGAGAAGCGGATGCGCCAGATCATCAAGGACGGCCAGCTGTTCTCCCGGCGGGTTTACGAGTCCAAGGACCAGGCCCGTCAGGAACTGGCCGACGAGCCCTACAAGCTGGAACTCGTCGACGACAAGTCCGGCGACCCCGACGTGATGGAGGTCGGCGGCGCCGAGCTGACCGCCTACGACAACCTCAACCCGCGCACCCGGGAACGGATCTGGGGCGACCTGTGCCGCGGCCCGCACCTGCCCACCACCCGCTACATCCCGGCGTTCAAGCTGACCCGCAGCTCGGCGGCCTACTGGCGCGGCAACCAGGACAACGCCAGCCTGCAGCGCATCTACGGCACCGCTTGGGAAACCCAGGAGGCGCTGGACGCCTACCTGGAGCTGATCGAAGAGGCGCAGCGTCGCGACCACCGCAAACTCGGTGTCGAGCTGGACCTGTTCAGCTTCCCCGACGAGCTCGGCTCCGGCCTGCCGGTGTTCCACCCCAAGGGCGGTGTGGTCCGCCGGGAGCTGGAGGACTACTCGCGGCGCAAGCACCAAGAGGCCGGCTACGAGTTCGTCAACACCCCGCACATCACCAAGGAACAGCTCTACATCACCTCCGGGCACCTGGAGTGGTACGCCGACGGGATGTTCCCCCCGATGCACATCGACGCCGAGCTCAACGCCGACGGCACCGTGCGCAAACCCGGGCAGAATTACTACCTCAAGCCGATGAACTGCCCGATGCACCACCTGATCTACCGCTCCCGCGGCCGGTCCTACCGGGAACTGCCGCTGCGGCTGTTCGAGTTCGGCTCGGTGTACCGCTACGAGAAGTCCGGGGTGGTGCACGGCCTGACCCGGGTCCGCGGGATGACCCAGGACGACGCGCACATCTACGTCACCCGCGACCAGATGCGCGACGAACTGGCCCGGCTGCTGCAGTTCGTGCTGGACCTGCTGGCCGACTACGGCCTCGACGACTTCTACCTGGAACTGTCCACCAAGGACCCGGACAAATACGTCGGCTCCGACGAGATGTGGGAGGAGGCCACCGAAACCCTGCGGGAGGTGGCCGAATCCTCCGGGCTGACGCTGGTGCCCGATCCCGGCGGCGCCGCGTTCTACGGCCCGAAGATCTCGGTGCAGGTGCGCGACGCGCTGGGCCGCAACTGGCAGATGTCCACCATCCAGCTGGACTTCAACATGCCGGAGCGGTTCGGGCTGGAGTACACCGCCGCCGACGGCTCCCGGCAGCGGCCGGTGCTGATCCACCGCGCCCTGTTCGGCTCCATCGAGCGGTTCTTCGGGGTGCTCACCGAGCATTACGCCGGCGCGTTCCCGGCCTGGCTCGCGCCGGTGCAGGTGGTCGGCATCCCGGTCGCCGACGGCCACGTCGACTACCTCGACGACGTCGCCGCGCAACTGCGTTCCCACGGGCTGCGCGCCGAGGTGGACGCCAGCGACGACCGGATGGCCAAGAAGATCGTCAACCAGACCAATATGAAGGTCCCATTCATGCTGCTGGCCGGGGACCGCGACGTGGAGGCCGGGGCGGTGTCCTTCCGGTTCGGCGACCGCACCCAGATCAACGGGGTGCCCCGCGATCAGGCCGTCGCCGCGATCGCCCGGTGGGTCGCCGACCGCCGCAACGAGGTCCCGACGGCCGACCTGTTCGACCTCGGCGGGGCCACGTGAGCGCCGGGGAGCTTGTCGAAGAGGGCGTGGGGGAGCCGGACCGGCTGCAGCGGCTGTGGACGCCGTACCGGATGAACTACATCGTCGGCGAGGTCAAGGACCGCGGCGGGTCGGCGGGCTCCAGGCGGCCGTTCACCGACATTCCGCTGATGAGCGACGAGGACGGCCTGGTGGTGGCCCGCGGTGAGCTGGTCTACGCGGTGCTCAACCTGTACCCGTACAACCCCGGGCACCTGATGCTGGTGCCCTACCGGCAGGTCGCCGAACTCGAAGAGCTCACCGACGCCGAAGCCGCCGAGCTGATGGCCTTCACCCAGCGCGCCATCCGGGTGATCAAGGCGGTGTCGCGGCCCGACGGGTTCAACGTCGGGCTGAACCTGGGCCGCCCGGCCGGCGGGTCGCTGTCCGAACACCTGCACATGCACGTGGTTCCACGCTGGTCCGGCGACGCCAACTTCATCACCGTGATCGGCCAGGCCAAGGTGATCCCGCAGCTGCTGCGCGACACCCGCGCGCTGCTGGCCGACGAATGGGCGGAGCAGACGTCGTGAGCGATATGTACGTCTTCACCCGCGCGGCCTATTCCAAGGTGTCGCGCCCGGTGGCCCGGGTGGCGCTGAAAATGGGGTTCACGCCCGACGCCATCACCATCATCGGCACCACCGGGCTGGTCATCAGCGCCCTGGTGCTGTTCCCGATGGGGCATCTGTTCCTCGGCTCGGTGGTGGTCACCTTCTTCGTGCTGGCCGACATGCTCGACGGCGCGATGGCCCGGGAACGCGGCTACGGCAGCCGGTTCGGCGGGGTGCTCGACGCCAGCTGCGACCGGATCAGCGACGGCGCGGTGTTCACCGGCCTGGCCTGGTGGGCGATGTTCGTCTCCGACTCCCGGCAACTGCTGGTCGCCACCCTGATCTGCCTGGTCACCTCCCAGGTCATCTCGTATGTGAAGGCCCGCGCCGAAGCGGCCGGGTTGCGCGGCGACGGCGGCTGGATCGAACGCCCGGAGCGGCTGATCATCGTGCTGGCCGCCGCGTTCTTCTCCGACCTTCCCGGTCACCCGCAGCCGATGATCCTGATCGTGGCGATGTGGGTGCTGGCCGGGTTGAGCGTCATCACCGTCGCGCAGCGGATCTGGTCGGTGCGCAACTCCGACGGCGCGCTGGACCGGGTGCCGGTCGCCTCGGCCGCCAACCCCGACGGTCCCGTCGACGACGGGGCCGATCCCCGGTGATCGGCGCGATCCGTGAGCGCCTCAGCGATCTGAGTTATGCGGCGGGCTGGCAACTGGTGCGCGCGCTGCCCGACCCGGTCGCCCGCGGCACGTTCGACCTGGGCGCCTGGTGGGGCGCCCGCGACGGCGGGCCCGAGCAACTGCGCAAGAACCTGGCCCGGGTCATCGGGACCACGCCCGCCGAGGTGCCCGACGAACTGATGCTGGCGTCGCTGGAGTCCTACGCCCGGTACTGGCGCGAGGTGTTCCGGCTGCCGTCGATCGACCCGGCGAAGATGGGCGATGAGCTGCGCGACGTCATCCACGGCATCGAGCATTTCGGCAATGCCCGCGCCGCGGGCACCGGCGCGGTGATGGCGCTGCCGCACAGCGGCAACTGGGACATGTGCGGGCTGTCGCTGGTGCAGCATTTCGGCCGGTTCACCACGGTTGCCGAGCGGCTCAAACCGGAATCGCTGTACCGGCGGTTCCTAGAATTCCGGGAATCCCTCGGATTCGAGATCGTGCCGCTGACCGGCGGCGACCGCCCGCCGATGCAGGTGCTCGCCGACCGGATCCGGGACAACCAGTTCGTCTGCCTGATGGCCGACCGGGACCTGACCCGGCGCGGCGTGGAGGTCGACTTCTTCGGCGAGAAGACCCGGATGCCGGCCGGGCCGGCCAAGCTCGCGCTGGAGACCGGGGCGCCGCTGCACCCGGCGCACTGCTGGAACCTGTCGAATCCGGACGGCTGGGTATGCGACATCCTGCCGGCGCTGGACACCAGCTCCGGCGATGTCCAGGTGATCACCCAGGCGCTGGCCGACGTGTTCGCCGAGCGGATCGCCGCGCACCCGGCGGACTGGCACATGCTGCAGCCGCAGTGGATCGCCGACCTGTCCGCCGAACGTCGCGCGCGCCTCGCTGAACCGCCGGAGTCCTGATGCGCATCGGCATGGTCTGCCCCTACTCGTTCGACGTCGCCGGCGGCGTTCAGGCCCATGTGCTGCAGCTGGCCGAGGTGTACCGCGAGCGCGGCCACTACGTCTCGGTGATGGCCCCGGCGTCGCCAGGGGTGGAGCTTCCGGACTTCGTGGTGTCCGCGGGAAAGGCGCTGGCCATCCCGTACAACGGCTCGGTGGCCCGGCTCAAGTTCGGGCCCGCCACCCACCGCAAGATCAAGAAGTGGCTCGCCTTCGGCGACTTCGACGTGCTGCACCTGCACGAGCCCAACGCGCCGAGCCTGTCGATGCTCGCGCTGCAGGCCGCCGAGGGCCCGATCGTCGCGACGTTTCACACCTCGACCACCAAATCGCTGACGCTGGCGATGGTGCAGGGCATCCTGCGGCCGTACCACGAGAAGATCGTCGGCCGGATCGCCGTGTCGGACCTGGCCCGGCGCTGGCAGATGGAGGCGCTCGGTTCGGACGCCGTGGAGATCCCCAACGGTGTCCCGGTGTCCTTCTTCGCCGACGCGCCGATGCTCCCCGGGTACCCGCGGCCGGGCCGGTCGGTGCTGTTCCTGGGCCGCTACGACGAGCCGCGCAAAGGCATGGACGCCCTGATCGGCGCGCTGCCGGCGCTGGTCGAGCGCTTCGCCGACATCGAGATCATGATCGTCGGCCGCGGTGACGAGGATGGGCTGCGCGAGCAGGCCGGCGACCTGGCGTCGCATCTGCGCTTCCTGGGCCAGGTGTCCGACGAGGAGAAGGCCTCGGCGCTGCGCAGCGCCGACGTGTACTGCGCCCCCAACACCGGCGGGGAGAGTTTCGGGATCGTGCTGGTGGAGGCGATGGCGGCCGGCACCGCGGTGGTGGCCAGCGACCTCGACGCGTTCCGTCGGGTGCTGCGCGACGGCGAGTGCGGCAAACTCACGCCGATCGGCGACGCGGACGCGCTGGCCGCCGCCCTCATCGAGGTGCTCGACGACGACGCCGAACGGGACCGGCTGGTGACGGCGGCGACGACGGCGGTGGCCCGCTACGACTGGTCGGTGGTCGCCGACCAGATCATGCGGGTCTACGAGACTGTCGCCGGCGCCGGGGTGAAGGTCACGGTGGCCCGCTCATGATGATGTGGCTGCTGGTCGCGCTGTTGGTGCTGATCATCGTGGTGCTGCTGGTGCTGGGCACCTGGGCGTTCCAGACCGCCAACCGACTGGACCGGCTGCACGTGCGCTACGACTTGTCCTGGCAGTCGCTGGACGCCGCGCTGGCCCGCCGAGCGGTGGTCGCCCGGGCGGTGGCCGCTGACGCCTACCCCGGCACCCCCGAGGGCCGCCACCTCTCGGCGCTGGCCGACGCCGCCGAACGGGCGCCGCGGCCGGCCCGCGAGCAGGCGGAGAACGAACTGTCCGCGGCGCTGAGCACGGTGGACACCGCCCGGCTGCCGGCCGCGCTGGTCGCCGAGATGGCCGACGCGGAAGCCCGGGTGCTGTTGGCCCGCCGGTTCCACAACGACGCGGTGCGCGACACCCTGGCGCTGCGCGAGCGGACCATGGTGCGGGCGCTGCGGCTGGGTGGGCACGCTCCGGCGCCGACCTACTTCGAGATCGCCGAGCGCGCGCCGGAGAGCGCGGCGACCGCGCCGCGGATCTCGGCCCGGGTGGTGCTGATCGACCCGGAGGGCGAAGTGCTGCTGCTGTGCGGCTCGGACCCGGCCGCCGGCGCGGACGCGCGGCGGTGGTGGTTCACCATCGGCGGGCAGGTGCTCGACGGGGAGGAGCTGGCGCACGCCGCGGTTCGGGAGATGGCCGAGGAGACCGGGCTGCGCGCCGACGTCGGCGCCTTGATCGGGCCGGTGTGGCGGCGCGACTCGATGATCGACTTCAACGGTTCGGTGATGCGCAGCCGTGAGTTCTACTTCGTGTGCCGCACCGCGCGGTTCGAGCCGACGATGGACGGGCGCACCGCGCTGGAGCACCGTTACATCCACGGCCACCGCTGGTGCGACGCCGCGGCGATGGCGGCTCTGGAGGCGGCGGGGGAGGCCGTCTACCCGCTGCAGCTGCCCGAACTGCTGACCGCGGCGGCGGCGGTCGCCGACGCCGGGACCGCGGTCGGCGAGCCGACGGTCATCCGCTAGGCGGCGACACTCGCCGCCCGGTCAGACCGGGCGGATCTGGGTCAGGCCGCAGGCTCGGGCGGCGGGGAAGCCGTCGATCGAGCCGGTGGTCATGTCGACTTGGGCGCGGGCCTGGTCGATCACCGGGGTGTCCGGGGCGAGGACCGACAGGTACACATCATGCTCGGCGAGGGAGTCGACGGCGAGTTCCGTGAAGTCGTCGACCTCGACCGCGTGCGTCGAACCGGGCCCGTTGACGAACAGCCCGCGGGGTGGATCGGGCAACTCGTCGAACGCTTCGACGACGGCTGCCGCGAACTCGATGTGGTCGCGTTGATTGGGCAGCCCGGGTCCCCACTCGGGTCCGCCGTACAGCGACAGCACGATGTCCGGGTTCACGCGCACGATGGTCTCGGCGATCTTCTCGCGCAACTCCGGGGTGTTGAACAATTCGCTGTCGGGGAAACCCCAGAACTCGACCTCGTCGACGGCTGCGGCCATCCCGTATTCGGGGTCGTCGGGATGAGCGACGAGCACCAAGGCGCTGGACCAGTCGGACGGAAACTCGGCGATGCTCACGGCGATACGCTACCGGCAACCGTCCCAGGTCACTCGGGATTGAGGCTGCGCGCTACACCTTCACCCGGGTCAGGGTGAAGGACACCATGTCCAGGCCCATGCTCCCGCAGGCGGCCATCCCGCCGGTGGCCTCGGCGTTGATGGTCGTCGGGCAGCCGTCCAGGCCGCTGGGGGTGTTCCAGTTGCCGACGACCGGCGGGTCGCTCTCGTCGTCGACGGAGCGGGTGAACCGCCAGCCGTTGACCACCCGGCAGTTGTCGCCGCAGGAACTGGCGCTCCAGATCGGTTGGGTGGTGGATCCGTCGGGACGGGTGACGGTGGCCTGGTAGGCGCCGTCCAGGGGGTCGGCGGAGGCCGCCGGAGCCAGCGCCGTGGCGGCGACGGCCATCGTCACGGCCGAGGCCGACAACCATTTCGCGCGGATGCACACCGTCTGCATACCGGCCATAATCGCAGGGTAACGCCCGTCGTGGCGCCGTACACCCGGATCGTTCCGACCGGCGCCGGGCTATCGCCGGCGTTCGCGCATCGCCCGCAGCTTCGCCGCGACCTCGATGGCGTCGTCCTCGCCGACGTCGTCGGAATACCGGTAGGGCCGGGCGACGGCCATGTAGAGCAGCCCGGATCCGACCACCAGCGCCAGGCCGATCGCCACCACCCACTTGTCCATGAACGCCTCGCTGCCCGACGGCGGCTTGAGCAGCAGGATCATCGCGAAGATCCCGTAGGCCAGCGCCGCGGGCCGGGCCGTCGATCACGCTGATGGACGGCAGGGTAGCAACGCGGTGACCTCCGGACTTCCGAATCCAGGCGACCCACAGCCGACCGGACAAATCGCCGGGTTTGCCCCGGCCTAGACTGGTGATCACCCCCATCGCATAAGGAGCAATACGCACGTGAACAGCGCCGCCGCAGGCCAGTCGGCCAGCACCGATCAGACCGGCACCGCACGGGTCAAACGCGGTATGGCCGAGATGCTCAAGGGCGGCGTCATCATGGACGTCGTCACTCCCGAGCAGGCCCGCATCGCCGAGGCGGCCGGCGCCGTCGCCGTGATGGCGCTGGAGCGCGTCCCCGCCGACATCCGCGCCCAGGGCGGGGTGTCGCGGATGAGCGACCCGGACATGATCGAGGGCATCATCGACGCCGTCACCATCCCGGTGATGGCCAAGGCCCGGATCGGCCATTTCGTCGAGGCCCAGATCCTGCAGAGCCTCGGCGTCGACTACGTCGACGAGTCCGAGGTGCTCACCCCGGCGGACTACGCCAACCACATCGACAAGTGGGCGTTCACCGTGCCGTTCGTCTGCGGCGCCACCAACCTCGGCGAGGCGCTGCGCCGGATCACCGAGGGCGCGGCGATGATCCGCTCCAAGGGCGAGGCCGGCACCGGCGACGTCTCCAACGCCACCACTCACATGCGCAAGATCGGCGGTGAGATCCGCCGGCTGACCTCGCTGTCGCCGGACGAGCTGTACGTCGCCGCGAAGGAACTGCAGGCGCCGTACGACCTGGTGGTCGAGGTCGCCAAGGCCGGAAAGCTGCCGGTCACGCTGTTCACCGCGGGCGGCATCGCCACCCCGGCCGACGCGGCGATGATGATGCAGCTCGGCGCCGAGGGTGTGTTCGTCGGCTCCGGCATCTTCAAATCCGGCGACCCGGCGGCGCGGGCCGCCGCGATCGTCAAGGCCACCACCTTCTACGACGACCCCGACGTGCTGGCCAAGGTGTCCCGCGGGCTCGGCGAGGCGATGGTCGGCATCAACGTCGACGACATCCCGCAGCCCCATCGGTTGGCCGAACGCGGCTGGTAGCCGGTGGCGATCGAGGCGATCCTCGACCTCGAGCAACTCGAGGTCGACATCTACCGTGGTGGGGCGTTCCAGCCACCCGGCGGCTACCTGCAGCGCACCTTCGGCGGGCACGTCGCCGGCCAGTCGCTGGTGTCCGCGGTGCGCACCGTCGACCCGTCGTTCCACGTGCACTCGCTGCACGGCTACTTCCTGCGGCCCGGCGACGCCGACCACCCCACGGTCTACCTGGTGGAACGGGTCCGCGACGGCGGCTCGTTCTGCACCCGCCGGGTGTCGGCCGTCCAGCACGGTCAAACCATCTTCACCATGTCCGCGTCGTTTCAGATCGAACAGTTCGGCCTGGAGCATCAGGACACCGCGCCGGTGACCCCGGAGCCGACGGAGCTGCCGTCGACCCGCGGCGAAGGATTCTTCGACTACACCGGGTTCGCGCAGTTCGCCGAGTGGGACGTGCGGTTCGTTCCGCAGGACGAGCTGAACCACCTGCCCGGCAAGGCCGCTCAGCAGCAGGTCTGGTTCCGTCACATCGACCCGCTGCCGGACGACCCGGTGCTGCACATCTGCGCGCTGGCCTACATGAGCGACCTGACCCTGTTGGGCTGCGCGCAGGTCAACGAGCCTGAACTGCACGACGAGCTGATGATCGCCTCGCTGGACCACGCGCTGTGGTTCATGCGGCCGTTCCGGGCCGACGAGTGGTTGCTCTACGACCAGTCCTCGCCGTCGGCCGCCGGTGGCCGGGCGCTCTGCCAGGGCCGGATCTACAACCGCGACGGCGCGATGGTCGCCTCGGTGGTCCAGGAGGGGCTGACCCGATTCAAACGCGGTCACCAGCGGTGACGCGGGTCGGAGTGCTGGCGTTGCAAGGCGACGTCCGCGAACACCTCGCTGCGCTGACGGCGCTGGGCGTCGACACCGTCGCGGTGCGCCGCCGCGCCGAACTCGACGCCGTCGACGGCCTGGTCATCCCGGGCGGGGAGTCCACGGCGATGACCCACCTGTTGCGGGTCTTCGAGTTGCTGGAGCCGCTGCGGGCACGGCTGGCCGACGGCATGCCGGCCTACGGGTCGTGCGCCGGGATGATCCTTCTGGCGACCGAGATCGCCGACGCCGGGGTGCCCGGCCGGGAGGCGCTACCGCTGGGCGG
This sequence comes from Mycolicibacterium brumae, assembly GCF_025215495.1. Taxonomy (NCBI): domain Bacteria; kingdom Bacillati; phylum Actinomycetota; class Actinomycetes; order Mycobacteriales; family Mycobacteriaceae; genus Mycobacterium; species Mycolicibacterium brumae. The sequence continues at coordinate 2,349,357 of NZ_CP104302.1, read as the reverse complement.
CATCGATATGACGGTGCGCCGCAACGCTTTCGGTCGTCAGGTGGACTCCTTCGAGGGCGACCTGGACTTCACCGGCCTGGACGAGCCGGTGCACGCGGTGTTCATTCGGGCGCCGTGGGTGGAACGGGTCGGCGACGACGTCGAGGTGCTGGCACGGGCGGCCGGGCACCCGGTCGCAGTGCGTCAGGGCAGGGTGCTGGCCACCGCGTTCCACCCCGAGATGACGGGCGATCGCCGGATCCACAAGCTGTTCGTCGAGTCGCTGTAGGCTCTCGCTCAGGACTCGCGTGGAGCGGCGGGAGCGAGTGCGCGCGAGGGGCCCGATAGGGCACGAGCGTCCCATCGTGTCCGCTGCGCGGGGAGCTGTCCTGGGCTTTTGTGCACGTCGTTGGCCGCTCGAGCAGAAACTGACCGCTCGTGGCCGGCGCAGGTTCCGGGGGAGGCGACGTCCCACGTAAACTGGGCAGCCGACACGATTCCCCGGAAAGAGGGCAGCACCTGCATGAGTGGGCATTCCAAGTGGGCCACCACCAAGCACAAGAAGGCCGCGATCGACGCCAAGCGCGGCAAGATGTTCGCCAAGCTGATCAAGAACATCGAAGTCGCGGCGCGCACCGGCGGCGGTGACCCCGGCGGAAACCCCACTCTCTACGACGCCATCCAGAAGGCGAAGAAGTCCTCGGTCCCCAACGACAACATCGAGCGGGCCCGCAAGCGCGGCGGCGGTGAAGAGGCCGGCGGCGCCGATTGGCAGAACATCACCTACGAGGGTTACGGCCCCAACGGGGTGGCCGTGCTCATCGAGTGCCTCACCGACAATCGCAACCGCGCCGCCGGCGAGGTCCGGGTGGCGATGACCCGCAACGGCGGCAATATGGCCGACCCGGGCTCGGTGTCCTACCTGTTCTCCCGCAAGGGCGTGATCACGCTGGAGAAGAACGACCTCACCGAGGACGACGTGCTGATGGCCGTGCTCGACGCCGGCGCCGAGGAGGTCAACGACCTGGGCGAGGCGTTCGAGGTGATCTGCGAGCCGACCGACCTGGTGGCCGTGCGCACCGCGCTGCAGGACGCCGGCATCGACTACGAGTCCGCCGAGGCCGGATTCCAGCCGTCGGTCAGCGTCCAGGTCGATCTGGAAGGCGCCCGCAAGGTGCTCAAACTGATCGACGCGCTGGAGGACAGCGACGACGTGCAGGATGTGTACACCAACATCGACATCCCCGACGACGTCGCCGCGGCTCTCGACGAGGACTGACCCGGCGGGGCGTCACGCGGTTTCGCATAGGACGCCCGTGGCGACTTCGGGTGGGTCAGCTTGGCGCGATGAGGTCGGCGACGTCGCTGTGCAGGCTCGCGAGCCCGGCGTCAAGGGTGGCCAATCGGCCACTGTGGCAGCGCGCCAGTTCGGCGAGGTAGGCGTCGGTGACCTGCCGATGGCCGATCACCCCGTCGAGGCGAACAGCGGAAAAGCCCAGATCGTCTGGCCAGAACACATGCCGGCGGTCGCGTTCGAACCCTGCGATGACGCTGCGCGCAGTCGCCGCGGTGTGGCCGGCTCGGAGCAGGAATCGCATCAGGCTGCCCTGAGTTATCGGGCATGTCGAGAAGTGCTCTGTGCTTGAGCCGAGCCACTCCGATGCGGCGTCGTGATGCACATGCTCGGCGACGGCGAGGGCTATCAGCACGTTGGAGTCGAGAAGCGTTGTCATTCCTCGTCATCCAGCGACCGCACGTCTTCGAAGGTGACGATGGTTCCGACGCTGACGACCGGGAGCCCGGTTCGAGGATCGGTTGCGATTGCCGGCGATGCCTTTCCGTCGCCGAGGGCGCGTTGCAAGAGGTCGGCCACGGTTTCGCTCAATGTTCGATGCGTGTCACGCGCAATCGCCACGGCCTGTTTGTGCAGGTGGTCTGGAAGATCGATGGTGGTGCGCATACCAAATCCTACATCTGTGCATCACGGTGCATAGGTGCACAGCTGAGGCGCCGGCATCGCCTGCCCAACCGGGGCGTGTCTGAACGCTGGGTTGTCGCCCCCGCCCGCTAGTCTTGTCGAACACATGTTCTCTAGCGGCGGGAGCTCGGCGTGCGGGTGATGGGTGTCGACCCGGGATTGACCCGGTGCGGCCTGTCGGTCATCGAAAGCGGCAGGGGCCGCCAGGTGATCGCGCTGGACGTCGACGTGGTGCGCACGCCGTCCGACGAACCGTTGCAGAAGCGGCTGCTCGCCATCAGCGACACCGTCGAGCACTGGATGGACACCCACCGGCCGGACGTGATCGCCATCGAGCGGGTGTTCGCCAACAACAACGCCAACACCGCGATGGGCACCGCGCAGGCAGGCGGCGTGATCGCGCTGGCCGCCGCCCGACGCGATATCGACGTGCACTTCCACACTCCCAGCGAGGTCAAGGCCGCGGTCACCGGCAACGGCCGCGCCGACAAGGCTCAGGTCACCACCATGATCACCAGAATCCTTGCGCTGCAGCAGAAACCCACACCGGCCGACGCGGCGGACGCGCTCGCGCTGGCGATCTGCCACTGCTGGCGCGCGCCGATGATCGCCCGGATGGCCGCCGCCGAAGCCCAGGCCGCCGCGGCCCGCCGGCAGTACGCCGCCAAACTCAAGGCGGCCCGGTGATCGCCTCGGTGCGCGGCGAGGTCGTCGACATCGCGCTGGACCACGCCGTCGTCGAGGCCGCCGGGGTCGGCTACAAGGTGATGGCGACGCCGTCGACGCTGGGAACCCTGCGCCGTGGCGACGAGACCCGGCTGATCACCGCGATGATCGTCCGCGAGGACTCCCAAACCCTGTACGGGTTTGCCGATCACGACGCCCGCGACCTGTTCACCACCCTGCTGTCGGTGTCCGGGGTGGGCCCGAAGATCGCGCTGGCCACCCTGGCGGTTTATGACGCGGCCGCCCTGCGACAGGTGCTCGCCGACGGCGACGTCACCGCGCTGACCCGGGTGCCCGGCATCGGCAAACGCGGCGCTGAGCGGTTGGTGCTCGAACTGCGCGGCAAGATCGGCGCGGCCCCGGCGGCTGCGGGCGGCGCCCCGGCCGTCGTCGGCGTCCGCGGGCCCGTCGTCGAAGCGCTGGTCGGGCTCGGTTTCGCCGCCAAGGCCGCCGAGGACGCCTGCGACAAGGTGCTCGCCGCCGATCCGGACGCCACCACCTCCAGCGCCTTGCGCGCCGCGCTGAACCTGCTGGGGAAGACCAAGTGAGCCGGTTCGACGACGACGCCGAGGCGCCGCCGGATGAGCGGGAGGTGTCGGCGGCGCTCACCGTCGGCGAGGGCGACATCGACGCCAGCCTGCGGCCCCGCTCGCTGGGGGAGTTCATCGGTCAGCCCCGGGTCCGCGAGCAGTTGCAACTGGTCATCGAGGGCGCCAAGAACCGCGGCGGCACGCCGGACCACATCCTGCTGTCCGGCCCGCCCGGGCTGGGCAAGACCTCGTTGGCGATGATCATCGCCGCCGAACTCGGCAGCGCGCTGCGGGTCACCTCCGGCCCGGCGCTGGAGCGGGCCGGCGACCTGGCCGCCATGCTCTCCAACCTGGTTGAGGGCGATGTGCTGTTCATCGACGAGATCCACCGCATCGCCCGCCCGGCCGAAGAGATGCTGTACCTGGCCATGGAGGACTTCCGGGTCGACGTCGTGGTCGGCAAGGGGCCCGGCGCGACGTCCATCCCGTTGGAAGTCGCGCCGTTCACCCTGGTCGGGGCGACCACCCGGTCCGGGGCGCTGACCGGCCCGCTGCGCGACCGGTTCGGCTTCACCGCGCACATGGACTTCTACGAGCCCGAGGAACTGGAACGGGTGCTGCGCCGCTCGGCAGGCATCCTGGGCATCGAACTCGGCGCCGAGGCGGCAGCCGAGGTGGCCCGCCGCTCCCGCGGCACCCCGCGGATCGCCAACCGGCTGCTGCGCCGGGTCCGCGACTACGCCGAGGTCCGCGCCGACGGCCTGATCAACCGTGACATCGCCAAGGCCGCCCTGGCCGTCTACGACGTCGACGAACTGGGCCTGGACCGCCTCGACCGGGCGGTGCTCTCCGCGCTGACCCGCAGCTTCGGCGGCGGGCCGGTCGGGGTGTCGACGCTGGCCGTCGCGGTCGGGGAGGAGGCCACCACCGTGGAGGAGGTGTGCGAGCCGTTCCTGGTGCGCGCCGGGATGATCGCCCGGACCCCCCGCGGCCGGGTCGCGACCGCCGCGGCCTGGACGCATCTCGGGCTGGCTCCGCCGCCGCAGGCCGCCGGCTACAGCCCACAGGGACTCTTCGAGTAGAGGTGACATGCTGACCGCAGGTTTGATCGTCGCCGCGCTGGCCGCGCTGCTGCATGTCTACATCTTCGTCATGGAATCGCTGACCTGGACCTCGCCACGGACCCGGGCTGCCTTCGGCATCACCGAGGCCGAAGCGGAGGCGACCCGCGAACTCGCGTTCAACCAGGGCTTCTACAACTTGTTTCTGGCGATCGTGGCCGGGGCGGGCATCGCGCTGACGGTCTCCGGGCACACCGGGGTCGGGGCCGCGCTGGTGTTCGCCGGGGTCGGGTCGATGCTGGCCGCCGCGACGGTGCTGCTGCTCTCCTCACCCGACAAGGCCCGTGCGGCCATCGCTCAGGGCGCGCTTCCGCTGGTCGCCGTCGTGCTCGTGGTCGTGGGGCTGCTCGGCTGAGCGCGCGTCAGGCGCGGGAATCCGCCGGATTGACCGCGTCGAGCAGCGATTGCATGGTGTCGCGCATATCCGCGAACCGATCGGCCCCGACGAGGTCACCCCACCGGGTCTCGATCTCGGCGACCCGCTTGCCGGCGTCGGTCATCAACTGCCGCCCGCGCGGTGAGAGGTCGATGAGCTTGGCCCGTCCGTCGGCGGGGTCCGGACGGCGGGTGAGGTAGCCCAGCGCGTCCAGATCGTTCACCAGTTCCGATGCCGCGGCCGGGCTCAGCTGCGCCCGCGCCGCGAGTTCGGTCAGCCGGATGCCCCCCATCCGCAGATTGCCGAGGATCTGCAGGTGCGGATTGCGGATGTCGCCGTAGCCGAGTTCCGCGCGCGGGGCGGCCAGCTCGGTGCGGAATTCGGCGAGCAATCGGATCAGGAGCTGGCCGATCGCCTGCCGGTCCGGTCTTGACGGTGCCATGGGAGCAGAGAATAGTACGGATACCGAAAAGTTCGGAAACCGAAGTAAATGAGGCCGACGATGACCCCTGAGCGCGACGTGTTCGTCGACACCGGCCTGGGCAGGCTGCGGCTGCGGCGCGCCGGTTCGGGTCCGCCGGTGCTGCTGTGGCACAGCTTGTTCGTCGACTCGAGTTCCTGGGGACCGCTGTTCGACCGGCTCGCCCAACGGCGCGACGTCATCGCGGTGGATGGGCCGTGCCACGGACTCAGCGAGGGCATCACCCGCGATTTCACCTTGGGCGAGGTCGCCACCGCGGCCGTGGCGGTGTTGGACAACCTGGAGATCGCCGACCCGGTCGACTGGGTCGGCAACGCCTGGGGCGGGCACGTCGGATCCAGGTGGCCGCGAGGCGTCCCGGACGGCTTCGGACGCTGACCACGATCGGCGCCCCGGTGCGGGCGTTGACGACAGGTGAACGTTGGGCGGTCTGTCGGCCACTGGTCGAGCTCTACCGGGTCGCGGGACCCTCGCGGTGGCTGACTCGCACCCTGTCCGACGTGTTGATCGGCGCGGAGGTGATTGCCGCCCAACCCGATCGGACCGCGGAGGTGATGGCGGCATTCACCCGGGCCCGGCGCGAACCGATGCGCGCGGCGATGCGTTCCATGATGTTGCGCCGCCCCGGCCTGGAGGCCGAGGCGGCGTCGCTGCGGTTGCCGGTGCTGATGTTCGCCGCCCACGGCGACGGCATGGGTTCGGGTCCCGACGACATTCGGGACGTCGCCGCGACGATGCCCGACGCGAGGGTGGTCGAGGTGGCGGGCGCCGGTCATCTGGCGCCGTTGTTCATCGACGTGGACACCATTCACGATCGGCTGCTGGACTTCTGGGTCGACGCGCAGGAACCCGGTCGCTCGTTATCCTGACCGAATGATGGCCGGCGACCGACGGAAGCGAGGCGCGGCGCTGCTCGTCGTCCTCCTGATCGCCGGGTGCGCCCAGACCCCAGCGAACCCCGAGAACCCCGGCGCCGCCGTGGTGGCCGACTCCTCCCGGCCCGTCCCGCCTGCGCCGGCGGTGAGCCCGGCGCCGGCCGGCGCGCAACCGAAACTCGCCGCCGAGCCCGACCAACTCGGCCGGGATCTGGTGGCCGACGAACGCGCGCTGGCGGACCCGTCGACCTCGGCGGCCGCGCTGACCGCGGCGGCCCGACGGCAGCAGGCCGCCTACCGGCTGATCGCCCGCAGCCCCGACATCGACGCCGTCGTCCGCCCCGGGATCCCCGCCGACCTGGCCGACGGCTATCACCGCAACGTCAACGCCATTCAGCAGCTCACCGCGCTGGCGACACCGCTGGACACCCTGCCCGCCTGGCGAATTCAGCCGCCCGCGCCGGTCGACGAACTGCGCGGCCACTACCGGGAGGCCGAGGCCGCCTTCGGGGTGGGCTGGAACTATCTGGCCGCCATCAACTTCGTGGAGACCCGGTTCGGGCGGATCGTGGGGGACAGCAGCGCCGGCGCCCAGGGTCCCATGCAATTCATGCCCGGCACCTGGGCCGCCTACGGCGCCGGTGGCGACGTGCGAGACCCTCGCGACGCCATGATGGGCGCCGCCCGGTACCTGGCCGCCAACAATTTCGCCGGCGACCCCGACGGCGCGATCTTCCGGTACAACAACTCCCAGCGGTACGTCGCCGCGGTCAACGACTACGCCGCGGTGCTGGCCGCCGACGCGCACGCCCTGGGCGGCTACCACCGCTGGGAGGTCTACTACAAGACCACCGCCGGCGACGTGCTGCTACCCGTCGGCTATCAGCAGGCCGAGCGGATCCCGGTGGCCGACTACTTGGCCGACCACCCGCAGTAGGCCCAGCGCATCAGCTCATCAGCCGGGCAGCAGGCCCAGCAGCGCCAGGTCGTCTGCGTACTTGACGATCACCTCGCGGCTGATGTGCGGGATGTCTTTGTCCGGGCCGATCTTGGCCTCCCGCACCGCATTTCGGAACACCGCGGTGGGCGCCGCCGAGCCGCGCAGGGGCCGTCCGGGCCGTTGGTAGTTGTGCAGCAGCGGCAGCAGCGAGTTCTGCCGTTGCCGCTCCGGCAGCCCGCGCAGCGCGGTCTCGAATCGCGCCAGCCATTGCGGGTAGTCCTCGATCCGCTGGATCGGGTGGCCCGCGTCGATCAGCCAGTCCACGAACTCGTCCATTCCGACGCCGTCGTCGTGCGGGTTCATCACGTGGAAGGTCCGGAACTCGCCGGGCGACAACGCCGAGCCGAGGGTGTCGATCGCGTCGGCGACGAATTCGACCGGCAGCCCGTCGTAGTGCGACGGCTGCCGGGCGCCGTCGGGGCCGAGTTCGGTGAACGAGGCCGGCGCGATCCCGGTCGCCAGCAGCGACAACATCATCCGGGTGAACATGTCCGGGGTGTTGAGCTGACCGGCCCAGGACACGTCGGCCAGGATCATGTCGCAACGGAACACCGCCGCCGGCAGCCCGCACAACGCGTGCGCCTCGCGCAGCAGCACCTCGCCGGCCCACTTGGAGTTGCCGTAGCCGTTGGCGTACGAATCGTCGACCGTGCGGATCGGCGAGGCTGCCCGGATGTCGGCGTCCTCGACGAAACTGCCGGCCGCCATGCCGAATCCGACGCCGATCGTCGACACGTACAAATACGGCTTGATTCGGGAGGTCAGCGCCACGCGCAGCAGCTCCGCGGTGCCCAGCGCGTTCGGGCCGAACAGCTGGCGGTACGGCAGCACATGGTTGACCAGGGCGGCCGGGTCGACGATCAGGTCGACGTCGTCGGCCAGCCGCTGCCAGAGCGCCGGGTCCAGTCCGAGGTTCTCCTCGCCCTTGTCGCCGGCGATGACCTCCAGGTGCGGGCTCAGCGCGCGGTAGTGGGCCAGCAGCTTCGGGTCGCCGCTGTCGAACACCGCGTCCAGCCGGGCCCGGGCGTCGGCGTCGGAACGCCCCCGGACCAGGCAGACGACCTTCCCGTCGACCAGCGACATCCGTTCCAGCCAGTCCAGCGCCAGGTAGCGGCCCAGGAACCCGGTGGCTCCGGTCAACAGCACCGTCCGGACGACGTCGCGCGGCCCGGGCAGGGTCGGCGCGGCGGTCAGCAGCTCGGCGGGCAGGAACTTGTCCAGGGTGAGGTCGGCGGCGCGCACCTGTGTCGCGTCCCGGCCGTGCACCGAGTCGTAGGACGGCCGGACGGCGCCGGCGCGGGCGGCCTCGATGTGGGCGGCGATCCCGGCCAGGTCGGTGGCCGGACTGACGATCACCCCGACCGGCACGTCCACCCCGAAGATGTCGTGCAGCAGGTTGGCGAAGGTGAGCGCCGACAGCGAGTCCCCGCCCAGGTCGGTGAAGTGCGCGTCGGGTGCGATGTCGGCGTCGGCCGCCCCGAGCAGCGCGGCGGCGGCCCGGCCCACGGTCTCGGCCACCGGGGCGTCCGCGCCAGTCGTGCGCAGCCGGCTCAACTCGGCGGCCTGGCTCTCGGCCAGGTCGGCGTAGAGCTGCTCCAGCCGGTCGCCGTAGCGCTCCTTGAGCTTCGGCCAGGCCAGTTTGCGGATGCCGGTCAGCAGGCCGTTGTCGGTGCTGAACGGCTCCGTTTCGACGAGGAAGTCCCGCGGGATCTCATAGGACGCCAATTCCGAGCGGGCGGCGACGTCCTGCAGCGATTCGGCGAGGCGTCGCTTGAGGGCGTCGGCGTCGTCGCCGGCCAGCGCCTCGGCGGCCGGCACGATGACGGCCAGCAGATACGGCCGGGCGCTGTTGCCGTACAGGTAGATCTGATGGATCAGCGGGCTGGTCAGATAGGCGGCTTCCAGCTTGGAGACCGTGACGAACTCGCCCTGGGACAGCTTGAGCACATTGTTGCGGCGATCCAGGTAGCGCAACCTGCCGTCCACCTCGGCGAAGATGTCGCCGGTCCGGTAGAAACCGTCCGCGTCGAACATCGACGCGGTGACGTCCGGGCGCTTGTAGTAACCGGGGAACATGGTGTCGCTCTTGATCAGCAGCTCGCCGCGCGGATGTGGCCGGTCGCTGAGCAGATACCCCAGTTCCGGCACGTCGACGAGCTTGTAGTCGGTCACCGGCGGGTTGCACGGCACCCCGTTGATCAGCACCGCGCCGGCTTCGGTGGATCCGTACCCCTCCAGCAGTGGCAGGTCCAGGAACTGCTCCGCCCAGCCGCGCAGCTCGGGGGAGATCGGCGCGGAACCGGTCATCGCCAGCACCACCCGGTCGCCGACCATCCGGGTGCGCTCGGCGGCCATCAGCTCGGCCTCGGCCTGCTCGGACAGCTCACCGGCCTGATCACGCTGCGCGCAGTACTCCTGATGCAGCATGTCCCAGATCCGGGGGACCAGGTTCAGCTGGGTGGGTCGGGTCAGTGACAGGTCTTCCACCAGGGTGGACAGGTCGGCCCGCGCGGTGAAGTAGGCGGCGCCGCCGGCGCCGAGCGTGGTGTAGGGCACGCTGCGGCCCATCAGGTGGCTCATCGGCAGGAAGGACAGCACGATCGCGGGCAGCGGCTGGCGGCTGGGCGGGCCGCCCCACGGGTTGTGCGCGCGCCAGCTGCCGAGGGTCTTGCTCTGCGGATACATCGCGCCCTTGGGCGCGCCGGTGCTGCCGGAGGTGTAGATGAGGGTGGTCAGCGGATCCGGTTCGGGGTGCCGGCGCGGGATCGCCGCGGCCACCGTGGCGCCGCGTTCGCACAGTTCGGCCAGTGTTTCCACGACGACGCCGCTGTCGGCCAGCGCGGCGCGAGTGGCGGCCAGCGCGTCGGCGTGGACGTCGTCGCCGTCGACCAGGTCGAACACCACCAGCCGCTGCGGCGCGGGTCCGGAGCGCACCAGTTCCACGGCGTGCGGGAGTTCGTCGACGCCGGCGGCCAGCACCGTCGGCTCGGTCTCGGCGATGATCGGGGCCAGCGCCGCCGCGGTCGCCGAGGCCTGCAGCGGGACCGACACCGCGGCCAATTGGGTGACGGCCAGGTCGACGGTCGCGTAGTCGACGCTGGTGAAGCCCAGGGTGGCGACCCGGTCGCCGACGGCGACGGTGTCGGCCAGCCCGGCGGCGGCCGCTCGCACGCGATCCCACAGCTCGCCGTAGGTCAGGGTGCGGAAATGTCCGGCGGGCACGCCGGCGCGGCGGCCGGTGTCCGGGTCGGTGACCAGCTCGACGGCGCGTTCGCCGACGGCGATTCGGTTCCGGTAGCCGTCGAAGACGGTGGCGATGACCTCGCCGAGCCCGCCGCCGGCGGCGACGACGGCTTCGACCGTTTCGCCGACCTTCGGGTCGGGCAGCGCGGCGGCGTACTCGGGATCGTTGTGTTGCAGGTCGGCGATGCGTTGCCGGAGCCGCAGGATCTGATCAGACATGGGCGAATCCTCCGGGGGAATTACGTTAGTTCGTCTAATTTTATTCCCGGAGCCTGCCGGTTCGCTGTGAGCTCAGCTCTCGCCGAACGCGCCCGCCAACACGTCCAGACCCTCCCGCAGCAGGTCGTCGCTGATGGTCAGCGGGGGCAGCAGGCGCAGGATGTTGCCGAACGTGCCGCAGGTGAGCACGATCACTCCGGCGGCGTGCGCGGCCGTCGACACCCGCTTGGCCAGGTCCGCATCGGGCGCGCCGGATCCGCCGGGCCGCACCAACTCGATGGCGATCATCGCGCCACGGCCCCGGACGTCTCCGATTCGGTCGTCGGTGGCGGCCAGCGCGTTCAGCCGCTCGGAGGCGATCGCCCAGATCTCGTTCGCGCGCCCCAGCATGCCGTCCATCTCGAGGGTCTCGATGGTGGCCAGCGCGGCCGCGCAGGCGACCGGGTTGCCGCCGTAGGTGCCGCCGAGGCCTGAGGCGTGCGGGGCGTCCATGATGTCGGCGCGGCCGGTCACCGCCGCCAGCGGCATGCCGTCGGCGATGCCCTTGGCCGTCACGATCAGGTCCGGTTCGATGCCCTCGTCCTCGCAGGCGAACATGTTCCCGGTGCGGGCGAACCCGGTCTGCACCTCGTCGGCGATGAACACCACGCCGTTGTCGCGGCACCAGGCCAGCAGGGTCGGCAGGAAGCCGGGCGCGGGCACGATGAACCCGCCCTCGCCCTGGATCGGCTCGATGATCACCGCGGCCAGGTTGGCCGCGCCGATCTGCTTGTCCAGCACGGTGATCGCCCGCTCCGCGGCCAGCGCGCCGTTCTTGGCCAGTTCCGGGTCGGTCAGGCCGTCGCGGTACGGATACGACATCGGGACGCGGTACACCTCGGGGGCGAACGGCCCGAACCCGCTCTTGTAGGGCATCGACTTGGCGGTCAGCGCCATGGTCAGGTTGGTGCGGCCATGATAGGCGTGGTCGAAGGCGGCGACGGCCTGACGTCCGGTGTGCGCGCGGGCGATCTTGACCGCGTTCTCGACCGCCTCGGCGCCGGAGTTGAACAGCGCGGAGCGCTTCGGATGGTTGCCCGGGGTGAGCCGGTTGAGGTGCTCGCAGACCGCGACGTAGCCCTCGTAGGGGGTCACCATGAAACAGGTGTGGGTGAATTCGCCCACCGCGGCGGCGACCGCGTCGACCACCCGGGGAGAGGCGTTGCCGATGGTGGTGACCGCGATGCCCGACCCCAGGTCGATCAGCCGGTTGCCGTCGACGTCCTCGACGATGCCGCCGCCGGCGCGCCGGCAGTAGACCGGCATCACCGAGGAGACCCCGCGGGCCACGTTCTCGGTGCGGCGGCCAGCCAGTTCTCGCGAGCGCGGGCCGGGGATTTCGGTGACGAGTTGGCGGCTCTGTTCGAGGGCGGTCATGGCTGCAGAGCTTAACGCCGAGGTGCCCGGACGCCCGCCAAACGGTCGGTCAATGGCAGACTGATCTGTCATGGGTGACCTGACTGTCTTTCTGCCACTGCTGCTCGTGATGGGCGCATTCCTGTTTTTCGCCTCCCGGCGCCAGAAGAAGGCCATGCAGGCCACCATCGATCTGCATGAGTCGCTGCAGATCGGGGACCGGATCCACACCACATCGGGCCTGGAGGGCACCATCGTCGGGCTCACCGACGACAACGTCGAGCTGATGATCGCTCCCGGCGTGGTGACCACCTGGATGAAGCTCGCGGTCCGCGACAAGATCGCCCCGCAGCCCGCCGACGAGGTCGTGGAAGAGACCATCGAACTCACCGACGGCGACGGCACCCGGGACTGATTGCCAGGAACGTCGGCGTAGCCTTTGCGTGTTCGCGCACGCGGTTGCGCGATCCCGCACGGAATTTTTGAGGAGTAACCACACGTGGCCACGGCTAAGACGACGGTGCATCCGTACCGCTGGCTAGCCCTGTTTCTGGTCCTGCTGCTCGGCGCGTACCTGCTGGTTTTCCTGATGGGGGACAAGCGTGCGGAGCCGAAGCTGGGCATTGACCTGCAGGGCGGCACCCGGGTGACTTTGACGGCGCGGACGCCGGACGGCTCGACGCCGTCGCGGGAGTCGTTGTTGACCGCGCAGGAGATCATCACCTCTCGCGTCGACGGGCTGGGCGTTTCCGGCTCCGAGGTGGTCATCGACGGCGACAACCTGGTCATCACGGTGCCCGGCACCGACGGCAGCGAGGCCCGCAACCTCGGCCAGACCGCCCGGCTCTACATCCGACCGGTGGTGAAGGCGTGGCCGGCGGCCGAGTTGGCCGCCGCCGCCGAGCAGGCGGGGCAGCAGCCCGGCCAGGTTCCGCCGGCCGGCGAGGCCCCCGAGGGCGTCCCGGCGGGTGAGCCCGTTCCGGATGCCCCCGCGGGTGAGGTCCCGGCGGGTGAGCCGACCGGCACGCCCCCGGCGCAGCCGCGGCCGTACCCGCTGGCCCCGGAGGACCCGAGCCCGGCGCCGTCGCCGGCCCCCGAGCAGCCGGCCGCGGACAACCCCGAGGCGCGCGCCGAGGACGGCTCCGGCGCCACCGATCCGCGCAAGGAGAAGGCGGAGAAGATCCGGCTGGCCAAGGAGCTGCGGCAGTCCACCAACCAGAACGTGCTGCTCTACGCCGGTGTGCCGTTCACCGCCATGCTGTGCGGCAAGGAGGACGCGCTCGCCGGAAACGACGATCCCGAGTTGCCCCTGGTGACCTGTTCTCAGGACGGTCAGCAGGTCTACCTGCTGGACAAGTCGATCATCAGCGGCGAGGAGATCGCCGACGCGTCCTCCGGGCTGGACCCGCAGCGCGGCGAGTACGTGGTCAACGTGCAGTTCAAGGGCGCCGCGGTGGACACCTGGGCGGACTTCACCGCCGCCAACGTCGGCACCCAGACGGCGTTCGTGCTGGACTCGCAGGTGGTCAGCGCCCCGCAGATCCGCGGGCCGATCCCCGGCGGCAACACCCAGATCACCGGCAGCTTCACGGCCGCCACCGCCAAGCAACTCGCCAACGTGCTGAAGTACGGCTCGCTGCCGCTGTCGTTCGAGGCGTCGCAGGCCGAGACGGTCTCGCCGACGCTGGGCTTGACCTCGCTGCGGGCCGGCCTGATCGCCGGCGCGGTGGGCCTGGCCCTGGTGCTGCTGTACTCGCTGATCTACTACCGGGCGCTCGGCGTGCTGGTGGCGTTGTCCCTGGTGGCCTCCGGCGCCATGGTCTTCGCGCTGCTGGTGCTGCTGGGCCGTCAGATCGGCTACACCCTGGACCTGGCCGGCATCGCCGGTCTGATCATCGGCATCGGCATGACCGCGGACTCGTTCGTGGTCTTCTTCGAACGCATCAAGGACGAGATCCGGGAGGGCCGGTCCTGGCGGTCGGCGGTGCCGCGTGGTTGGACCCGCGCCCGCAAGACGATCGTCAGCGGCAACGCGGTGACCTTCATCGCGGCCGCCGTGCTCTACGTGCTGGCCATCGGCCAGGTGAAGGGCTTCGCGTTCACCCTCGGCCTGACCACCATCCTCGATGTGCTGGTGGTGTTCCTGGTGACCTGGCCGCTGGTCTACCTGGCCAGTAAGTCGACGTTGTTCGCCAAGCCGGCCTTCAACGGCCTGGGCGCGGTGCAGCAGGTCGCCCGGGAACGCCGAAACGCCGAAGCTGCGACGGGACGGAGGTAACGCCAGTGGCGAAGCACAGCAGCGAAGAGCACGACGAGACCGACGTCGAGATCACCGAGACCGACGTGATCACCGAGACCGACGACGGGGAGGCGGAGGAGACCGCCGCCGTCGCGGTGAAGACCACCACCAAGCCGGCCAAGCGCGGCAAGGACAAGCCCGCCGCGGCGGCCCCGCAGCAGCGCAGCTTCCTGAACCGGCTCTACACCGGCACCGGCGGCTTCGACGTCATCGGCAAGCGCAAGATGTGGTACATGATCAGCGCGGTGATGCTGCTCATCACCATCGCGAGCATCCTGGTCCGCGGATTCACCTTCGGCATCGACTTCGAGGGCGGCACCAAGGTGTCCATCCCGGCGCCGGAGTCCTCCTCGGTCACCACCGAGGCCGCCGAAGAGGTGTTCAGCCGGACGCTCGGCTTCGCGCCGGAATCGGTCGTGGAGGTCGGCAGCGGCGATTCGAAGACCGTTCAGATCCGCACCGAGACGCTGGACAACGACCAGACCACCGATCTGACGATCGCGCTGTTCGACGAGTTCCAGCCACTGGGCCCCGACGGGCAGCCCAGTCAGCAGGCGGTCAGCAGCTCGGACGTGTCACCCACCTGGGGCGGGCAGATCACCCAGAAGATGCTGATCGCGCTGGTGGTGTTCGTGGCGCTGGTGAGCATCTACATCACCGTGCGCTACGAGCGGTACATGGCCCTCTCGGCGCTGATCACCATGTTCTTCGACCTCATCATCACCGCCGGGGTGTACTCCCTGGTCGGCTTCGAGGTCACCCCGGCGACCGTCATCGGGCTGCTCACCATCCTCGGCTTCTCGCTGTATGACACGGTCATCGTGTTCGACAAGGTGGAGGAGAACACCGAGGGCTTCGAGCACACCACCCGTCGCACCTACGCCGAGCAGGCGAACCTGGCGGTCAACCAGACCTTCATGCGCTCGATCAACACCAGCGTCATCTCGGCGCTGCCGATCCTGGCGCTGATGGTCATCGCGGTGTGGCTGCTCGGGGTCGGCACCCTGCAGGACCTGGCGCTGATCCAGCTGGTCGGCGTGATCGTCGGGACCTACTCGTCGATCTTCGTCGCGACGCCGCTGCTGGTGTCGATGCTGGAACGCACCGAGAAGGTCCGCAATCACACCCGCCGGGTGCTCAAGCGCCGGGCGCGCGCGGACAAGGCCGCCGAGAGCGCCGACGCCGAAGCGGCCGACGAGTCCGACGACACCTCCGCGGAGCCCACCGCGGCCGCCGCCCCGGCGAAGGCCACCGCAGGCGCGCCCAGCCGTCCCAGCAGGCCCACCGGCAAGCGTTCCGCCCGCCGGAGTTAGAGCGGCGAGGCAGACGATGGCAGCGCGACGCACCCGACTGGCCTGCTGCGCGGCGTTGGCGACGGCGGTTATCGCCTCCGGCGTCAGCGCGTGCGGCGGCAACGCCGGCATGGTGGATTACGCGGTCGGCGGGATGGTGGACACCTACAACGTCAACACCGTCGACGGCGCAGCGTCGGCCGGGCCGCAGGCCTTCGCCCGGGTGCTCACCGGGTTCAGCTACCACGGGCCCGACGGCCAGGTGGTCGCCGACCACGACTTCGGCACGGTGTCCGTCGTCGGCCGCGCCCCGATGGTGCTCGACTACGTCATCTCCGATTCGGCGGTCTACTCCGACGGCGTCCCGGTCACCTGCGACGATCTGGTGCTCGCCTGGGCGGCCCAGTCCGGGGTGTTCACCGGATTCGACGCCGCCAGCCGGGCCGGCTACGCCGACATCGCGCGCGTCGAATGCCAGCCGGGCGCCAAGAACGCGCGGGTCACCTTCGCCGACAACCGCGCGGTCACCGACTACATGCAGCTGTTCACCGCGACGTCGATGATGCCCGCGCACGTGCTGTCCGACCAGCTCGGATTCGGCGTCACCGAGGCCATCCAGGCCGGTGACCGGCCCAAGGTGGGCCAGATCGCCGACGCCTGGAACACCACCTGGGCGCTGACCCCGGGCGTCGACGTCACCGCCTTCCCGTCGTCGGGGCCCTACCGGCTGGCCGAGGTCACCCCGGACGGCGCGGTCATCCTGATGGCCAATGAGCGCTGGTGGGGGCCCAAACCGGTGACCAAGCAGGTGACGGTGTGGCCGCGCAGCGCCGACATCCAGGACCGGCTCAACCTCGGCGACGTCGACGTCGTCGATGTGTCCGCGGGAGCCTCCGGCGTGCTGTCGGTGCCGGAGGACTTCACCCGGATGGAATCCCCGTCGGCGGGCATCCAGCAGCTGATCTTCGCGCCGGTGGGCCCGTTGGCGGTCATCCCGTCGCGGCGCGCGCTGTCGCTGTGCGTCCCGCGCGAGGAGATCGCCCGCGACGCCGGGGTCCCGGTGTCCAACGCCCGGCTCAACGCCGCCGCCGAGGACGCCTTCACCCCGATCGAGAATGTGCCCGAGTCCGCGCCGTTCGCCCGCGGGGACGTCGCGGCCGCCAAGACCGCGCTCGGCGGCCAGGAGCTGCGGGTGCGGATCGGCTACCAGGCCCCCAACGCGCGGCTGGCCACCGTCGTCGGCGCCATCGCCCGGTCCTGCGCGGCCGCCGGCATCACCGTCGAGGACGCCTCGGACCCGTCCATCACCCCGGGCAGCCTGGCCAGTGGCGCCATCGACGCGTTGCTGTCCGGCGACGGCGGCGCGGTCGGCTCCGGATCGACTGGCTCCTCGGCCATGGACGCCTACCAGTTCGTCAGCGGCAACGGCAACAACCTGCCGCGCTACCTCAACCCGGTGGTCGACGGGGTGGTCCGGGATCTGGTGGTCACCACCGACGCCAAGGAGATCGCCCGGCTGCTGCGCGACGGCGACGTCGCGCTGTGGAAGGACATGCCGACGCTGCCGCTGTACCGGCACCAGCGCATGCTGCTGACCGGCAAGGACATGTCGGGGGTGAGTTCGAGCCCGACCCGCTGGGGCGCCGGCTGGAACATGGACCGCTGGCAGCGCGCGTGACGCGACTTAATGCCGCGCAGCGCTTGATCGATGAGCTGACCCGCACCGTCGCCGACTTCCCGGCGCCGGGCGTGCGGTTCAAGGATCTGACCCCGGTGCTCGCCGACGGCGACGGGCTGGCCGCGGTCACCGACGCGCTGGCCGAGGTCACCGACGGCGCGGACCTGATCGCCGGGATCGACGCCCGCGGCTTCCTGGTTGGCGCGGCGGTCGCCACCCGGCTCGGGGTCGGCATGCTGGCGGTGCGCAAGGGCGGCAAGCTCCCGCCGCCGGTCCGCCGGTGCGAGTACCAGCTGGAATACGGCTCGGCGGTGCTGGAGATCCCCGCCGACGGCATCGATTTGGCCGGTCGCACGGTCTGGATCATCGATGACGTGCTGGCCACCGGAGGCACTCTCGGCGCGGCCGGATCGTTGCTGGATTCGGCGGGCGCGAACGTCGCGGGCGCCGCGGTGGTGCTGGAGTTGCCGGCGTTGGGCGGGCGACGCGCGGTCGCGCCGATGCCGGTCACCGCGCTCAGTGTCGACCCCAGGGATTAGTCTCGGATACCGAGGGCTCGATCCGACGGGAGGTGAGCGGGATGGCCGAGGAACAGGCGCTCGACGCCACGCCGCGCGCGGCGACACCGCAGGTGGAAGCCAGTCCGCCGACCCAGCCGATGGAGGCGGTCAAGACCGCCACCAGCGCGTCGCGGCGGGTGCGGGCCCGGCTGGCGCGGCGGATGACCGCCCAGCGCAGCCACTTCAACCCGGTGCTGGAACCGCTGGTCGCGGTGCACCGCTCGATCTACCCCAAGGCCGACGTGGCGCTGCTGCAGCGCGCCTACGCCATCGCCGAGGAGCGCCACGCCACCCAGATGCGCAAATCGGGCGATCCCTACATCACCCACCCGCTGGCGGTGGCCAACATCCTGGCCGAGCTGGGCATGGACACCACCACGCTGGTCGCCGCGCTGCTGCACGACACCGTCGAGGACACCGGCTACTCGCTGGAGCAGCTGGTCGCCGACTTCGGTGAGGAGGTCGGCCACCTGGTCGACGGGGTCACCAAGCTGGACAAGGTGGTGCTGGGCAGCGCCGCCGAGGGCGAGACCATCCGCAAGATGATCATCGCGATGGCGCGCGACCCGCGGGTGCTGGTGATCAAGGTCGCCGACCGGCTGCACAATATGCGCACCATGCGGTTCCTGCCGCCGGAGAAGCAGGCCCGCAAGGCCCGCGAGACCCTGGAGGTCATCGCCCCACTGGCGCACCGCCTCGGTATGGCGACGGTCAAGTGGGAACTCGAAGACCTGTCCTTCGCGATCCTGCACCCCAAGCGTTACGACGAGATCGTCCGGCTGGTGGCCGACCGGGCGCCGTCCCGGGACACCTATCTGGCCAAGGTGCGCGCCGAGATCATCGCCACCCTGGAGGCCTCCAAGATCAGCGCGGTGGTGGAGGGCCGGCCCAAGCACTACTGGTCGATCTATCAGAAGATGATCGTCAAGGGCCGCGACTTCGATGACATCCACGACCTGGTCGGGGTGCGGATCCTGTGCGACGAGATCCGGGACTGTTACGCCGCGGTCGGCGTCGTGCACGCGCTGTGGCAGCCGATGGCCGGGCGGTTCAAGGACTACATCGCCCAACCGCGCTTCGGGGTGTACCAGTCGCTGCACACCACCGTGATCGGCCCGGAGGGCAAGCCGCTGGAGGTGCAGATCCGCACCCGCGACATGCACCGCACCGCCGAGTACGGCATCGCCGCGCACTGGCGCTACAAGGAAGCCAAGGGGCGCAACGGCGTTCCGCATCCGCACGGCGCCGCCGAGATCGACGATATGGCGTGGATGCGGCAGCTGCTGGACTGGCAGCGGGAGGCCGCCGACCCGGGCGAATTCCTGGAGTCGCTGCGCTACGACCTGGCCGTCGCCGAGATCTTCGTGTTCACCCCGAAGGGCGACGTGATGACGTTGCCGGCCGGTTCCACTCCGGTGGATTTCGCCTACGCCGTGCACACCGAGGTGGGCCACCGCTGTATCGGCGCACGGGTCAACGGCCGGTTGGTGGCGCTGGAGCGCAAACTCGAAAACGGCGAGGTCGTCGAGGTTTTCACCTCCAAGGCGCCCAATGCCGGACCGTCGCGGGACTGGCAGGGCTTCGTGGTGTCCCCGCGCGCCAAGGCCAAGATCCGGCAGTGGTTCGCCAAGGAACGCCGCGAGGAAGCGCTGGAGTCCGGCAAGGACGCCATCATGCGCGAGGTGCGCCGCGGCGGACTTCCCTTGCAGCGCTTGATGAGTGCGGACTCGATGGGCTTGCTGGCCCGCGAGCTGCGCTACACCGACGTGTCGGCGCTCTACACCGCCGTCGGCGAAGGACACATTTCCGCCCATCACGTGGTGCAGCGGCTGATCGCCCAACTCGGTGGCGCCGACGACGCCGAGGACGAAATCGCCGAGCGGGCCACCCCGTCGAATATCACGGTGCGCCAACGGCGTAACGACGACACCGGCATCGCGGTGCCCGGCGCCCCGGGAACCCTGACCAAGCTGGCCAAGTGCTGCACTCCGGTGCCCGGCGACGCGATCATGGGATTCGTCACCCGAGGTGGGGGAGTCAGCGTGCACCGCACCGACTGCACCAACGCCTCGTCGCTGCAGCAGCAGTCCGAGCGGATCATCGACGTGCAGTGGGCGCCCGGCCCGACGTCGGTGTTCCTGGTCGCCATCCAGGTGGAGGCCCTGGACCGGCACCGTTTGCTTTCCGATGTGACGCGTGTGCTGGCCGACGAGAAGGTCAACATCCTGTCGGCGTCGGTGACCACCTCCGACGACCGGGTGGCGATCAGCCGGTTCACCTTCGAAATGGGCGACCCCAAGCACCTGGGCCACGTGCTCAACGTGGTGCGCAACGTCGAGGGTGTCTACGACGTGTACCGGGTGACTTCCGCCGCTTGACGATGCGGGGGTAGCGGGCGCCTAGTCGGTGCGAATGGCCTTGATGCGCACTTCCTCGGCGGGCTTGCCGTCGCCCTGTGCGCCGTCGGCCAGGCCCGCCTTGGCGATGCCGTCCAGGGTGGCCAGCCCGGTCTCGTCGATGGTCCCGAACACGGTGTAGTTCGGCGGCAGCTGCGAATCCTGGTACACCAGGAAGAACTGGCTGCCATTGGTGCCCGGACCGGAGTTGGCCATGGCGACCGTGCCGCGCGGGTAGCGCACCGGCTTCTGCAACTCCGGGTCGTTCGGCGGGTACTGGTCGTTCGGGTACTCGTCGGCGAACCGGTAGCCGGGCCCGCCGGTGCCGTCACCGCCGGGGTCGCCGCACTGCAGCACCGACAGCGACGGGCTGTTGGTCAGCCGGTGGCAGACGGTGTCGTCGAAAAACTCCTGGTTGGCCAGGCTGATGAAGCTGTTGACTGTGCACGGCGCCTGGCCGTTGTTCAGCAGCAGACCGAGGTTCCCGCGGTCGGTGGCCATGCTGAGGCTCACCGTCGCAGGATCGGTGGGCACCTCGCCGGCCCGCGGCGGGGTGTTCGGCTTGCTGGCCGTGCCGGACGGCGTGTATTCGCAGTCCCGGCCCAGGCCCGCGTAATGCATGCGTGAACGGCGGCAGCTCGCCGGTGTACTCCGGGGCGATAACGGCCCCGGCGGGCAGACTCGGGTCGCCCGGGTTCGCGGTGGCGGTGGAGTCCTCGCCCCGGCCCACCACGAACCACACGATGGCGGCGACCGCCACCACCACGACGACGCCGGCGGCGACCAGCCCGATGGTCTTCTGCCGCTTCGCCTTGGCTTCGCGTCGTTGCACCTGGCGTTCGAGTTTCCGTTTGGCCGCGGCGCGTCGCTGTTCGTTCGTCGACATGGCATGCAGTGTGCCAGCCGCCGGCGGCGAAACCGCGCAAGGCCCGGTGATGCGAGGATGGTCGCCGTGCTGATCTCGGGTTTCGCATCGGGTCTGTTCGACACCAACTGTTACGTGCTGGCGGCCGCCGCGGGCGGCCCGGCACTGGTCGTCGACCCGGGGGAGGACTCGATCGGAACCCTGGAGTACTACTTCGCCGCCAACGATTGGGCCCCGGCGGCGGTGCTGCTCACCCACGGCCACCCCGGGCACAGCGCGGCGGCCTACGACCTGTCGGCGGGCTGGAACATCCCGGTCTACATCCATGCCGAGGACCGCCCGCTGCTGGCCGCCCAGGAATTCGGCGAACCCGAGATCGTCGTCGAAGTGTCCGACGGTCAGGTGCTGACCGTCGGCGGGATCGACGTCGCCGTCGACCTGATCGGCGGGCACACCGACGGATCGGTGGCCTATCGGGTCCACGCCGGTGACGCGTTCGACCCGGTGCAGGTGGTCTTCAGCGGCGACACCCTGATGTGCCGGGAGCTCGGGCACGACTGCGACGAACCGGGCGAAACGGCCGACGAGGTGCTCGCCGAGATAGCCCGCCGCCAACTCGTGCAGGCCGTTGGCGCCAAAATGTTGGTGCTCGAGGACAAGACCGTCGTCATGCCCGGCCACGGTCAGTCCACCACCATCGGCGCCGAGCGGCGCGCCAATCCGCACCTCAAGGACTGCTCGTGAGCCAAACGTTCTCCGCCCCCAAGGGCGTGCCGGACTACCTGCCGCCGGACTCGGCGGGCTTCGTCGCGGTGCGCGACGGCCTGCTGACCGCTGCGCGCCGCGCCGGTTACGGGGACATCGAGCTGCCGATCTTCGAGGACACCGCGCTGTTCGCGCGCGGCGTCGGCGAGTCCACCGACGTGGTCAGCAAGGAGATGTACACCTTCAGCGACCGCGGCGACCGTTCGGTGACGCTGCGCCCGGAGGGCACCGCCGGGGTGATGCGCGCGGTCATCGAACACGGACTGGACCGGGGCGCGCTGCCGGTCAAACTCTGCTACGCGGGCCCGTTTTTCCGCTACGAACGGCCGCAGGCGGGCCGCTACCGCCAGTTGCAGCAGGTCGGGGTGGAGGCGATCGGCGTCGACGACCCGGCGTTGGACGCCGAGGTCATCGCCGTCGCCGACGCCGGCTTCCGCTCGCTGGGGCTGACCGGGTTCCGGCTGGAGATCACCTCCCTCGGTGACGACAGCTGCCGGCCCGAATACCGGAAACTGCTGCAGGACTTCCTGTTCGCGCTGCCGCTGGATGAGGCCACCCGCGCCCGCGCTGAGATCAACCCGCTGCGGGTGCTCGATGACAAACGCCCCGAGGTCCGCGAGATGACCGCCGACGCGCCGGTGATGCTCGACCACCTCTCCGCGGCGGCGCGCACCCACTTCGACGCGGTGCTCGCGCATCTCGACGCGCTGCGGGTGCCGTACGCGATCAACCCGCGGATGGTGCGCGGGCTGGATTACTACACCAAGACCACCTTCGAGTTCGTGCACGACGGGCTGGGCGCGCAATCCGGCATCGGCGGCGGCGGGCGCTACGACGGCCTGATGCGCCAACTCGGCGGCCAGGACCTGTCCGGCATCGGATTCGGGCTGGGCGTGGACCGCACCCTGCTGGCGCTGCGCGCCGAAGGCGTCGAACCCGGTCCGCGGTCGCGGGTCGACGTGTTCGGCGTGCCGCTGGGCCCGGACGCCAAGCTGGCGCTGGCCCGGGTGGCCGCGGACCTGCGCGCCGCCGGCGTGCGGGTGGATCTGGCCTACGGGGATCGGGGAATGAAGGGCGCGATGCGCGCCGCCGACCGCTCCGGCGCGGCGATCGCGCTGGTCGCCGGCGACCGCGAGATCGCCGAGGGGAACATCGGGCTCAAGCTGCTGGCCACCGGCGAGCAGGTCGACGTGCCGCTGGACGCCGTCGTCGACGAGGTGGCCCGGCGAGTCGAGCGGCGAGGAACGAGCTGCGAAGAGCTCGGTGGCTGACGGCACTTTCCCGCCGCTGAGCTCCCGCGCTACCGCCTGGCCGGCTCCGGCACGTGCTCGGGACGCAGGCCGAGCCCCACGACCCGAGCCGGGATCCCCGCGATCGCCGGGAACCGGCGCAGCACCGCCGCGCCGAGCCTGATGGCGGGATTGGGCGCGGTGATGTCGCGGCCCGCGAGCACCGGCTTCAGCAGGACACGATGGATCATCCGCTGCACGAATTGCACCGCGCGGGTCTGCAGCCCGCGGCGACGCTGCACGGCCGCCAGATCGGCCTCGCCGACCGTCCCGTCCCGCAGCGGTCGCCACAGCAGGCCGGCCGCGGCGACCGCGTCCTGAATGGCCAGGTTCACCCCGACCCCACCGGCCGGGGACATCGCGTGCGCGGCGTCGCCGATGCACAGCAGCCCGTCGCCGTACCACCGCGGCAGCTCGTTGAGCTGCACATTCAGCAGCTTCACATCGTCCCAGTCATCGATCGAGGCGGCGTCGCATTCCGGGGCCAGCACGGACAACTCCGCGCGCAGCGAGTCCAGTCCACGGGCCCGCAGCTGTGCGTCGGCGCCCTTCGGGATCAGGTAGGCGATCTGGAAGTAGCCCACCCGCGGGATCATGATGATCGCCCGACCCGGCATGGTGCGCGGCAGCAGCGAGTAATCGGCCTCGTCGGCGCGCGGCAGCCGGAACCACCACACGTCGAACGGCACCGGATAGCTGCGGGGCGTCAGCCCGGCCGCGGCGCGCAGCAGCGAGGACCGTCCGTCGCACGCCACCGTCAGGTCGGCGCGCAATTCGCCGTCACCGTCCGGCCCCCGGTAGCGCACGCCGATCACCGTGCTGCCGTCCTTCAGCAGCCCGGTGACCTCGGTGCTCATCCGCAGGGTGAAATGCGGCTCGTTCTCGCCCGCCTTCGCCAGCAGATTGAGGAAGTCCCACTGCGGGGCCATCGCGATGTACGGGTGCGCGACCGGCAACCTGCTGAAATCCACCGGAGTGACCACGGTGTCACCGATCGGCAACTCGACGCGCTCCAACCGGCTGTGCGGCAGCGCGTCGAACTGCTCGAACAGGCCCAGCTCGTCGAGCAGCGTCAGCGTCGACGGGTGCACGGTGTCGCCGCGGAAATCGCGGAGGAAGTCGGCGTGCTTCTCGAACACCGTCACATCCACCCCGCAGCGGGCCAGGATCAACCCGAGCATCATCCCGGCCGGGCCACCGCCGACGACCGCGCAGGTCGTCCGTTCGGTCACTCCTGGCCGCCCCGGGCGACGGCGTTGAGCAGTTCGTCGACCTTGCCGATGCCGCCGTCGAGGCGATAGCCGCGCTTGATCACCTTGCGCCCGCCCGGGGTGACCGCGACCAGTTTGGCGGTGGTCGACGTCAACTGCGCGCGCCGCTCGAAGTGCACCTGGTCCAGGGCGGTGATCGCGCCGCCGGCGTAGCTGAACAGATTGAGTCGGCGATCCAGCACCGCGACGGTGCGGCCTTCCCGCAGCGGCGCGGCGCGGCGGGCCCGGAACGTGCTGATGGACCGGAATGCGCCGTAACCGGCGAGCGCCGCGACGGCCAGCGCGGCGTAGCCCAGCCAGCCGGGGAGCTGACCGCGGGTGAGGGTGGTGATGCCGAAGATCAAGGCGGCGATCGCCACCGCGGGGAGAACGACGTTGGCGATGCTCGCCAATCCGGTGCGCCGGTCGATCAGCACGACTTTGCGCCCGTCGTCGGTGACCACCAGGCCGCCGGTGTCGACCAGGACGGTGGGTTCGGCGGGGCCGGAAGCTGGTTTGGAGGCCGTCGACATGAATGCAGCCTCTCACAAGGCCGCCATGTGCAGTATGTAACAGTTCGGTAGCGTCACCAGATATGAGGGACATGGCGAAATCGACTACCACCGCAGGGGCGGCCATTCTGCTGGCCGCCGGAGCAATCGCAGTGAGCCCGGCCATCGCGCAGGCCGAGCCCGGCCACCAGGTCACCTACACGCTCTACGGCGGTGACTACAACTACAACGTCTACTACCGGATCGCGAACTCGCCCAACCAGGCCGCCGAGAACGCCGATCCCGACCTGTACTGGAAGAACGAGACCATCCCGATCGCCGGCGGCGCCCCGTGGACCGTCACCGTCACCCTGGACGACCCGAACCAGGCGATCATGACCGTCAGCAGCACCCAGCACGGTGGCCGCGGCGCGCCGAACCCGACCTGCGAGATCGCCGTCGACGGCCAGCAGGTCAGCAAGGCGACCGACCTGTACAACCCGCGCTGCCAGGTGGCCGGCTGGGTTCCGGGCGCCGCTCCGGCGCAGGAGCCGGCCGCCGAGGTTCCGCCGGCTGACGCCGCGCCGGCAGAGAACCCGCCGGCCGAGGCGCCGCTGACCGGCCCGGAGGCCGAGGCCCAAGAGGAAGCCATCGTCGAGCAGGACACCGAAGCCGCCGTTCGCGAGGCCGAGGCCGTCGCCGACGCGCTGCAGGAAGCGCCCCCGGCCTAGCCCGCAGCGGGTCTAGGCCATCCACACGCCTAGCCGTTATCGAGATCGCGGGCGTTGTAGGTGTCGCAGCGCTTGTAGTCACCGGTCTGGTAACCCACGGTGAACCAGTGCTGACGCTGCTCGGAGGAGCCGTGCGTCCAGGATTCGGGGTTCACCCGGCCGGTGGCCGCCTCCTGGATCCGGTCGTCGCCGACGGCTGAGGCCGCCGACAACGCGTCGGCGATGTCCTTGTCGGTCAGCGGCTCCAGGTACGGCTTGTCGCTGCCCGGCGCCTGGGTGACCGAGGCGTGATGCGCCCACACTCCGGCGTAGCAGTCGGCCTGCAGCTCGGTGCGCACGCTGTTGCCCTGCGCGCCCTGCACCCCCTGCTGGGCCTTGCCGATGTCGCCGAGCAGGTTCTGCACGTGGTGGCCGTACTCGTGGGCGATCACGTACTCCTGCGCCAACGGCCCACCGCTGGAGCCGAACTGGTCGACGAGCACCTGGTAGAAGCTGGTGTCGATGTACACCGTCTGGTCGGCCGGGCAGTAGAACGGGCCGACGTCGCTGGTGGCCTGGCCGCAGCGGGTGTCGACGACATTGCTGAACAGTCGCAGCTGCGGGCGCTGGTAGCCGGGCAGCAGGCTGGTCCACACCTGGTCGACGGAGTTGCCGGTCGCGATCACCCGGCACTCGACGTACTTGTTGGCGTCCGCGCCGGTCTTGCAGTGCTCGAACTCCGGGGCGTTCTGCTGGGCGCCCGGCGCCGCCGGATCGCCGTCGCCGGTCAGATCCGCGGGGTTGATGCCGAAGAACAGCGCCAGCAGCACGATCACCAGACCGCCGACACCGCCGACGGCGATCCCGCGCCCGCCGCCCCGGCCGCCGCTGGCCGAGGTGGTGCTGGTGTCGATCCGTATGCCCTCGTTGAAGGTCATCGCGCCTCCGTCTCGTCGGCGCTGTCGCCGAACACAGTGATCCCACCAGAATCCCACACGCCGCGGGCATCTATAGACTGTTGAGCCGCCCCATCCCGTGAACACCAGGAGTTGTTGTGCTGCGCAGCCACCGCGCCGGATCCCTGCGCCCGACCGACGCCGGGACGACCGTCACCCTCGCCGGGTGGGTGGCCCGCCGGCGCGATCACGGCGGCGTCATCTTCATCGATTTGCGCGACGCGTCCGGGGTCGCCCAGGTGGTGTTCCGCGACGCCGGCGTGCTGGAACAGGCCCACCGGCTGCGCGCCGAATTCTGCGTCAGCGTGACCGGTGTCGTCGAGGTCCGGCCCGAGGGCAACGCCAACCCCGACATCCCGACCGGCGAGATCGAGGTCAACGCGACCGAGCTGACGGTGCTCGGCGAAAGCGCGCCGCTGCCGTTCCAGCTGGACGAGACCGCCGGCGAGGAGGCCCGGCTGCGGCACCGCTACCTGGACCTGCGCCGCGAGGGCCCCGGCAAGGCGCTGCGGCTGCGCTCCAAGGTCAACGCGGCCGCCCGGGCGGTGCTCGACGCCCACGATTTCGTCGAGATCGAGACCCCGACGCTGACCCGGTCCACCCCGGAGGGCGCGCGGGACTTCCTGGTGCCCGCGCGGCTGCAGCCCGGCTCGTTCTATGCGCTGCCGCAGAGTCCGCAGCTGTTCAAACAGCTGCTGATGGTCGCCGGCATGGAGCGCTACTACCAGATCGCGCGCTGTTACCGCGATGAGGATTTCCGCGCCGACCGGCAGCCGGAATTCACCCAGTTGGACATGGAGATGAGCTTCGTCGACGCCGACGACGTCATCGCCGTCTCCGAGCAGGTGCTGGCCGCGCTGTGGCGCCTCATCGGCGTCGAGTTGGAGCTTCCGTTGCCGCGGATCGGCTACGCCGAGGCGATGCGCCGGTTTGGCTCCGACAAACCGGACCTGCGCTTCGGCGTCGAACTCGTCGAATGCGCCGAGTACTTCACCGACACCCCGTTCCGGGTGTTCCAGGCGCCCTACGTGGGCGCGGTGGTGATGCCCGGCGGCGCGGACCAGCCGCGCCGCACCCTGGACGGCTGGCAGGAGTTCGCCAAGCAGCGCGGCCACAAGGGGCTGGCATACGTGCTGGTCGGCGAGGACGGCACGCTCGGCGGCCCGGTCGCCAAGAACCTGTCCGACGCCGAACGCGAAGGCCTGGCCGCGCACGTCGGCGCCGCGCCGGGGGACTGCGTCTTCTTCGCGGCCGGGACCGCCAAGAGCGCCCGGGCGCTGCTGGGCGCCACGCGCATCGAGATCGCCAAGCGGCTGGACCTCATCGACCCGGACGCCTGGGCGCTGACCTGGGTGGTGGACTGGCCGCTGTTCGAGGCCACCGACGAGGCCACCGCCTCCGGGGACGTCGCCGTCGGTTCGGGCGCCTGGACGGCGGTGCACCACGCGTTCACCTCGCCCAAACCGGACAGCCTCGACACCTTCGACACCGACCCCGGATCGGCGCTGGCCGACGCCTACGACATCGTCTGCAACGGCAACGAGATCGGCGGCGGCTCGATCCGCATCCACCGCGCGGATCTGCAGGAGCGGGTGTTCGCGATGATGGGCATCGACGCGGACGAAGCCCGGGACAAGTTCGGCTTCCTGCTGGAGGCGTTCAGTTACGGCGCCCCGCCGCACGGCGGCATCGCGTTCGGCTGGGACCGGATCACCGCGCTGCTGGCCGGTGAGGACTCTATCCGCGAGGTCATCGCGTTCCCGAAGACCGGCGGCGGCGTGGACCCGTTGACCGACGCCCCGGCGCCGATCACCGCCGCGCAGCGCAAGGAAGCCGGCCTGGACGCCAAACCTGCCAAGCTGGCCAAGCCGGCCGACGCCAAGCCCGCGGAAGGCAATCCGGCGTCGTCTTAGGCTGCGCGGCACCGGAGTTCGTGGTGGGATTGCCCGGGTGGGCATCAAAGTGGCGCTGGAACATCGCACCAGCTACGCCTTCGACAGACTGGTGGAGATCCATCCGCACGTGGTGCGGCTGCGGCCGGCGCCGCACAGCCGAACCCCGATCGAGGCCTACTCGCTGACCGTCACCCCGGCCGACCATTTCATCAACTGGCAGCAGGACGCGTTCGGCAACTTCGCGGCCCGGCTGGTGTTCCCCAACCGCGCCCGCGAACTGACCATCACCGTCGGCCTGATCGCCGATCTGAAGGTGATCAACCCGTTCGACTTCTTCATCGAGGAATACGCCGAACACATCCCGTTCACATACCCGCCGGCGCTGGCCGAGGACCTCAAGCCGTACCTGCGGCCGGTGGACGAGGACGAGGCGACGCCCGGCTGCGGCCCCGGCCCGCTGGTCACCGAATGGGTGCGCAACTTCGCGGCCCCGCCGCAGACCGCGACCATCGACTACCTGGTCATGCTGAACCAGGCCGTCAACGCCGACATCGGCTACAGCGTGCGGATGGAAGCCGGGGTGCAGACCCCCGACCACACGCTGCGCACCGGCATCGGCTCCTGCCGGGACTCCGCCTGGCTGCTGGTGTCGGTGCTGCGGCAGTTGGGGCTGGCCGCCCGGTTCGTCTCCGGCTACCTGGTGCAGCTGGCCTCCGACGTGCCGGCGCTGGACGGCCCGTCGGGCCCCAGCGCGGACTTCACCGACCTGCACGCCTGGACCGAGGTGTACATCCCCGGCGCGGGCTGGATCGGGATGGACCCCACCTCCGGGCTGTTCGCCGGGGAGGGCCACATCCCGCTGGCGGCGACCCCGCACCCGTCGTCGGCCGCGCCGATCACCGGGGCCACCGGCATCGCCGAGACCACCCTGGACTTCGCCAACATCGTCACCCGGGTGCACGAGGACCCGCGCGTCACGTTGCCCTACACCGAGTCGGCGTGGGCCGCCGTCGTCGACCTGGGGGAGCGCGTCGACCGCCGGCTGGCCGGCGCCGACGTCCGGCTGTCGATGGGCGGCGAGCCGACCTTCGTGTCCATCGACAACCAGACCGATCCGGAGTGGCTCACCGAACCCGACGGCCCGCATAAGCGGCAACTGGCCTCGGCGCTGGCGGACCGGCTCAAGCGGGTCTGGGCGCCCGGCGGCCTGGTGCAGCGCAATCAGGGCAAGTGGTACCCGGGCGAGCCGCTGCCGCGCTGGCAGATCGGGCTGCACTGGCGCGCCGACGGGACCCCGCTGTGGCGCGACCCGGGCCTGCTCGCCGACCCGTGGCCCACCCCGGCCCCGGGCGCCCGGCACACGCCGGCGACGGTCCCCGCCCGCGCTCCGCAGCGGCTGCTGGCGGTCATCGCCGACGGGCTCGGGCTGCCGGAGACACAGGTCCGCCCGGCATTCGAGGATCCGCTGGCCAGGCTGGCCGCCGCGGTCCGGGCGCCCGACGGCCCGGCTGTCGACGCCGAAGAGGACCTGGCCGAGGACGGCCCCGCGGCGCGCGCCGCGCTGCTCGCGGCCCTGGACGCCACCGTCGCCGAACCGGCCGCGTTCCTGCTGCCGTTGCACCGCGCCGACGACGACGCCGGCTGGGCCAGCGCCGACTGGCGGCTGCGCCGCGGCCGGGTGGTGCTGACCCCCGGCAATTCGCCGGCCGGGCTGCGGCTGCCGCTGGACGCCATCAGCTGGACCCCGCCCCGCCCGGAGGCGCACGCCGACGTGCTCGCCGACCCGCCGGCGCCACAACCCCGGCAGGGCCACGCCGTCGTGGTCGACGCCGACGGCGCCCCCACCACCGCGCTGGTCGCCCAGATCCGCTCCGACGCCGCCGGCGAGCTGCTGTACGTGTTCCTGCCGCCGCTGGACGCCTTCGACCACTTCGCCGAGCTGATCGCCCGCATCGAGGACGCCGCCGCGGCCATCGGAACGCCGGTGATCATCGAGGGCTACGGCCCGCCGCCGGACCCGCGGCTGACCTCGATGTCGGTCACCCCCGATCCGGGGGTGATCGAGGTGAACGTCGCGCCGACCACCAGCTTCAGCGAGCAGCTCGGCCAGCTGGAGACGCTCTACGAACAGGCCCGGCTGGCCCGACTGTCCACCGAGAGTTTCGACCTCGACGGCGGACACGGCGGCACCGGCGGCGGCAACCACATCACCCTGGGCGGTCCCACCCCGGCGGATTCGCCGCTGCTGCGTCGCCCCGACCTGCTGGTGTCCATGCTGACCTACTGGCAGCGCCACCCGGCGCTGTCGTATCTGTTCTCCGGCCGGTTCGTCGGCGCCACCTCGCAGGCGCCGCGCGTCGACGAGGGCCGGGACTCGGCGCTCTACGAGCTGGAGATCGCGTTCGCCGAGATCGCCCGGCTGTCCGAATCCGGAACTCCAGCCGCCTGGGTCACCGACCGGGCGCTGCGGCACCTGCTCACCGACCTGACCGGAAACACCCACCGCGCCGAGTTCTGCATCGACAAGCTCTACAGCCCCGACCACGCCCGCGGCCGGCTGGGCCTGCTGGAACTGCGCGGCTTCGAGATGCCGCCGCACTTCCAGATGGCGATGGTGCAGTCGCTGCTGGTGCGCTGCCTGGTCGCCTGGTTCTGGGAAACCCCGCTGCGCGCCCCGCTGATCCGGCATGGCGCGAACCTGCACGGCCGATACCTGTTGCCGCACTTCCTGATTCAGGACATCGCCGCCGTCGCCGCCGACCTGCGCGACGCCGGCATCGACTTCGACACCAGCTGGCTGGACCCGTTCACCGAGTTTCGTTTCCCGCGGATCGGCGCCGCGGTGTTCGACGGGGTGGAGATCGAACTCCGAGGCGCCATCGAACCGTGGAACACCCTGGGCGAGGAGTCCACCGCCGGCGGGGCCGCCCGCTACGTCGACTCGTCGGTGGAGCGCATCCAGGTCCGGCTGATCGGCGCCGACCGGGGCCGCTACGCGCTGACCTGCAACGGCCACCCCATCCCGTTGCTGGCCACCGACAATCCCGACATCCAGGTCGGCGGCGTCCGGTTCCGGGCCTGGCAGCCGCCGAGCGCGCTGCACCCCACCATCACCGTCGACTCACCGTTGCGTTTCGAACTGGTGGACCTCGCGGCCGGCATGGCGCGCGGCGGCTGCACCTACCACGTCGCGCATCCCGGAGGGCGCGCCTACGACCACCCGCCGGTCAACGCGGTGGAGGCCGAATCCCGTCGCGGCCGGCGCTTCGAGGCCACCGGCTTCACCCCCGGCAAGATCGATCTGGCCGCGCTGCGGGAGACGCAGGCCCGCGCGGCCACCGATGTGGGGGCGCCGGGCATCCTGGACCTTCGCCGGGTCCGTACCGTGTTGCGCTGAGCAATCCGGAATGTTCGTCGAGCGGAATGAGGTGCTGATGGCTGTCGCGTCCGCCGTCGGCATGCCCGTCGGGCCGGAGTCCGGCCAGGACCCGCATCCGGCGTCGTCACCGGCCTGGACCGCGCTGGCCGAGGTGCTCGACGAAGCCGGTGACCCCGGTCTGCAGCGGCTGCGCAACGAAGTCGCCGAACTCGTCGACTACAACGGCATCACCGCCGGAGCCCCCGACGGCGGCGCCCTCGCCTGGCGCCTGGACGGCGTGCCGCTGCTGGTCTCGGCGCCCGAGTGGGAGACCCTGGAGGCGGGTCTGTTGCAGCGCTGCCGGCTGCTCGACGCGCTGCTGACGGACCTGTACGGCCCGCAACGCGCGCTGACCAGCGGGGTGCTGCCCCCGCAGTTGGTCTTCGCCCACCCCGGCTACCTGCGGCCCGCCCGCGGTATCACGGTGCCGGGCCGGCATCAACTCTTCACTTACGCCGCCGACGTCACCCGTGCGGCGTCCGGGGAGTTCACCGTGCACGCGGACTGGACCCAGGCGCCGTCGGGGGCCGGCTACGCGATGGCCGACCGCCGGGTCGTCGCGCACGCCGGGCCGGTGGCCTACGAGCGGATCGCGCCGCGGCCGGTGTCGCCGTTCGCCACCGCGCTGCGGCTCTCGCTGATCGACGCCGCCCCGGAATCCGCCGAAGACCCGTTCGTGGTGGTGCTCAGTCCCGGCATCGGCTCGGCGACCGCGTTCGACCAGGCCTACCTCGCCTCCGCGCTGGGGTTCCCGCTGGTCGAGAGCGACGATCTGATGGTGCGCGATGGCGCGTTGTGGATGCGTTCGCTGGGCACCCTCAAACGCGTGGACGTGGTGCTGCGCCGCGTCGACGCCGACTACGCCGACCCGCTGGACCTGCGCGCAGACTCCCGGCTCGGAGTCGTCGGTCTGACCGAGGTCGCCCGCCGCGGCGCGGTCACCGTGGTCAACCCGTTGGGCAGCGGCGTGTTGGAAAGCCCGGGCGTGGCGCGCTTCCTGCCGGAGCTGGCCCGCACCCTGCTGGGCGAAACCCCGCTGCTGTCCGCGCCGCCGACGTTCTGGGGCGGTGTCGATCGGGAACGCTCGCACCTGCTGGCCCGGCTGGACTCGCTGGTGCTGCGCGCGGTCACCGGCGGGCCGCCGGTGTTCGGCTCCACGCTGAGCGCCGCCCGCCGCGAACAGCTCGCCGCCCGCATCCAGGCCGCGCCGTGGCAGTGGGTGGGCCAGGAACTGCCGCAGTACTCCAGAGCGCCGACGGCCATCGACCCGGGCCCGCTGCGTTCGGCCGCCGTCGGGATGCGGCTGTTCACGGTGTCCCAGCGCAGCGGCTACACCCCGATGATCGGCGGTCTCGGCGCGGTCATCAGCGTAGGCGAGCAGGGCGTGAAAAACGTTGCCGCCAAGGATATCTGGGTGGTCCCGGCCAGCCGGGCGCAGAGTGCGGCCGGGTCCGCCCCGGTGGAGCTGCCGGCGGCGGCGCCGCTGCCCGCGGTCGGCGTCAGCTCCCCGCGCGTGCTCTCGGATCTGTACTGGACCGGCCGCTACGCCGAGCGCGCCGAGACGATGGCCCGGTTGCTCAACGTGACCCGCGAGCGCTATCACGAATACCGGCACCGCCAGGACATCGCAGCCAGCGGCTGTGTGCCGGTGCTGCTGTCGGCGCTCGGCGTGCTGACCGGCACCGACACCGGCGCCGACGGCGACGCCGCCGAGCAGATCGCCATCGCCCCGTCGACCATGTGGTCGCTGACGGTCGACGTGAGCCGACCCGGATCGATGGCGCAGTCGGTGTTGCGCCTGGGCATGGCCGCCCGTTCGGTGCGTGACCAGCTGTCCAACGACACCTGGACGGTGCTGGCCGGCGTCGAGCGAAACGCGTTGGGGCACAACGCCGCCCCGCCGGACTCCCGGATGCGCGGCGAACACCTGCTGGCCACCGCGCAGGCCCGCACCCAGTCCGGCATGCTGGCGCTGTCCGGGTTGCAGGCGGAATCCACCGTCCGCGACGTCGGCTGGACCATGAACGACATCGGCAAGCGCATCGAGCGCGGCCAGAACCTGGCGGTGCTGCTGGGCGCGACCATCACCGAGGTGACCGACCCGGCCGTCGAGCAGGTGGTGGCCGAAGCGGTGCTGACGGTGTGCGAATCCGCCATCACCTATCGGCGGCGCACCCTCGGCCAGATCAGTGTGGCCGCGATGGCCGACCTGCTGCTGTTCGACGAGGACAATCCGCGGTCGATGGTCTTCCAACTGGAGCGGCTGCGGCGGCGGCTGCGCAGCCTGCCCGGCGCGACCGGGGCGACCCGGCCGGAACGGCTGGTCGACGAGATGGTGATCCGGCTGCGCAGGCTGGACACCGACGACCTGGAGGCCGTCGACGCCGACGGGCGCCGCCGCGCCGCGCTGGCCGGATTGCTCGACGCCGTCAACTCCGGCCTGCGCGATCTCTCGGATCTGCTTGCCGCAACACAACTCTCGCTGCCCGGCGCCATGCAGCCGCTGTGGGGGCCGAACCAGTCGCGGGTGCTGCCATGACCCGCCGCTACCGGGTGCTGCACCGCACCGACTACCGGTACTCCGACGTCGTCACCAACTCCTTCGGCCGCGGGTACCTCACGCCGCGGGACACCGCCGCGCAGCGCTGCCTGGACCACCAGCTGACCATCAGCCCGGACCCGTCGGACCGGGCGGAATCCGTCGACGGCTACGGCAACCGCAGCACCTACTTCCAGATCACCGATCACCATCGGGCGTTGACCGTCACCGGCGAGTCGGTGGTGGAGGTCGATCCACCGCCGACGGCGCTCTACGGCGGCGGGTCGGCCGTCGCGCCGTGGGAGATCAGCCGGCCCGTCGGGCCCGACGGCGCGCTGGCCGCTGAGTTCACCCTCGACCTGGCCGACCCGGAGATCACCGCCGAGGTTCGCGCCTACGCCGCCCCCAGCTTCACCCCCGGCCGCCGGCTGATCGACGTGCTCACCGATCTGAACGCGCGCATCTACGCCGACTTCACCTACCGGTCCGGGTCGACGACGGTGTCCACCCGGGTCGCCGAGGTGCTCGACGCCCGCGAAGGCGTGTGCCAGGACTTCGCCCGGCTGGCGATCGCCTGCCTGCGCGCCAACGGGCTGGCCGCGGCCTACGTTTCGGGGTATCTGGCCACCGACCCGCCGCCGGGCAAGGAGCGGATGATCGGCGCGGACGCCACCCACGCCTGGGCGGCGGTGTGGACCCGGGAGGGGCAGTGGCTGGGGCTGGACCCCACCAACAACCAGATGGTCGACGAGCGCTATATCGTGGTCGGTTGGGGCCGTGACTACGCGGACGTGCCGCCGCTGCGCGGCATCATCTACACCGACTCGGAAAGCAGCGTGATCAAGGTGTCGGTGGACGTGTCGCCGTCGGAGGATCATGCGTGATTTCCGTTGCCCCGGGTGTGGGCAGCACCTGGCGTTCGAGAACTCGATGTGCCTGGCGTGTGACACCCCGATCGGGTACTCGCTCCCGGACCGGGCGATGCTGCCGGTGCGCGACGGCGGTGAGCTCGCGCTGTGCGCGAACCTGCATGTGGCGCAGTGCAACTGGCTGGTCCCCGCGTCGGGTCCGGAGCTGTGCGAGTCCTGCCGGCTGACCCGCACCCGGCCCGCGGACAGCGATGTCGAGGCGATGGCGGCGTTCGCGCTGGCCGAGACCGCCAAACGCCGGTTGGTCGCCGAACTCGCCGAGTTGAGTCTGCCGATCACCGGCCGGGACGCCGACCCGGACTACGGGCTGGCCTTCGACCTGCTGTCCAGCGCCGGCGGGCCGGTCACCACCGGGCACCAGAACGGCGTGATCACCCTCGACCTGGCCGAGGGCGACGACGCGCACCGCGAGCAGCTGCGCGCCGAGATGGACGAGCCGTACCGCACCCTGCTCGGGCATTTCCGGCACGAGATCGGGCACTACTACTTCTACGTGCTGATCGATCCGGCGCCGGCGCTGCGGGCTCAGTTCGCCGAGCTGTTCGGCGACCCCGATCTGGACTACCAGGCGGCGCTGGACCGGCACTACTCGCAGGGCCCGCCGGCCGGCTGGGAGGACAGTTTCGTGTCCTCCTACGCCACCATGCACCCGGCCGAGGACTTCGCCGAGACCTTCGCGCACTACCTGCACATCCGCGACACCCTGGACACCGCGGCTGCTTTCGGGCTCGCGCCCGCCAACGCCGGATACGACGGGAAACTGCTCGGGCTCAGCGCCTTCGACTCGCTGATCGAGATGTGGCTGCCGCTGGTGTGGTCGTTGAACATGGTGAACCGGTCGATGGGCCGCGACGATCTCTATCCGTTCGTGTTGCCGCCCGCGGTGCTGCAGAAGCTGCAGTTCCTGCATATGGCGCTGCAGCAGCAGACCTCCTGAGGGACCACTTTTCGCACGAGGAGCCAGTTTTCGCGCACCCCGTCCCGGGAAACGCGTGCGAAAAGTGGCTCCTCGTGCGAGAAGTGGCTCCTTGTGAGGGTCGGGCAATGCCACATAACAACTCCAACACCACCAATCACTTCTGTAACAGCCAGCGACTAGGATCGGCAGGGTGAGCGACCGCTACGGCATGGACGTGCTGGCCAAGAACCCTCACGAGCGCCGCAAGGTCCGCTCGACCGAGCAACCCGTCGAGATCGGCATGGTGGTGGAGGACGCGACCAGTGGCTACGTCGGCGCCGTGGTGCGCGTCGAGTACGGCCGGATGGATCTGGAGGACCGGCGCGGCCAGGTCCGCGGCTTCCCGGTCGGCCCCGGCTACCTGATCGACGGCAAACCCGTCACCCTCACCCCGCCGCGTGCCAAGGCGCCCGCCGCGGCGGCCCGCACCAAATCCGGCTCCGTCGCGGTGCCCGGCGCCCGGGCGAAGGTCGCGCTGCCCAGCCGCATCTACGTCGAGGGCCGCCACGACGCCGAACTCGTCGAGCAGGTCTGGGGCGCGGACCTGCGCATCGAAGGCGTGGTGGTGGAGTACCTCGGTGGCGCCGACGACCTGCCCGCCATCGTCGCCGAGTTCGCGCCCACCCCGAGGCGCCGGCTCGGTGTGCTGGTGGACCACCTGGTCGCCGGCTCCAAGGAATCCCGCATCGCCGCCGCGGTCGCCCGCGGCCCGGGCGGGCCGAACACGCTGGTGGTGGGCCACCCCTTCATCGACATCTGGGCCGCGGTCAAACCCGCCCGGGTGGGCCTGAAGGCCTGGCCGGACATCCCGCGCGGCACTGACTGGAAGAAGGGCGTCTGCGCGCACCTGGGCTGGCCGCACCGTGACCAGACCGATATCGCCAATGCCTGGCAGCGCATCCGTTCGCAGGTCCGGGACTGGAATGACCTGGAGCCCGCACTGATCGGCCGCGTGGAAGAGCTGATCGACTTCGTCACCACTTGAGAGCTGTACCCAAGCGAGCGCTCGCCTGATATTTCTCCCCGAGCGCACGGTTAGGCACACAGGCGTGCGTACCCAAGCGTGCGCTCGCCGGGTGTTGGCCCGCCGAGCGATCGGTTGCGCACCAGCCTCGCCTAGATTGGAACCCGTGAGCGACGCAGGCGCGGGACTGTTCGACGTCGAGCCCGACGAACCGACCGGCCGGGCCACCCCGCCCGACGCGCCGCTGGCGGTCCGGATGCGTCCGGCCAGCCTGGACGAGGTCGTCGGGCAGCAGCACCTGCTCAAACCCGGCTCCCCGCTGAGACGGCTGGTCGACGGCTCCGGCGCGGCGTCGGTGATCCTCTACGGCCCGCCCGGCACCGGGAAGACCACGCTCGCCTCGTTGATCTCACACGCCACCGGCCGCCGGTTCGAGGCGCTTTCGGCGCTCTCGGCCGGGGTGAAGGAGGTCCGGGCCGTCATCGACACCGCCCGGCGCTCGGCCGTGCACGGCCAGCAGACCGTGCTCTTCATCGACGAGGTGCACCGGTTCTCCAAAACCCAGCAGGACGCCCTGCTGGCGGCGGTGGAGAACCGGGTGGTGCTGCTGGTGGCGGCGACCACGGAGAACCCGTCGTTCTCGGTGGTCGCGCCGCTGCTGAGCCGGTCGTTGATCCTGGCGCTGCAGCCGCTGCGGCCCGAGGATGTGGACACCCTGCTGCGCCGGGCCATCGCCGACCCCCGCGGGCTGGGCGGCAAGACCACGGTCGACGACGAAGCCCTGGCGGTGCTGGTCCGACTGTCCGCCGGGGACGCCCGCCGGGCGCTGACCGCGCTCGAGGTCTCCGCGGAGACCGCGGCCGGGGGACCGGTGACCGTGGAGGTCGTCGAGCAGTCACTGGACGAGGCGGCGGTGCGCTACGACCGCGACGGCGACCAGCACTACGACGTGATCAGCGCGTTCATCAAGAGCGTCCGCGGCTCCGACGTCGACGCCGCGCTGCACTACCTGGCGCGGATGCTGACCGCGGGGGAGGACCCGCGCTTCGTCGCCCGCCGGCTGCTCATCCTGGCCAGCGAGGACATCGGGATGGCCGACTCCAACGCGCTGCTGGTGGCCAACGCCGCCGCGCAGACCGTCGCGATGATCGGCATGCCGGAGGCCCAGCTGACGCTGGCGCACGCCACCGCGTATCTGGCCACCGCGCCGAAGTCCAACGCCGTCACCACCGCGCTGTCCGCGGCGATGGGCGACATCCGGGCCGGCAAGGCCGGGTTGGTGCCCGCGCACCTGCGCGACAGCCACTACGCCGGGGCCAAGGGGCTCGGGCACGGTAAGGGCTACAGCTACGCCCACGACGCCCCGGACGCGGTGGCGGCCCAGCAGTACCCACCCGACGAACTGGTCGGCGTGGACTACTACCGGCCCACCGGCCGCGGCGCCGAGCGGGAACTCGCCACCCGGGTGCAGCGGCTGCGCGACATTATTCGCCGATAGCCGTCGGCGCCGGGAAAGCCTCTCGCAGCCCCGCAGACC
Organism: Mycolicibacterium brumae; assembly: GCF_025215495.1. Lineage (NCBI taxonomy): Bacteria > Bacillati > Actinomycetota > Actinomycetes > Mycobacteriales > Mycobacteriaceae > Mycobacterium > Mycolicibacterium brumae. Next base: position 2,310,643 of record NZ_CP104302.1, on the reverse strand, counting down.
CGATCGGTAAGGTTGAGCGGTTAATTTCGACTCCAGGGAAGTGACGACGTGCAAACTCACGAGATCCGGAAACGGTTCCTCGAACATTTCGTGAACGCGGGCCACACCGAGGTGCCCAGCGCCTCGGTCATCCTCGACGATCCGAACCTGTTGTTCGTCAACGCCGGCATGGTCCAGTTCGTGCCGTTCTTCCTGGGGCAGCGCACCCCGCCGTACGACACCGCCACCAGCATCCAGAAGTGCATCCGCACGCCGGATATCGACGAGGTCGGCATCACCACCCGGCACAACACCTTCTTCCAGATGGCCGGCAACTTCTCCTTCGGCGACTACTTCAAGCGCGGCGCCATCGAACTGGCCTGGTCGCTGCTGACCACATCGGTCGACGAGGGTGGCTACGGTTTCGACCCGGAGCGGCTGTGGGCCACCGTCTACTACGACGACGACGAGGCCATCGGGCTCTGGCAGGAGATCGCCGGGCTGCCGGCCGAGCGCATCCAGCGCCGCGGGATGGCCGACAACTACTGGTCGATGGGCATCCCCGGCCCCTGCGGACCGTGCTCGGAGATCTACTACGACCGCGGACCGGATTACGGCGTGGAAGGCGGCCCGGAAGCCAACGAGGACCGCTACATCGAGATCTGGAACCTGGTGTTCATGCAGAACGAGCGGGGGGAGGGCACCAGCAAGGACGATTTCGAGATCCTCGGCCCGCTGCCGCGCAAGAACATCGACACCGGGATGGGCGTCGAACGCATCGCCTGCCTGCTGCAGAACGTCGACAACGTCTACGAGACCGACCTGATGCGCCCCACCATCGACGCGGTCGCCGCGCTGGCCCCGCGCGGCTACAGCCAGGGCAACGCCGCCGACGACGTGCGCTACCGGGTGATCGCCGACCACAGCCGCACCGCGGCGATCATCATCGGCGACGGCGTCACCCCCGGCAATGAGGGCCGTGGCTACGTGCTGCGCCGGTTGCTGCGCCGCATCATCCGGGCGGCGAAACTGCTCGGCGTCGACCAGCCGATCATGGCCACCCTGATGGTCTGCGTGCGCGACGCGATGGGCCCGTCGTACCCGGAGCTGGTCGCCGACTTCGACCGGATCAGCCGGATCGCCGTCGCGGAGGAGACCGCGTTCAACCGCACCCTGGCCGCCGGCTCGAAGCTGTTCGCCGACGCCGCCGAGGCCACCCGCGCGGCGGGTAAGTCCGAGCTGCCCGGAGCCCAGGCCTTCGCCCTGCACGACACCTACGGTTTCCCGATCGAGCTGACCTGCGAAATGGCCGCCGAGGCCGGCCTGCAGGTCGACGAGCTGGGCTTCCGTGAGCTGATGGCCGAGCAGCGCAACCGCGCCAAGGCCGACGCCGCCGCCCGCAAGCACGCGCACGCCGACCTGTCGGCCTACCGCGAACTCGTCGACTCCGGCCCCACCGAGTTCACCGGATTCACCGAACTGTCCACCCAGGCCCGGATCCTGGGCATCTTCGTGGACGGCAAGCGGGTCCCGGTGGTCTCGCACACCGGCCGCCCCGAGTCGGGCGGCGACGCCCCCGGCCGGGTCGAGATCGTGCTGGACCGCACTCCGCTGTACGCCGAGTCCGGCGGCCAGATCGCCGATATCGGCGCCATCCTCGGGACCGGGTCCAGCGCGACCGCGCGCGCCGCGGTCACCGACGTGCAGAAGATCGCCAAGACCTTGTTCACGCACCGGGTCAATGTGGAGTCCGGCGAGTTCGTCGAGGGCGACACGGTGACCGCCGAGGTCGACGCCGAGTGGCGCCGCGGCGCCACCCAGGGCCACTCGGGCACCCACATGGTGCACGCCGCGCTGCGTGAGGTGCTCGGCCCCGGCGCGGTGCAGGCCGGCTCGCTGAACCGGCCCGGCTATCTGCGCTTCGACTTCAATTGGCAGGGCGCCCTCAGCGATGACCAGCGCACCCGGATCGAGGAGATCGCCAACGAAGCCGTGCAGGCCGACCACCAGGTGAACACCTTCGTCACCGAGTTGGACAAGGCCAAGGCGATGGGCGCGATGGCGCTGTTCGGCGAGGCCTACCCCGACCAGGTGCGCGTCGTCGAGATCGGCGGCCCGTTCTCGCTGGAGCTGTGTGGCGGCACGCACGTGCACAACTCCGCCCAGATCGGGCCGATCAGCCTGCTCGGCGAATCCTCGGTGGGCTCCGGCGTGCGCCGCGTCGAGGCTTACGTCGGGCTGGAGTCGTTCAAGCACCTCAGCCGCGAGCGCGCCCTGATGGCCGGGCTGGCCTCCTCGCTGAAGGTGCCCTCGGAAGAGGTCCCGGCGCGCGTCGCCACCCTGGTGGACAAGCTCAAGTCGGCCGAGAAGGAACTCGAGCGGCTGCGGCTGGCGGGCGCCCGGGCGGCGGCCGCGGGCGCCGCGGCCGGCGCGCAGACCGTCGGCCGGGTGAAGCTGGTCGCCCAGCGCGTCGACGGGCCGATGTCCGCCGGCGACCTGCGCTCCCTGGTCGGCTCCGTCAAGTCTCAGCTGGGCGCGGACCCGGCCGTCATCGCGTTGATCGCCGAGGGCGACGGCGGATCGGTGCCGTTCGTGGTTGCCGTCAACCCCGCCGCCGCAGACCTCGGCCTGTCGGCGAATGACCTGGTCAAGGCGATCGGCTCGGCCGTCGACGGCCGGGGCGGCGGAAAGCCCGACCTGGCCCAGGGGTCCGGGCGCAACGCCGCGGGCATCGACGCCGCGCTGGCCGGTCTGCGCGCCGAAATCGCCCGGAGCTAGCTGATGCCCGACCTCGAGCAGCGCCGGCCGGACCGGCCCGGACCGGACGATCCGGGCCGCGGGCGCCGCATCGGGGTCGACGTCGGCGCCGTCCGGATCGGCGTCGCCGCCAGCGATCCCGACGGGATTCTGGCCACCCCGGTGCAGACCGTGCGCCGCGACGGCAAACACCTCGGCCGGCTGGTGCGGCTGGTCACCGAGCACGAGGCGGTCGAGGTCGTCGTCGGGTTGCCTCGCACGCTGGCGGACAAGGCCGGATCGGCCGCCGCCGACGCCGTCGAGGTCGCCGACGCGCTGGCCGCCCGGATCGCCCCGGTCCCGGTCCGGCTGGCCGACGAGCGGCTCACCACCGTCACCGCGCAGCGAACGCTGCGGGAGGCCGGCGTGCGCGCCAAAAACCAACGCGCCGTCGTAGATCAGGCGGCAGCGGTCGCGATTCTGCAAAGCTGGCTCGATCAGCGGCGCGTGGCGCGCGCGCAGAGCGACCGGGACGGAGAAGCGGGTGGCTGAGAATTCCGGGCGGGCCATGCCACAGCAGGTGGGCCCGCCGCGGCACCGGATGAGCCGCACCATGCGCGCTCGCGCGGTCCGCGCCCGCCGTCGGCGACGCACCGTCGGGCTGTTGACCCTGGTGGTGCTCGGCGGCGTCGCCGCCGCCGCGGTGCTGCTCGCCATGCGGATGTTCGGCGGCGACAGCAAACCCCAGGACTACGCCGGCGACGGCAAGGCCGACGTGCTGTTCCAGGTCCACCCCGGTGACACCACCGATGTCATCGCCCAGGCGCTCAGCGACCAGGACGTGGTGGCCAGCGCCCCCGAGTTCATCACCGCCGCCGACGGCAACGACGCGATCCGGATGATCGACCCCGGCTTCTACCTGATGCGCACCGAGATCTCGGCGGCCTCCGCGGTGCAGCGGCTGACCGACCCGGCCAATCGCGTCGGCAAGGTCACCATCTCCGAGGGCCGTCAACTCGATGACATCACCGACCTGCGCAACAACAAGAAATCCGACGGCATCTTCACCCTGATCGCCCAGGCCAGCTGCTACACCATCGACGGCGAAGAACGCTGCGTGTCGGCCAAGGCGCTCGCCGATGCGGCGGCCAACGCGCCGCTGGCGGAGCTGAAGGTGCCGGATTGGGCGGTCGGCCCGGTGACCGAACTCGGCGACGACCACCGCCGGATCGAAGGCCTGATCGCGGCGGGCACCTGGCAGTTCGACCCGACCGCCGAACCCACCCAGATCCTGGCCTCGCTGCTCTCCACCAGCGGCGCGCACTACCTGCAGACCGGCCTGCTGGAGGCGGCTGCCGCCGTCGACATGACGCCGTACGAGGTGCTCACCGTCGCGTCGCTGCTGCAGAAGGAAGCCCACCCGGACGACTTCGCCAAGGTGTCCCGGGTGATCTACAACCGGCTGGAGGTCCCGCAGCGGCTGCAGATGGACTCCACGGTGAACTACTCGCTGGACCGCCAGGAGATCGCCACCACCGACGCCGACCGGGCCCGGGTCACCCCGTGGAACACCTACGCCGCCGACGGGTTGCCGGCCACCCCGATCGGCTCGCCCGGCGGGCCCGCGCTGACCGCCGCCGAACACCCGGAAAAGGGTGACTGGCTGTACTTCGTCACGGTGGACATGGACGGCACCACGCTGTTCACCCGCGACTACCAGAAGCACCTGGCCAATATCGAGATCGCCCGGCGCAACGGGGTCCTCGACAGTGTCCGCTAGCCGGCCCGGCCCCCGCCGTGCCGCGGTGCTGGGCAAACCGATCGCGCATTCCCGCTCGCCGCTGCTGCATCTGGCCGCCTACCGGGCGCTGGGCCTGACCGACTGGAGTTATGACCGCATCGAATGCGATGCGGCGCAGCTACCCGTTCTGGTCGACGGGTTCGGCCCGGAGTGGGTCGGCGTCTCGGTCACCATGCCCGGCAAATTCGCGGCCTTGCAGGTCGCGGATGCGCGCACCGACCGGGCGGCGCTGCTGGGGTCGGCGAACACCCTGGTCCGCGCCGACGACGGCTGGCTGGCCGACAACACCGACGTCGACGGGGTGGCCGGCGCGTTGCGCCCCGTGCTGCCGGAGCGCCCCGGCCCGGCCGTCGTGCTCGGCTCCGGCGGCACCGCCCCGGCGGCGGTGGCCGGGCTGGCAGCCCTCGGCGTGCCCGCGGTGACGGTGGTCTCCCGCAGCAGGGAGCGGGCGGCGGCGACGCTCGCGGTTGCCCACGGCAGCGGGCTGGGCGCGGACTGGCTCGCGCTGGACGACGCCAACACCGCCGCGCTGTCCACGGTCATCGCCGGCGCCGACGCGCTGGTCTCCACCGTGCCCGCCGAGGTGGCCGGCCACTTCGCCGACGCGTTGGCGGCTGCGCCGGTGCTGCTCGACGCCATCTACAACCCGTGGCCGACCCCGCTGGCCCGTGCCGTCGCCGCCGCCGGTGGGCAGGTGCTCGGCGGTTTGGCGATGCTGCTGAACCAGGCCTACACCCAGGTCGAGCTGTTCACCGGGATGCCCGCGCCCCGGGAGGCCATGGCGGCCGCGCTCGACGAGTGCGCCACCTGATCGAAACTGCGTCGAGTGCGCCATCAGGTCGCGAAACACGCCGAAACCGCGTCCTGGTGGCGTACTCGATGCGGGATTGCGTCCTGGTGGCGCACTCGACGCCCTGTGCATCGCCGACGACGGCCGGACCTCGCGTCGGCCTACCGTGAGCCATGCACCCCCTGGCGACCGCCGGCGCCACCGTCGCAGCAGCCGTCTGGCTGGCCGCGCTGACCGTTTGTGACCTGCGCAGCCAGCGGTTGCCGAACGCGCTGACGCTGCCCGGCGCGGCGATCATCCTGGCGGTCGCGACGTGGGCGGGGGTCGGTCAGCAGGCGATGGCCGGGGCGCTGGCGTTGGCCGGGCCATATCTGCTGCTGCACCTGCGCGACCCGCGCGGCCTGGGCGCCGGGGACGTCAAGCTCGCGATCGGCGTCGGCGGGCTGACCGGGGCCTTCGGCGCGGCGGTGTGGCTGGCCGCGGCGCTGAGCGCGCCGCTGCTCACCGCGGGTTGGGCGCTGACCCGGCCCGGCCGGCTGGCCCCGCATGGGCCGGCGATGTGCCTGGCGAGCGCGGCCGCGATCTTGCTGCGCTGATGCGCGTGGGACAATTGCCTTGTGTTGCGTTGGACTACCGCCGGAGAATCCCATGGTCGGGCCCTGCTTTCCCTGATCGAAGGCATGGTCGCCGGGCTGGAACTGCGATCCGAGGACATCGCCGAACAATTGCGCCGCCGTCGGCTCGGCTACGGCCGCGGCGCCCGGATGAAGTTCGAGCAGGACCAGATCAGCATGCTCGGCGGGGTGCGGCACGGCCGCACCCTGGGCGGCCCGATCGCCATCGAGATCGGCAACACCGAATGGCCCAAGTGGGAATCGGTGATGTCGCCGGACCCGGTGTCGGAGGCGGAGCTGCAGGTCGCCCGCAATGCGCCGCTGACCCGGCCGCGGCCCGGCCACGCCGACTACGCCGGCATGCTCAAGTACGGATTCGACGACGCCCGACCGGTGCTGGAACGCGCCAGCGCCCGGGAGACCGCCGCCCGGGTCGCCGCCGGGGCCGTCGCGAAGAATTTCCTGCGCCAGGCGTTCGGCGCCGAGGTGCTCAGCCACGTCGTGGCCATCGGCGCGTCGGACCCCTACGACGGACCGGCGCCGACCATCGCGGATCTGCCGGCCATCGACGACAGCCCGGTGCGCGCCTTCGACGCGGCCGCCGAGGCGTCCATGATCGCCGAGATTGAGGCCGCCAAACGCGACGGTGACACCCTCGGTGGGGTGGTCGAGGTGGTGGTCACCGGATTGCCCATCGGGCTCGGCTCGTTCACCAGCGGCGACGCCCGGCTCGACAGCCAGCTGGCCGCCGCGGTGATGGGCATCCAGGCCATCAAGGGCGTCGAGATCGGCGACGGCTTCGAGACGGCTCGCCGCCGCGGCAGCGCCGCGCACGACGAGATCTACCCGGGTCCCGACGGCGTTCAGCGCTCCACCAACCGCGCCGGCGGCCTGGAGGGCGGGATGACCAACGGCCAGCCGCTGCGGGTGCGCGCCGCGATGAAACCGATCTCGACCGTGCCGCGCGCGCTGGCCACCGTGGACATGGCCACCGGCGAGGAAGCCGTCGCCATCCACCAGCGCTCCGATGTCTGCGCGGTGCCCGCCGCCGGCGTGGTCGCCGAGGCGATGGTCGCGCTCGTCGTGGCCCGCGCCGCGCTGGCGAAGTTCGGCGGCGACTCGCTGGCCGAAACGCGCCGCAATGTCGAGGGTTACCTGCGCGCGGTCGCCGAGCAGCAGCCCCGCCACGTCGCCCGGGACGCCGGATAGCGTCATGGCGCCCAAGGCCGTGCTGATCGGGATGCTGGGTTCGGGGAAGTCCACCATCGGACGCCGGCTCGCCAAGGCGCTCGGCGTCGGCTTCCTGGACACCGACAGCGCGATCGTCGAGATCACCGGGCGTTCCATCCCGGAGATCTTCGCGGCCGACGGTGAGGCGGGGTTCCGCAAGATCGAAGAGCAGGTGATCCGCGACGCGCTGGACAGTCACGACGGCGTGCTGTCGCTGGGCGGCGGCGCGGTCACCACGCCGGGGGTGCGTCAGGCGCTGGCCGGTCACACCGTGGTGTTCCTGGAGATCAGCGCGGGCGAGGGCATCCGGCGCACCCTGCGCAACAACGACAATCGTCCGCTGCTGTCCGGCGGCGATCTGGCGGCCAAGTACCGCCGGCTGATGGCGGCGCGCACGCCGCTCTATCGCAAGACCGCGACCGTGCGGATCAGCACCAGTCGCCGCAATCCCAGCGTGGTGGTGCGCCAGTTGGTGGCCAAGCTGCAGAACACCGTCCCGGCGCAGCGCAACCACCGTCGTCCGCCGTGGCGGTTCGCGCCGCCCAAACTAGGCGCCCCGGACTCCACCGCCCCGACTCCGGCCACCGCGGCGGCGCTGGCTGCACGGCGGCACGGCGGCGCGGAACGTTGAGCCCGGGTCAGTGCCCGGGCCGTTTCAGGTGAGTTCGCGGTGCTTCCGCGCGTCGCGTTAGTGCGCGGCGCGGGTCCGGCGGCGCAGCCGATTCGCCAGTTCGTGGAACGGATCGGTGGCGGCCGACGGGTTCGAGTAGAGGAACATTCCCGCGTACCACGGCTTCCGGCGCGCCACGGTGCTCTCGGCGGTGGGCGTGTAAAGGTCGTTCAGCAGGGCGGTCATCTCGGTCTCCATCGGGATTGGGAACGTTTCGTGGCGTCGCCCTCCAGTTTATGTACCATTTGGTACAAAATCTCGTCGGGTGGGCATGATGTGGCTCACGCCCGCCGTCACGCGCCCGGCCCGAGATTTCGGTTGCCGTGGGTCGTCTGGGACAATGACGCCATGCCTTCTTCGACGGACCCCATCGCGGTGCTGATCGGACCGCCCGGGGTGGGGAAGACCACCGTCGGAAAGCGTCTGGCCAGGTCGCTGGGGGTTTCTTTCGTCGACACCGACCTCGAGATCGAGACGCGGCACGGCCGCGCGGTGGGCCAGATCTTCGCCGAGGACGGCGAGCCGGCGTTCCGCAGCCTGGAGGAGACGGTGATCGGCGACGTCATCGCCAGCCACAGCGGCGTCATCGCGCTCGGCGGCGGATCGATTGTGTCGCCCCGCACCCAGGAGCTGCTGCGCCGGCATCCGGTGGTGTATCTGGAGCTGACCGAGGAAGAGGGCATCAGGCGCACCGCAGGTAGCGGGCGGCCGGTGCTCGCCGGCGATGACCCGGCCGCGGTCTACCGACGGCTGATGGCCGAACGCACCCCGATCTACCAGGACCTGGCCCGGATTCGCGTGTCCACGGTGGGGCGCAGCCCGGGCGCGGTGGTGCGCGAGGTGCACCGCGGCCTGCGCGAAGCCGCGCCGCACCGGGTGCGGCGGGCGCCCTGGCCGATGGTGTTGCGGCCCACGGCTCGCAACCACCTGCGGGCCGGCCGGCGCGACGCACTGCGCACCGAACGCTGACGTGGGAGAAGGGAGACGCGTGATGTCCGGCGCGGAAATCGATGAACCGGTGCGGGTCCGGGTGAACGCCGCCGCGCCCTATGACGTGGTGATCGGCCGCGGCCTGCTCACCGAGGCGGTGGACGCCGCCGCGGTCGACGGCCGGTTCCCCGCGAAGGCCGCGATCTTCTACCAGCCGCCGCTGGCCGAGACCGCCGAGGTGCTGCGCGCGGAGCTGGCGGCCCGCGGCGTCGACGCGCATCGGGTGGAGCTGCCCGACGCCGAGGCCGGCAAGGACCTGCAGGTCGCGGGCTTCTGCTGGGAGGTGCTGGGCCGGATCGCGCTGTCCCGCCAGGACGTCGTCTACAGCCTCGGCGGCGGCGCGGCCACCGACCTCACCGGGTTCGTCGCCGCGACCTGGATGCGCGGGGTGCCTGTCGTGCACGTGCCGACCACCCTGCTGGCCATGGTCGACGCCGCCGTCGGCGGCAAGACGGGGATCAACACCGAGGCCGGGAAAAACCTGGTGGGCGCGTTCTACGAGCCGCGCGCGGTGATCGTCGACCTCGCGACGCTGGAGACCGTGCCGCGCAACGAGATCATCGCCGGGATGGCCGAGGTCATCAAGACCGGCTTCATCGCCGACCCGGTGATCCTGGAGCTGATCGAGGCCGACCCCGAGGCCGCGCTGGACCCCACCGGCGACGTGCTGCCCGAACTGGTCCGGCGCTCCATCGAGGTGAAGGCCCGGGTGGTCTCCGCCGACCTCAAGGAGTCCTCGCTACGCGAGATCCTCAATTACGGCCACACCCTCGGCCACGCGGTCGAACGACGCGAGCGGTACCGCTGGCGGCACGGCGCCGCGGTGTCCATCGGCCTGATCTACGCGGCCGAACTGGGCCGTCTCGCCGGCCGGCTGGACGACGAGACCGCCGACCGGCACCGCCGGGTGCTGGAATCGGTCGGCCTGCCCACCCGGTATGACGCCGACGCGTTCTCCGACCTGCTCGGGCATATGGGCAAGGACAAGAAGAACCGGGCCGGGATGCTGCGGTTCGTCGTGCTCGACGGGCTCGGCCGGCCCGGCCGACTGGAGGCGCCCGATCCGTCGCTGCTGGTCGCCGCCTATTCCGCGGTCGCAGGCGACGACGCGCTGCGCGACGGCGCCGTCTTGATCTAGATCGGCGCGGGGCTGCGCAGCCACGCCGTCATCATCGCGGCGAGGTTGTCGGCGGCGGCGTCCACCGTGGCCGGGTCCAGCAGATCCACACCGAAGGTGGCCTCGACCGTCGCGGCGTTGGTGACCTGGAACAGCGCCATCGCCGTCATCTGCAGATGCAGGTCCAGCGCCGAGGCGGCGCGCAGGAAGACCCCTTCGGCGCGGCCGTGCTCCAGGATGTCGCCGATGGTGGCGATGATGGGCCGGTTGGCCCGGTGATGGTCGGGGGAACCGCGCAGGTGATCGGCCTGCAGGGTGTTCTCCACGGAGACCAGACGCGCGAGCTCCGGGTGGGCGGCGTGCCACCGGAAGGTGTGCCGAACCAGGCTCTGCAGCGCCTCCGCGGGCGGCAGGTCGGCCAACTGCAGTGACGCCTCGGCGGCCCGCACCTGCGCGTAGGCGTGTTCCAGCACCGCGGTGAACAGGCCGTCCTTGTCGCCGAAGTAGTAGTAGATCATCCGCTTGGTGGTCGTGCTGCGGGCGGCGATGTCGTCGACCCGCGCGCCGTAGTAGCCGAGTTCGGCGAACACCTCGGTCGCCACCGCCAGCAGATTGGCCCGGACCTTCGCCGGATCGCGGGGTTTGCGCGAGGTCACCGGCGGCTCGCCCATGCGGTCAAACTACACGCAGCGCCCACACCGGCACCTCGTCGACAATCCGCCGATCGCCTCGGGTTCGGCGAATCAGGTCCCGCAGTGCCCCCCGAACGCGTCACTACAGGCACGCCACGCCGCAATCGGCGGAGCGCGAGAGGGACAGAAGGGACCCCGATGTCAGAAGCCGCCGGTCACGGCGAGGGCAATCAGTCCAGGAAGGCGGCGGCGTCGGCCTGGATCGGGTCCGCGTTGGAGTACTACGACTACTTCCTTCTACCCCGAGCTGTTCCCCGCCAAGACCAGGGTCTCGGGCATGGCCATCTCGCAGAACACCGGCACCATGATCACCGCCGCTGTGCTGGCCCCGCTGTTCGCGACGGTGGCGCCGCCCGGATCCAACGTGCCGCTGATCGTCGGCAGCATCACCCTGGGTATCTGCTGCCTGTCGGCGGCCGCGGCCTACAGCTCCAAGGAGACCTACCGGCTGCACGTCGACGATCTCGGCACCGACGCGATCCCGCCCAGCAAGGAGGCCTACGAGCGGCTGCGCAACGAGGCGATGGCGGAGTACAAGCTGGCCAACGCCAGGACCCCGTGATGCCTCCGGCACGCCGGGTGGGGAACCCGCTGGCCGCGGCGATCGTCGGGGTGGTCATCGCCGCGATGGGGCTGTACATGGTCCTGGCCGACGCCGGCGCCACCGCGCGGGTGTACGGCGGCCTGCTGATCTTCTTCGGCCTGGCCGGCGCGGCGGTCAACATCTACCTGCGCAGGCGGTTCCGCGCCGAGGACCGGCGCCGGCGCGCCTGGGCCAGCAGCTCGGTCTCCAACGGGAAGTAGATGATCTCCGCGACCCACAGGTCCGGCCGCAGCGACCCGGCCGGCGCGGCCGAGCCCGGGTGCCCGGCCATCCCCATCGGCGTGGTGTTGACCACCCCGTCGGCGGCGCCCAGCGCGTCGACCGGATCGGCGCAGACCCGGACCCGATCCGGGCCGAACAGCGTGGCCATTCGCGCGACTAGGTCGGCGCCCCGGGCGCTGTCGAGGTCGAAGATCCGCAGCTCCGCCACCCCGAGGTCGAGCAGGGCGTAGGCCACCGCGGCGCCCGCGCCGCCGGCGCCGAGTTGCGCGACGACGGTGTCGGCGCCCACGTCGGGCATCGCGTCGGCGAACGGTTGCTGGAAGCCGCGCCAGTCGGTGTTGTGCCCGATCGCGCGGCCGTCGCGCAACACCACGGTGTTGACCGCGCCCAGCGCGGCCGCGTGCGGCGACAACTCGTCGAGGTGCGCGATGACGGATTGCTTGAACGGATGGGTGACGTTGAAGCCGGAGAAGCCGCAGGCCTTGGCCCAGTCGAGCACCTCGGGCAGGTCGGCGTCGGTGACGCCCCACTCGTCGACGTCCAGGATCCGGTAGCTCAGCCACATGCCCTGGGCCGCGCCTTCGGCTTCGTGCAGGGCGGGGGTTTTCGACGCCCCGAGGCCCTGACCCAGCAGGAACAGCCGATGGCACCGCGGCCGCGACCGGCCCCAGCGGACCGCGGGATCCGGCGCGGGCAGCGCCGAGCCGAGTGCCGTCATGGCTGGCCTCCCGTCCGGTTCGCAGCCCCGGCGCCGGCCGGCGGCGCCCGCGGCGATCCTACTCAGCTCCGGCGCCCGTGCCCGGTACGGTCGTGCCTGAGCAGTCACCGAAATTGGAGAGATCGCGTGTCCATCCTCGTCATCAACGGCCCGAACCTGAACCTGCTCGGCGTCCGCGAGCCGGGCATCTACGGCGCGGCCACCCTCGCCGACGTCGAGGCCTCGGTCACCGAGCAGGGCGAGCGGGCCGGGCACTCCGTCGAATGCTTCCAGAGCAACCACGAGGGCGCGATCGTCGACCGGATCCACGCCACGGCCGCCGACGGCACCCGGTTCGTCATCATCAACCCGGGCGCGTTCACGCACACCAGCGTTGCCATCCGGGACGCCTTCGCCGCGGTCGGCGTTCCGTTCTGCGAGGTGCACATCTCCAACGTGCACAAGCGCGAGGAGTTCCGCCGGCACTCCTACCTGTCCGATGTGGCCGTCGGGGTGCTGGCCGGTTTCGGGGTGCGGGGCTACAACCTGGCGATGGCGTTCGTCATCGAGCAGCTGGCGGGTGACGCGTAGTCAGTGCTGGTGGGCGGCGGTCCAGGCCGGCAACGGATCGCTCATCCGCAGCCAGGCGTTCTGCCCGGCGGCCAACTCGGCGTCGGTGAGCAGCGCCGAGTTCAGCAGCATCCGCACCACCTTGGGTTTCAGGTTCACCCCGATGAACACGATCTCCTGACCCGGCGGAATGGGCGTCGCCGACCAGTAGGCCGCCGGCTCCAGCACCATGTTCGGCCCGGCCTGGGACCAGAACGCCGAGATCGTCGGCCGGGTCGCCAGCCAGCAGAACCCCTTGGAGCGCAGCATTCCGCGCAGCTGGCCCAGCGCCTCGGCCAGCCGCTCCGGGTGAAACGGCCGGTCGGCGCGGAAGGTCAGGCTGGAGATGCCGTACTCCTCGGTCTCCGGGGTGTGCCCGTCGGCGATCTCCTCCTCCCAGCCCGGGGTCTCGGCGGCCAGGTCCGGATCGAACCGCCCGGTGTCGAGCAGCAGGCCCAGCGGGGCCGAGCCATGGTCGACGCGGGTGATCTCGGCGCGCGGGTTGAGCCGGCGCAGCACCGCCTCGGTGCGCGCGGTTGCCTCCGGGCCGGCCAGGTCCGCCTTGCTGACCAGGATCACGTCGGCGAACTCCACCTGATCGCTGAGCAGATCGGCGATATTGCGGCTGTCGGTCTGGCCCGCGGCCAGATTCCGACGGGTCAGCTCCTCGCCGCGGGCCAACTCGGGCAGGAAGGTCGCGGCGTCGACGACGGTCACCAGGGTGTCCAGCCGGGCCAGGTCGCCGAGCCGGAAGCCGTCCTCGAACTCCCAGCTGAACGTCGCCGCCACCGGCATCGGCTCGGAGATGCCGGTGGATTCGATGACGATCTGGTCGAACCGGCGCGCCCGGGCGAGGTCGGCGACCGCGCTGATCAGGTCCTCGCGCAGGGTGCAGCAGATGCAGCCGTTGGTCAGTTCGACGAGTTTCTCGGTGGTGCGGTCGAGGTGGCCCTGGCCGGCGACGAGGGCGGCGTCGATATTCACCTCGCTCATGTCGTTGACGATGACGGCGACGCGGCGGCCCTCGCGGTTGGCCAGGATGTGGTTGAGGACGGTGGTCTTGCCGGCGCCGAGGAATCCGGACAGCACGGTGACGGGGATTGGGGCGGGGGAGGAAGCCATCCTTTAATGATAATCGTTTTCATTAAGGGTTGTGCGGCGGGGCCCCGGCGACCGTTCAGGACGCCCGCGCGCCCAACTCCAGCGGCAGCCCGCGCGACTCCAGCAGCGGGATCACTTCGTCGACGATGCGGCGCAGCAACTGCTCCGGGTCGGCCGAGCGCAGCGTCACGCCGTCGGCGACCCGGGCCGCCCAGATGTCCCACAGCAACCCGGCCAGCGTCGCCGACGTGCCGGGATGGGCCAGCGCGTCGGCCCGCGCCCCAGGCGACCACTGCGGATGCAGCTCGGTGAACTCCAGGAACGCCTGGTTCACCGAGTCCGCCAGCACCACGTCGACGTCGACGAACGCCGGCCGGGCCGAGGCGGCGGCCAGCCGGGCGGCGTCCGACAGCGCGCCCACCCGCAACCGGGTGATCTCGCCGGGGTCCGCGGCGGAGTTGGTCAGCTCCACCCAGCCCTCCGGCTCGGTGTGCAGCGCGATGCGCAGCGGACGGGTCCTCATCGGTGATCTCCTCGTCGGGCGTCGGCGCACTGTGCGCGCCTTCGAAGCTAGGGGAACGGGTTCGGCAATGGGGGCCTTGCTCAGTCGCCAGTGTCCGCGTCGGGCCCGGCGCGGTAAACCGTTGCGGTCAACCCGGTTCGAAAGGCGCGCGGGTACCCTCGATCGCTGTGACCCCCGCCGATCGCCGCGCCGCGCTGGCCGCCCTGCTGGCCGCTCGCGACCTGGACGCGATGCTGGTCAGCGACCTGGCCAACGTCCGCTACCTGTCCGGATTCACCGGCTCCAACGCCGCCCTGCTGGTCTACGCCGACCACCGCGACGCGGTGTTGGCCACCGACGGCCGCTACCGGGTGCAGGCCGCCAACCAGTCTCCGGACACCGAACTTCTCATCGAGCGGGCCTGTGGTCCGGCGCTGGCCGCCCGGGCCGGAGCGAACGGCATCGGACGGCTCGGATTCGAGGCGCACGTGCTGACCGTCGACGCGTTCGACGCGCTGCGCCGCGACGGCGTCGTCGAGTTCATCCGGGCGTCCGGGCTGGTGGAGGCGCTGCGGGAGGTCAAGGACGAGGGCGAGATCGCGCTGATCGGCGCGGCCTGTGACGCCGCCGACGCCGCCCTGGCCGAGCTGATCGAAACCGGGGGACTGCGCCCCGGGCAAACCGAGACGCAGGTCCGCAACGACCTGGAGGCGCTGATGCTGCGCCACGGCGCCGACGGGCCGTCGTTCGAGACCATCGTCGCCGCCGGCCCCAACTCGGCGATCCCGCACCACCGGCCCACCGACGCGGTGCTGGCCGGCGGGGACTTCGTCAAGATCGACTTCGGCGCCCGGGTCGGCGGCTATCACTCCGATATGACCCGCACCCTGGTGCTCGGCGCCGCCGAGGACTGGCAGCGCGAGATCTACCAGCTGGTCGCCGAGGCTCAGCGGGCCGGCCGGCACGCCCTGGCCGAGGGCGCGTCGTTGTGCGGCGTCGACGCCGCGGCGCGGGAGCTGATCGCCGCCGCCGGTTACGGAGAGGCCTTCAGCCACGGGCTGGGACACGGCGTCGGGCTGGCGATCCACGAAGCGCCGGGAATCAACGCCGCGGCCGCCGGTACACTGCTTGCTGGTTCCGTGGTGACCGTGGAGCCCGGTGTCTACTTGCCCGATCGCGGCGGTGTCCGCATCGAGGACACACTCGTGGTTTCCGGCGGGAACGCCCGCCCCGAACTACTCACCCGGTTCCCCAAGGAACTCATAACTTTGAACTAGGAGAAACCGCCCGTGGCATCGACTGCCGACTTCAAGAACGGACTCGTCCTCAACATCGACGGCCAGCTGTGGCAGATCATCGAGTTCCAGCACGTCAAGCCGGGCAAGGGCCCCGCCTTCGTGCGCACCAAGCTCAAGAACGTGCTGTCCGGCAAGGTCGTGGACAAGACCTACAACGCCGGCGTCAAGGTGGAGACCGCGACCGTGGACCGTCGTGACGCCACCTTCCTGTACAACGACGGCGACGATTTCGTCTTCATGGACTCCGAGGACTACGAGCAGCATCCGCTGTCGGCGGCCCTGGTCGGCGACGCCGCCAAGTTCCTGCTGGAGTCCATGCCGGTGCAGATCGCGTTCCACGAGGGCAATCCGCTGTACCTGGAGATGCCGGTGTCGGTGGAACTCGTCGTCACCCACACCGAGCCCGGTCTGCAGGGCGACCGGTCCAGCGCCGGCACCAAGCCCGCCACCGTCGAGACCGGCGCCGAACTGCAGGTCCCGCTGTTCATCAACACCGGCGACAAGCTCAAGGTCGACACCCGCGACGGAAGCTACCTGGGCCGCGTGAATGGCTGACAAACGACCGGTTCGGGGGCGGCACGCCGCCCGCAAACGGGCCGTCGACCTGCTCTTCGAGTCCGAGGCCCGCAATCTGACCCCGGCCCAGACGGCGGCCTCGCGCGCCGAACTGGCCCGCACCGACCCCGAGGTCACCCCGCTGGCCGAGTACACCGTCGTGGTCGCCGACGGGGTCACCGAGCACGCCGAGCATGTCGACGACGTCATCTCCTCCCATCTGCAGGGCTGGACGCTGGACCGGTTGCCGGCGGTGGACCGGGCCATCCTGCGGGTCGCCGTGTGGGAGCTGCTGCACGCCGTCGACGTCCCGGAGGCCGTCGCGGTCGACGAGGCGGTCAAACTGGCCAAGGAGCTGTCCACCGACGATTCGCCGGCGTTCGTCAACGGCGTGCTCGGACAGGTGATGCTCGTCACCCCGCAAATGCGCGCCGCTTCCGGAATAGTCCGCGCACCGGCGGTTGAGCCCGACTAGGGTGAGCCGGTAGCAACTCCAGCGAAAGGCAACACAACCATGGCATTCAACCCCAAGGACGCGGTCCAGTCGGCCAAGGACATCGCCACCCACGCCGTCGAGAAGGCCGCCGACATCGTCGACAGCGCGGCCGACGTGCTCAAGGGCAACGTCGCCGAGGGCGCCAGCAATATCGTGGCGGACTCCCTCGACATCGCCAAGCATTCGGTGGAGAAGGCCGGCGAGATCGTCACCGGCCGCAAGGACGACGAGGGCGCTGCGAAGTAACGCGACCTTCAGCCACCGCTGCGCGGCGCCGGACTACAGGTCCAGCGCGGCGTAGCTGTTTCTGACGAACTTCGGTTGCGCGGTGCGCAGCGCGGCCAGCGACGTGTTCCCGGCGACCGAGGCGGCGTCCGGGGAGGTGTTCGGCGAGTTCTGGACCAGGTAGATCAGGATCAGCTCGTGCTCCGGATCGGCTTGCCACCAGGTGCCGTACACCCCCGGCCAGCCGAACGAGCCGGCGCCGGCCGGACCGAACAATGACGCCGAGCGCGCCGGATCGGTCACCACCGCCAGGTTCAGCCCGAACCCGCGGCCAACCCAATACGGCGAGCCCAGGAATGGGGCCTTCTGCTGGTCGGGTGTCAGCCGATCGGTCCGCATCGCCGTCACCGACTCCGGCGTCAGCACCCGGACCCCGTCCAGCTGACCGTCGCCGAGCAGCATCCGGGCGAAACGCAGATAGTCCTCCGCGGTGGACCACAACCCGGCGCCGCCGGCGCAGAACGGCGGCGGAGCGATCGGCGGCGGTCCCATCACCGCCCGCAAACCGTCGCCGCCGAGGGTGTACATGGTGGCCGCGCGCCCACGCGCCTCCCGGGTCAGGAAGAAGCCGGTGTCGGCCATCCCCAGCGGCCCCAGGACCCTCTCATCGAGCACCTCGTGCAGCGGCCGGCCGGCCAGCCGGGACAACAGGATGCCCAGCACATCGGTGGAATGGCTGTAGGTGAGCTGCTCGCCGGGCTGGTGAACCAGCGGCAGCCGCGCCAGCTCGGCCAACCAACGGTCCTGGTCCTGGCGCAGCGGCAATTTGGCGTAGGCCCGCGACAGCGGTCCGGTCACCGAGAACTGGTACGCCAGCCCGGAGCGGTGCGTCATCAGATCCTCGACGGTGATCGGCCGCCGTGCTGGCACCGTCGGGTCCAACGAATCCGGGTTCGTCATCACCCGCACCCCGTCGAACTCCGGCAGCCACGCCGTGATCGGATCCGCCAGCCGCAACCGGCCCTGTTCGACGAACGTCATCGCCGCGGCGACGGTGACCGGTTTGGTCATCGAGGCGATCCGGAAGACGGTGTCGCGGGTCATCGGGGTGCGCGCCTCGACATCACGGCAGCCGATCTCGTTGACCTGCAGCAACTCGCCGCGCCGCCACACCAGGGTCACCGCGCCGGACAGCAGTCCCGCGTCACAGGCCTGCCGGATCGCATCGGCGTTGCGCTGAAGTCTCACCCGCCCACCTTACGAACGCGGACCGGTCGTGGGTTAAGCTACCCGGCAGTTCGACATCCTTTAACGATCCGTCCGGAGAGGCGGAGAAGGAGGTCCGATCCACTCGTGGGCGCCTCGAATCCCGACCGCGAATTGATGTCCTCGGCAGACGTCACGCGGACCATCGCGCGTATCGCGCATCAGATCATCGAAAAGACGGCACTGGACGCCGCGGACGCCCCCCGGGTGATCCTGCTCGGCATCCCGAGCCGCGGGCCGGTGCTGGCCACCCGGCTGGCCGCGAACATCACCGAATTCTCCGGTGTCGAGGTCGGCCACGGATCGCTGGACATCACGCTCTACCGCGACGACCTCAACACCAAGCCGCCGCGGCCGCTGGAGGACACCACCATTCCCGGCGGCGGCATCGACGGCGCGCTGGTCATCCTCGTCGACGACGTGCTGTACTCCGGCCGCACCGTGCGCGCCGCGCTGGACGCGCTGCGCGACCTGGGCCGGCCCCGGGCGGTGCAGCTGGCGGTGCTGGTCGACCGCGGGCACCGCGAACTGCCCATCCGCGCCGACTACGTCGGCAAGAACGTGCCCACCTCGCGCAGCGAGAACGTCAAGGTCCAGCTCACCGAGCAGGACGGCCGCGACGGGGTGCTGATCGCGCCGCAGGGAGGACCGCTCCGGTGAAACATCTGCTGTCCGCCGGCGACCTCACGCGCGATCAGGCCACCGCGATCCTGGACAACGCCGACCGGTTCGGCCAGGCGCTGCTGGGCCGCGAAGTCAAGAAACTGCCCACCCTGCGCGGGCGCACCATCATCACCATGTTCTACGAAAACTCCACCCGCACCCGGGTGTCCTTCGAGGTCGCCGGCAAATGGATGAGCGCCGACGTGATCAACGTCAGCGCCTCGGGCTCCTCGGTCGCGAAGGGGGAGTCGCTGCGCGACACCGCGCTGACCCTGCGCGCCGCCGGCGCCGACGCCCTGATCATCCGGCACCCGGCCTCCGGCGCCCCGAACCAGCTGGCCGCCTGGACCGCCGAACCCGGGGGCGGTGGTCCCGCGGTGATCAACGCCGGTGACGGCACCCACGAGCACCCGACCCAGGCGCTGCTGGACGCGCTGACCATCCGTCAGCGCCTCGGCGGCATCGAGGGCCGGCGGGTGGTCATCGTCGGGGACGTGCTGCACTCACGGGTGGCGCGCTCGAATGTCGCGCTGCTGAACACCCTCGGCGCGGAGGTGGTGCTGGTCGCCCCGCCGACCCTGCTGCCGACCGGGGTCGACGGCTGGGGAGTCACGGTGTCCCACGACCTGGACGCCGAACTGCCCGCGGCCGACGCGGTGATGATGCTGCGGGTGCAGGCCGAGCGGATGAACGGCGGGTTCTTCCCGTCGGCGCGCGAGTACTCGATCTGTTACGGGCTTTCCGAGCAGCGTCAGGCGCTGCTGGGCGAGCACGCGGTGGTGCTGCACCCCGGCCCGATGCTGCGCGGCATGGAGATCGGTTACTCGGTGGCCGACTCGCCGCAAGCCGCTGTGCTGCAACAGGTTTCCAATGGCGTGCATGTTCGGATGGCGGTGTTGTTCGGGCTGCTGGTCGGCGCCGACGAGGAGGCGGACATCTAGTGAATCCCATCTTGATTCGTGGCGTGCGGCCCTACGGCGAGGGCGAACCGGTCGACGTGCTGGTCTCCGACGGGCAGATCGCCCAGATCGCGGCCTCGATCACCGCACCGGACGGCGCCGAGGTGATCGAGGCGGCCGGCCAGGTGCTGCTGCCGGGCTTCGTCGACCTGCACACCCACCTGCGCGAACCCGGCCGCGAGGACACCGAGACCGTCGAAACCGGTTCCGCGGCAGCGGCGCTCGGCGGTTTCACCGCGGTGTTCGCGATGGCCAACACCGACCCGGTCGCCGATTCGCCGGTGGTCACCGACCATGTCTGGGCCCGCGGGCAGCAGATCGGGCTGGTCGACGTGCACCCGGTCGGCGCGGTCACCGTCGGCCTGGACGGCAAGCAACTCACCGAGATGGCGCTGATGGCCGCCGGCTCCGGTCGGGTCCGGATGTTCTCCGACGACGGCAAGTGCGTGCACGACCCGCTGCTCATGCGCCGCGCCCTGGAATACGCCTCCGGGCTGGGGGTGCTGATCGCCCAGCACGCCGAGGAGCCCCGGCTGACCGTCGGCGCCGTCGCCCACGAAGGGCCCAACGCGGCCCGGCTGGGCCTGGCCGGCTGGCCGCGCGCCGCCGAGGAGTCCATCGTGGCCCGCGACGCGCTGCTGGCCCGCGACGCGAAAGCCCGCGTGCACATCTGCCACGCCTCCACGGCGGGCACCGTCGAGATCCTGAAATGGGCCAAGGACCAAGGCATTTCGATCACCGCCGAGGTCACCCCGCACCACCTGCTGCTCGACGACGGCCTGCTGGAGAGCTACGACGGCGTGTTCCGGGTCAACCCGCCGCTGCGCGAAGCCTCCGACGTGCTGGCCTTGCGCGCCGCACTGGCCGACGGCGTCATCGACTGCGTGGCCACCGACCACGCCCCGCACGCCGCCCAGGAGAAGTGCTGCGAGTTCTCCCACGCCCGCCCCGGCATGCTGGGCCTGCAGACCGCGCTGTCGGTGATCGCCGAGGCCATGGTGGAAACGGGCCTGCTGGACTGGCGCGGCGTGGCCCGGGTGATGAGCGAGAACCCCGCCGCCATCGCCGGCCTGCCCGATCAGGGCCGCCCGCTGGAGGTGGGGGAGCCGGCCAACCTGGTCGTCGTCGACCCGGACGCGCGGTGGACCGTCGAACCGGCCGAACTGGCGTCCAAGTCCGCCAACACCCCGTACCGGGCGATGACCCTGCCGGCCACCGTCACCGCGACCCTGTTGCGCGGCCGGGTCACCGCCGCCGACGGCGCCGCCCGCCCGGTGGCGGGCAGGTGAACACCGGAACCCTGATCGGGTCGCTGATCTTCGCCGGCGTGCTGCTGGTGGCGGTGGTGTTCCTGTACCGCAAGATGATCCAGGGCTGGCGTGGCCGCGCGCAGCGTCAGCTGGCCATGATCGGCACGCTGCCCGCGCTGCCGGAAATGCTCAGCGCGCCGACGATCCCGGCGACCAAGGGCCTCTACGTCGGCAGCACGCTGGCTCCGAGCTGGCTGGACCGGATCGCCGTCGGCGACCTGTCCGACCGCGGCAAGGCCACCCTGACCCGCTTCCCCGAGGGCATCATGGTGCGCCGCGAGGGGGCCACGCCGCTGTGGATCGCCCAGGACAAGATCGTCGCGGTGCGCACCGAACGCGGTCACGCCGGCAAGGCGATGACCTTCGACGGCGTCCTGGTGATCCGGTGGACCCTGCCCGCGGGGGTGCAGGTCGACACCGGCTTCCGCGCCGACGACCACAAGGCTTACGAACTCTGGACCCGGGAGGAAAACGGATGAGCGGCAATCACAGCGCCGTGCTGGTGCTGGAGGACGGCCGGGTGTTCACCGGGGCGCCCTTCGGCGCGGTGGGCCAAACCCTGGGCG
Source organism: Mycolicibacterium brumae (assembly GCF_025215495.1). Lineage (NCBI taxonomy): Bacteria > Bacillati > Actinomycetota > Actinomycetes > Mycobacteriales > Mycobacteriaceae > Mycobacterium > Mycolicibacterium brumae. The sequence continues at coordinate 2,288,951 of NZ_CP104302.1, read as the reverse complement.
AGGCGGTGTTCAGCACCGCCATGTCGGGTTACCAGGAAACCCTGACCGACCCCAGCTATCACCGGCAGATCGTCGTCGCCACCGCGCCGCAGATCGGCAACACCGGCTGGAACGACGAGGACAACGAGAGCCGCGGCGACAAGATCTGGGTCGCCGGGTACGCGGTGCGCGACCCCAGTCCGCGCGCCTCGAACTGGCGCGCCAACCGGACCCTGGACGATGAGCTAGTCGGTCAGGGCATCGTCGGCATCGCCGGCATCGACACCCGCGCGGTGGTGCGGCATCTGCGCAGCCGCGGTTCGATGAAGGCCGGGGTGTTCTCCGGATCCGCGCTCGCCGAAACCGACGAGCTGCTGGCCCGGGTCCGCGGCCAGGCCGCCATGCTGGGCGCCGACCTGGCCGGCGAGGTCAGCACCGGCGAGCCCTACGTCGTCGGCCCCGACGGGCCGGCGCGGTTCAGCGTCGCCGCCATCGATCTGGGCATTAAGAGCAACACCCCGCGGCTGCTGGCCTCCCGCGGCATCCGCAGCCTGGTGCTGCCGTCGGCGACCGGGTTCGAGGCCATCGCCGAACTGAAGCCCGACGGGGTGTTCCTGTCCAACGGTCCCGGCGACCCGGCCACCGCCGACGCGGTCGTCGCGCTCACCCGCCAGGTGCTCGAAGCCGGAATCCCGCTGTTCGGAATCTGTTTCGGCAACCAGATCCTGGGCCGGGCGCTGGGCCGGGGCACCTACAAGATGGCCTTCGGGCACCGCGGCATCAACATCCCGGTGCTCGACCACGCCAGCGGCCGGGTGTCGATCACCGCGCAGAACCACGGCTTCGCGCTGGAGGGGGAGGCCGGCGAGGTGTTCGACACCCCGTTCGGTCGCGCCGAAGTCAGCCACACCTGCGCCAACGACGGTGTGGTGGAAGGGGTTCGGCTGGCCGACGGCCGCGCCTTCTCCGTGCAGTACCACCCCGAGGCGGCCGCCGGGCCGCACGACGCCGAGTACCTGTTCGACCAGTTCGCCGCCCTGATGGAGAACCGCTGATGCCGCGCCGCACCGACCTCAACCACATCCTGGTCATCGGCTCCGGGCCGATCGTGATCGGCCAGGCCTGCGAATTCGACTATTCCGGCACCCAGGCCTGCCGGGTGCTGCGCGCCGAAGGCCTGCAGGTCACCCTGGTCAACTCCAACCCGGCGACCATCATGACCGACCCGGAGTACGCCGACCACACCTACGTCGAGCCGATCACCCCGGCGTTCGTGGAGAAGGTGATCGCCCAGCAAGCCGAGCGGGGCAACAAGATCGACGCGCTGCTGCCCACCCTGGGTGGGCAGACCGCGCTGAACACCGCCGTCGCGCTGTATGAGAACGGCGCGCTGGACCGCCACCACGTCGAACTGATCGGCGCGGACTTCGACGCCATCCAGCGCGGCGAGGACCGGCAGAAGTTCAAGGACATCGTCGCGAAGGTCGGTGGCGAATCCGCCCGCAGCCGAGTCTGTTTCACCATGGAGGAGGTCCGTGAGACGGTCGCCGAGCTCGGCCTGCCGGTGGTGGTGCGCCCGTCGTTCACCATGGGCGGGCTGGGGTCGGGCATGGCCGCCAGCGTCGAGGACGTCGAGCGGATGGCCGGTGAGGGTCTGGCCGCCTCGCCGAGCGCCAACGTGCTGATCGAGGAGTCGATCTTCGGCTGGAAGGAGTTCGAGCTGGAGCTGATGCGCGACGGCAACGACAACGTCGTGGTGGTCTGCTCCATCGAGAACTTCGACCCGATGGGCGTGCACACCGGCGACTCGGTGACCGTCGCGCCCGCGATGACCCTGACCGACCGCGAATACCAGAAGATGCGCAGCCTCGGCATCGCGATCCTGCGCGAGGTCGGCGTGGACACCGGCGGCTGCAACATCCAGTTCGCCATCGACCCGGTCGACGGCCGGCTCATCGTCATCGAGATGAACCCGCGGGTGTCGCGGTCCTCGGCGCTGGCGTCGAAGGCCACCGGCTTCCCGATCGCCAAGATCGCCGCCAAGCTGGCCATCGGCTACACCCTCGACGAGATCGTCAACGACATCACCAAGGAGACGCCGGCCTGCTTCGAGCCGACGCTGGACTACGTGGTGGTCAAGGCCCCGCGGTTCGCGTTCGAGAAGTTCCCCGGCGCCGACGGCACCCTGACCACCACCATGAAGTCCGTCGGCGAGGCGATGTCCTTGGGTCGCAACTTCATCGAGGCGCTGGGCAAGGTGATGCGCTCGCTGGAGACCAAGCGCGCCGGCTTCTGGACCGGCCCGGACCCGACCGGTGAGGACGCCGGCGTCGAGGCCACCCTGGCGCGGCTGCGGACCCCGACCGACGGCCGGCTCTACGACATCGAATACGCGCTGCGCGCCGGCGGCAGCGTCGAGCAGGTGGCCGAAGCCTCCGGCGTCGACCCGTGGTTCGTCGAGCAGATCAACGGCCTGGTCGCGCTGCGCGCCGAGCTCATCGACGCCCCGGTGCTCACCGAAGCCCTGCTGCGCCGCGCCAAGAACAGCGGCCTGTCCGACGAGCAGATCTCGGTGCTGCGACCGGAACTCGCCGGCCAGGCCGGGGTGCGCACGCTGCGTGAGCGCCTCGGCGTGCACCCGGTGTACAAGACCGTCGACACCTGCGCCGCCGAGTTCGAGGCCCGCACGCCGTACCACTACAGCAGCTATGAGCTGGATCCGGCGGCCGAGTCCGAGGTGGCCCCGCAGGCCCAGTTGCCCAAGGTGCTGATCCTGGGCTCGGGCCCGAACCGGATCGGCCAGGGCATCGAGTTCGACTACAGCTGCGTGCACGCCGCGACGACGCTGACCCAGGCCGGGTTCGAGACGGTGATGGTCAACTGCAACCCGGAGACGGTGTCCACCGACTACGACACCGCCGACCGGCTGTACTTCGAGCCGCTGACCTTCGAGGACGTGCTGGAGGTGTACCGGGCGGAGTCCATCTCCGGCGCCGGCGGACCCGGCGTGGTCGGGGTGATCGTGCAGCTCGGCGGGCAGACCCCGCTGGGGCTGGCGCACAAGCTGGAGGCGGCCGGGGTGCCGATCGTCGGGACCGGCCCGGACGCCATCGAGCTGGCCGAGCACCGCGGCGCGTTCGGCGAGGTGCTGACCAACGCCGGGCTGCCGGCGCCCCGGTTCGGCACCGCCACCACCTTCGAGCAGGCCCGCAAGATCGCCTCCGACATCGGCTACCCGGTGCTGGTGCGGCCGTCCTACGTGCTCGGCGGGCGTGGCATGGAGATCGTCTACGACGAGGAGAACCTGGAGCGCTACATCGCCCGGGCCACCGAGGTCTCTCCGGAGCACCCGGTGCTGGTGGACCGGTTCCTGGAGGACGCCATCGAGATCGACGTCGACGCCCTGTGCGATGGGACCGAGGTCTACATCGGCGGCGTGATGGAGCACATCGAGGAGGCCGGCATCCACTCCGGCGACTCGGCGTGCGCGTTGCCGCCGGTCACCCTGGGTCGTCAGGACATCGACGCGGTGCGCCGCGCCACCGAGGCCATCGCGCACGGCATCGGCGTGGTCGGGCTGCTCAACGTGCAGTACGCGCTCAAGGACGACGTGCTCTACGTGCTGGAGGCCAACCCCCGCGCCAGCCGCACGGTGCCCTTCGTCTCTAAGGCGACCGCGGTGCCGCTGGCCAAGGCCTGCGCCCGGATCATGCTGGGGGAGAGCATCGCCGAACTGCGGGCCGAGGGCCTGCTGGCCGCATCCGGCGACGGCGCCAGCCCCGCGCCGTACGCCCCGATCGCGGTCAAGGAGGCGGTGCTGCCGTTCCACCGGTTCCGCCGCGCCGACGGGTCCAACGTCGACTCGCTGCTGGGCCCGGAGATGAAGTCCACCGGCGAGGTGATGGGCATCGACGCCGACTTCGGCAGCGCGTTCGCCAAGAGCCAGACCGCGGCCTACGGGTCGCTGCCGGCCAACGGCACGGTGTTCGTCTCGGTGGCCAACCGCGACAAGCGCTCGCTGGTGTTCCCGGTGAAGCGGCTGGCCGATCTCGGATTCCGGGTTCTGGCCACCGAGGGCACCGCGGAGATGTTGCGCCGCAACGGGATTCCCTGCGACGAGGTGCGCAAGCACTTCCAGGAGCCCAGCCCGGACCGCCCGGCGATGTCGGCGGTGGAGGCCATCCGCGCCGGTGAGGTCGACATGGTGATCAACACCCCGTACGGCAACTCCGGGCCGCGCATCGACGGCTACGAGATCCGGTCGGCCGCCGTGCAGATGAACATCCCGTGCGTCACCACCGTCCAGGGCGCCTCCGCAGCGGTGCAGGGCATCGAGGCCGGCATCCGCGGCGACATCGGGGTGCGCTCACTGCAGGAACTGCACCGCATCCTGGAGGGCTGAGATGGCCGGGGCTGCGTTCGGGCAGCGGCTGAGCGCGGCGATCGCCGAGCGGGGGCCGCTGTGCCTGGGCATCGACCCGCATCCGGAACTGCTGGCGCGCTGGGGTCTTGGCGTCGACGCCGACGGACTGGCGGCGTTCGCGTCGACCTGCGTGCGGGCGTTCGCCGGGTTCGCCATCGTCAAACCGCAGGTGGCGTTCTTCGAGGCCTACGGCGCGGCCGGTTTCGCGGTGCTGGAGCAGACCATCGCCGGCCTGTCCGAGTCCGGGGTGCTGGTGCTGGCCGACGCCAAGCGCGGCGACATCGGCTCCACCATGGCCGCCTACGCGCAAGCCTGGGCGGGGGACGGGCCGCTGGCCAGCGACGCCGTCACGGCCTCGCCGTACCTGGGCTTCGGGTCGCTGACCCCGCTGCTGGACCTGGCAGCCGAACGTGGCCGTGGGGTGTTCGTGCTGGCCGCGACGTCCAACCCAGAGGGCGCCTCGGTGCAGCGTCAGCGGCTGCCCGACGGGCGCACGCTGGCCCAGGCGATGGTCGACGAGGCCGCCGCGGTCAACCGAGCCTCTGCGTCGGGCGCGGGTGCGTCGGGCTTGGGTGCGTCGGGCTTGGGTGCGTCGGGCTTGGGTGCGTCGGGCTTGGGTGCGTCGGGCTCGGGCGTTCTGGGCCCGCGCGTTCTCGGCTCGGTGGGCGTCGTCGTCGGCGCGACCCTGGCCGACCCGCCGGATGTGTCCGCCCTCGGCGGCCCGGTGCTGGTTCCCGGGGTGGGCGCCCAGGGTGGCCGTCCCGAGGACCTCGCCGGACTCGGCGGCGCGCGGCCCGGCCAGCTGCTGCCCGCGGTTTCGCGGGAGGTGCTGCGCGCCGGCCCGGCTGTCGCCGATCTGCGCGCGGCCGCCGAGCGCCTGCGCGACGCCGTCGCCCACCTCGCCTGAGGGGCCTCTCCTGACGGGCCTCGCCTGAGGGGCGCCCGTGGGGCGCTTGCCGTTTGCTCGCGAGCTCGAGTATCGAGTGAGACCTCTTGGACACCAGTGAGAACTGGTGGCGGGGTCGCTCGTCGAGTGAGGCGTCAGGTAGGCGTTTGAGAACTGAGGTAGCTCGGTGAGACGTGAGGGCGGGGTTCTTCATTGAGTGAGACATACGGGTGGGGGTTACTCGAACAACGTGTCCCTAGATTCTCACTCGATGCAGATCGCCGCCCTGGTATCTCACTTGCATCCCTGAGGCCTCACGGACGTACCTGGTTCCTCACTCGATGAGCGCCCCCGCCCTCACGTCTCACTGACGTACCTGGTTCCTCACTCGATGACCGGCCCCGCCGCCACGTCCCACCGCCACGTCTCACTCGATGGCGGCCCCGCCCACGCTGTGACCCCTGATGCCCACGGTGCCCGAGTGGTCAGACGTGATCAGCCGAGTGATCAGCCGAGTGATCAGCCGCCCGCTGTCGATGGCCCGTCACCCGGCGCGGGTGGCCCCCGGCCCCAACGACTCAACCGCCCGTGAACTGCGTTTCCACGCCGCGGCGGGTGCTTCGCGACACGCGCGACACGCCGCGACGAGATTTCGTTCGAGTCGTCCACCGCGCTCCGCGAGCCGCCGGGAGGACGGCGCGACGACACTCCTGGCCCAGACATTGCTAAACCTCCCGAGAAATCGATACTGACCTGCCCGTTTGTGGCACAGATCGGTTGCTGACGACGCCGAGGCATGTTCGACGGGCATTCGCATGCGAGCCGGAAGCGGCGACGCGCGCCCGGGGGGTTGACGGCATGGGGCGGGGGTGGGGTTAGATTCGTCGGTGCACCTCGGTACGGTCATCGTCGCTGGCTGAAACACCTGGCCGAGGCACTAGAAAAACTGGCCAACCATTTGGCCGAAGAGACGGAGGAACCGTGGCCCTTCCCCAGTTGACCGACGAACAGCGCGCTGCCGCCCTGGAAAAGGCTGCCGCCGCACGTCGTGCACGGGCCGAGCTCAAGGATCGGCTCAAGCGCGGTGGCACCACCCTGTCCCAGGTGCTCAAGGACGCCGAGAGCGATGAAGTTCTGGGCAAGATGAAGGTTTCCGCGCTGCTGGAGGCTCTGCCCAAGGTGGGCAAGGTCAAGGCGCAGGAGATCATGACCGAGCTGGAGATCGCCCCGACCCGCCGTCTGCGCGGCCTGGGCGACCGGCAGCGCAAGGCGCTGCTGGAGAAGTTCGACCCCGCCTGATAGGCGGTGATCGCTGGCGAGGGGCCGGACAGCGGGGGCAAAGCCCACGGCCGCGTGGTCGTGCTGTCCGGTCCTTCTGCTGTCGGCAAGTCCAGCGTGGTCGCGTGTCTGCGTGAGCGGGTGCCGGAGCTGTACTTCAGCGTTTCGGCCACCACTCGGGCGGCGCGGCCCGGCGAGGTCGACGGCGTCGATTACCACTTCGTCGGCGTCGAGGGATTTCAACGCCTGATCGACGACGGCGAACTGCTGGAGTGGGCGGAGATCCACGGCGGGCTGCAGCGGTCCGGCACCCCGGCCGCTCCGGTCTACGCCGCGGCGCGCGCAGGCCGGCCGGTGCTGATCGAGGTGGATCTGGCCGGCGCGCGGGCGGTCAAGAAGATCATTCCGGAGGCGGTGACGGTGTTTTTGGCGCCGCCGAGCTTCGAGGTGCTGCGGCAGCGGCTGACCGGCCGCGGCACCGAACCGCCCGAGGTCCAGGCCCGCCGACTGGACACCGCGCGGGCCGAAATGGCCGCTCAGGGCGACTTCGACCGGGTGGTGGTGAACCGGCAATTGGAATCTGCCTGTGCGGAATTGGTATCCTTGCTGGTGGCGCCCGGCGCCGATACTGCGACCTAGATTCGCAATCCATTTATTTCGTAGGAGATCTGACTCGTGAGCACCCCGAACGACACGCTGCCCGCCGATCAGGGCGGCGCGGGCTACGCCGACGCCTACGACACCCCGCTGGGCATCACCAACCCGCCCATCGACGACCTGCTGGACCGCGCGTCGAGCAAGTACGCGCTGGTCATCTACGCCGCCAAGCGCGCCCGGCAGATCAACGACTACTACAACCAGCTCGGCGACGGGATCCTGGAGTACGTCGGCCCGCTGGTCGAGCCGGGCCTGCAGGAGAAGCCGCTGTCGATCGCCATGCGTGAGATCCACGGCGACCTGCTCGAGCACACCGAAGGCGAGTAGCGGGCGCACCCCGATGGGCAAACGCGTCATCGTCGGAGTGTCCGGCGGCATCGCCGCCTACAAGGCCTGTTCGCTGGTCCGCCAGCTGAAAGAGGCCGGCCACCAGGTGCGCGTCATGCCCACCGAATCCGCGCTGAACTTCGTCGGCGCGGCCACTTTTGAGGCGCTGTCCGGGGAACCGGTGCGCACCGGCGTCTTCGCCGACGTGCCGGAGGTCGCGCATGTGCGGCTCGGCCAGGGCGCCGATCTGGTCGTGGTCGCTCCGGCCACCGCCGATCTGCTGGCCCGCGCCGCGTCCGGGCGGGCCGACGACCTGCTCACCGCCACGCTGTTGACCGCGCACTGCCCGGTGCTTTTCGCCCCGGCCATGCACACCGAGATGTGGCTGCATCCGGCCACCGTCGACAACGTCGCCACCCTGCGCCGCCGTGGCGCGGTGGTGCTGGACCCGGCGTCGGGCCGGCTCACCGGCGCCGACAGCGGGCCCGGCCGGCTGCCGGAACCCGACGAGATCGCCGCCTTCGCCGAGCTGCTGCTGGCCCGCGGCGACGCGCTGCCGCGGGACCTGACCGGCCGTCGGCTGCTGATCACCGCCGGTGGCACCCGCGAGCCGCTGGACCCGGTGCGTTTCATCGGCAACCTGAGCTCCGGCAAGCAGGGTTACGCGGTGGCCCGGGTCGCCGCCCAGCGCGGCGCGGAGGTCACCTTGATCGGGGCCAACACCACCGGCCTGGTGAACCCCGCCGGGGTGGACGTGGTGCCCGTCGGGTCCGCCACCCAACTCGCCGAGACGGTCGCCAAGCTCGCCCCGGAGGCCGACGCGCTGGTGATGGCCGCCGCGGTCGCCGACTTCCGGCCTTCGGCTGTCGCCGAGTCGAAGATGAAGAAGGACGCCGATTCGGAGCCGTCGCGCATCGATCTGGTCCGTAACGACGACATCCTGGCCGCCACCGTGCGCGCCCGCGCCGACAGCGAGTTGCCCCGGATGGCGGCCATCGTCGGGTTTGCCGCCGAGACCGGCGACGCCCGCGGGGATGTGCTGTTCCACGCCCGCGCGAAACTCGCCCGCAAGGGCTGTGACCTGCTGGTCGTCAACGCCGTCGGGAACGGCCGCGCGTTCGAGGTGGACGACAACGCCGGATGGTTGCTGGGTGCCGACGGCAGCGAGACCGTGCTCGGCCACGGCTCCAAGACGCTGATGGCGAGCCGTATTGTGGACGCGGTCGCGGGGGCGCTGCGCGAGCGATCCTGACGCGGCGCCACCGGGCGGTCCCGCTGTCAGGGGCCGACGATAAGCTTTGAGTGACTAATTTCTGAGTTGACGTGTGGGAGGCCTGAACGTGGGCGAAGGTGGTCGGCTGTTCACCAGTGAATCGGTGACCGAGGGGCATCCCGACAAGATCTGTGACGCCATCAGCGATTCGATCCTCGACTCGCTGCTGGCCGACGATCCCAAGTCTCGGGTTGCGGTCGAGACCGCGGTGACCACCGGGCAGGTGCACGTCATCGGCGAGGTCACCACCAGTGCCCGCAAGGCCTTCGCGAACATCAACCAGACCGTCCGGGAGACCATCCGGGAGATCGGCTACGACTCCTCGGAGAAGGGCTTCGACTGGGAGACCTGCGGCGTCAACATCGGCATCGGCGCGCAGTCCCCGGACATCGCCCAGGGCGTGGACACCGCCTATGAGACCCGCGTCGAGGGCGAGCAGGACCCGCTGGACCTGCAAGGCGCCGGCGACCAGGGCTTGATGTTCGGCTACGCCAACACCGACACCCCCGAGTACATGCCGCTGCCGATCGCGCTGGCGCACCGACTGTCGCGTCGGCTGGCCAAGGTCCGCAAGGACGGCGTGCTGGATTACCTGCGCCCGGACGGCAAGACCCAGGTCACCATTCAGTACGACGGGAACGCCGCGCTGCGGCTGGACACCGTGGTGCTGTCCACCCAGCACGCCGACGGCGTCGACCTGGAGAACACCCTGGTCCCGGCCATCCGGGAGACCGTGGTGGACGCGGTGCTGACCGAACTGGCGCACGACAGCCTGGACACCTCCGACTTCCGGCTGCTGATCAACCCGACCGGCAAGTTCGTCATCGGTGGCCCGATGGGCGACGCCGGGCTGACCGGCCGCAAGATCATCGTCGACACCTACGGCGGCTTCGCCCGCCACGGTGGCGGGGCGTTCTCCGGCAAGGACCCGTCGAAGGTGGACCGCTCGGCGGCCTACGCGATGCGCTGGGTGGCCAAGAACGTGGTGGCCGCCGGACTGGCCGAGCGGGCCGAGGTGCAGGTCGCCTACGCGATCGGCAAGGCCGAGCCGGTGGGGTTGTTCGTCGAGACGTTCGGCACCGAGAACTTCGACCCGGCCCGCATCCAGAAGGCCATCACCAGCGTGTTCGACCTGCGTCCCGGCGCGATCGTCCGCGATCTGGACCTGCTGCGCCCGATCTACGCCAAGACCGCCGCCTATGGCCACTTCGGCCGCGACGACCTCGACGTGCCCTGGGAGCGGCTGAACAAGGTCGAGGACCTCAAGGCTTCCGTCTAGTGACGATGACGGGCGAGGAACGAGCCCGGCTGAGGAGTTGGACGAATGGACGCCGTCTAGTGACGATGACGGGCGAGGAACGAGCCCGGCTGAGGAGTTGGACGAATGGACGCCGTCTAGTGACGATGACGGGCGAGGAACGAGCCCGGCTGAGGAGTTGGACGAATGGACGCCGTCTAGTGACGATGACGGGCGAGGAACGAGCCCGGCTGAGGAGTTGGACGAATGGACGCCGTCTAATGACGATGACGGGCGAGGAACGAGCCCGGCTGAGGAGTTGGACGAATGGACGCCGTCTAATGACGATGACGGGCGAGGAACGAGCCCGGCTGAGGAGCCAACCGAAATGGACAGAGTCTGAAGGCGATTCGACTAATCGCCGGCGCTGGCGGCGCGTTGCTCGCCGTCGTGGGCGCCGTCGGGGTGGCCGCTCATTTCGTCGGCTCGGTCGGCACCGCGGTCACCTTGCTGGCCTCGTTCAGCCCGGTGTTCACCGCGCTCACCGCCGCCGCTGTGATTGTGCTGCTCGGCGCGCGGTGGTGGCGCATGGCCGCCGCGGCGTTGTGCGTCACAGCCGTCGGACTGCTGGCGCAGGCGCCGCTGTATCTGGGCGCCAAACCCACGGCCGTCGCCGATATGCCGACGCTGACGCTGCTGCAGGCGAACATCCTGTTCGGCCGGGCCGACGCCAACGCGCTGGTGGACCTCGTTCGCCGGGAACGCGCCGACGTGCTGACAGTCTCGGAGTTGACCGAGGAAGCCGTCGGCAGGCTTGCCGGAGCCGGGCTGACCGATGTGCTCGGACACGCGTATCTGATGCCCCAAGACGGCGGCACGGGGGGCGGCATCTATTCGCGTTTTCCGCTCACCGACACCTCCGTGCTGCCCGGGCTCGCGCACCAGAACCTGCGGGCGGTGATCTCACCCCCCGGCGCCGCACCCGTCGCCTTGTATGCGCTGCACCCGATTCCGCCGTTTCTTCCGCCGACACAGCGGTGGGCGCGGGAGCTCGACGACATCGCCACCGTGCTGGCCGCGGAGCGCCTACCGCTGATCGTGGGCGCGGACTTCAACGCGACCTGGGACCACAAGCGCTACCGCAAGCTGCTGGCGGCCGGCGGTGACGCCGGGCAAAACCTGATCGACGCCGCGGAGTTCCTGGGGTCGGGAATCGTGGCGACCTATCCGGCCGGCCGCCGGTACCCCGCAGTGTTGGCCATCGATCGGATTTTGGCGCGCGGAGTCACACCGTTGACCTTCGGCCGGGTGCGACTTCCGGGTTCGGATCATCACGGCGTCCTGGCCGAAATCCAGCTCGGCTCCGCGCCCCGGTAGCTTCAGGTCCGTGATCATCACCGCATAAGCCGGAACCCTCGACGACGTCTACCGGACCCGTCGGGCGTTGTGCCGCATCGGCGAATCGCGTGGTCGTATGCGTTCGCCGAACGCGGGAGTCCGTGAAAGCGGGTGCGGCGCTGGGCGCGTGAAATTGCCGCGCTGAACCCCCGCCGGCTGCCGGTAGCTTCAGATCCATGATCGTCACCGAGGAAGCCGGAACCCTCGCGGACGTTGCGCGCGTTCGGCGCGAGCTGTTTTCGGGGAAGCCCCCCGTTTGGGTCACCCTATGGTTCCTCGTGCCGTTTGGATTGTTCGCCGCAAGCCCCTGGCTCTCGGATCTGATGGGGTCATGGTTTTCTCTGTTGGCTGTAATTGTCATGTTGGCATGGCTGGGCTCGATGAGGCTGGTGTGCCGCGATTCGCCCGCCGGGGCAGTTCGCGGGCCGCGGTTGTACTCACGGCGGGCGATGCGCCTGGGCCGCTTGGCTTACCTGGTTGGGTGGCTGGTGCTGTCGGTGCCGGTGGTCTTCGTGGGTACCGGCTCGAGCGTGCGGTATGTTGCCTATCCGCTGGCAGCCCTGCTGGGCGCGGCGTGGTTCCGGTACAGCGAATCGCTGGTCGTGCGTCTTGACCCCACCGGCATCGACAGCCCTCCTTTGCTGGAGGCGCCCGACCAGCCGCCCGCGCTGGACCCGCTGATCGAGCCGGTACGGCAGTTGCGTGCCTGCGCCGCGCTGGCGTATGCGCGCGAGGTTGACAGCGGCGCCGTGGCCCACCTGACCGGTGACGTCGACGTCCTCGCGTGCATTCCCGACATGGTCGCCGCGGATTACGCTGCCACACACGATGACGGGGAACAGACGTGGCTGTCGCTGACCCCGCAGGGCCGCGCCGCTTACCGCCGTCACCTTCGCGCGCTGGGCGCCTGAATCAGGGCTTGGGCCGTCGGCGGTGGCGTCGCCGTCGCTCACGGACTCGCGCTGCGGCGACTCAACGTGTCAGCGTCGCGGCCACCCGAGACCGTAGCTCCGCGATATCGGACAGGTCGATGCCAAACGGTCCCGCCAGCATCTCCAGCACCGCGTCGGCGTCGTCGAGGACGCGTTGTTCGCTCGGTTCCCCGACGCGATGCACCGACAGCTTGTCTCCGCTGAGGTTCCAGCGGGCGCCGTCGATGATCCGGGTGGCGATCACGTTGTGAAGGAAGATCGAATCCGGGTAGGTGGACACATACCAACTGCCGACCTGTAGGTCGATAGGCGGCCGCGGCTGATCGGCGAACACATACATCGGCAGCCAGGAATCCCGCAGGAACGTCTCCAGGACGTAGCCGTCGCCGTGCCGGCCGATGCGGTAGTCGCCGTTCGGCGTAGGTTGCACGACGTCAACAACGAAGTCCAGCGGCGCGCTCGGCGTGGGGCCGCCGAAACCGACGTCGACGAGCACGCGCCCCGGCTGGCCGGGAACCGTCACCGACAACAGTTGGTGGGTCAGCGCCTGCGGCGCCGACGCCAGGCCGTCCGGTCGCATCCACACCACCCGGCCGGTCAGCCGCGCCACGTCGTAGCCGAGCGCGTCGAGCACATGGCCGAGCAGGCCATTCTGTTCGAAACAGAAGCCGCCACGGCGCCGGCTGACCATCTTGGCGAACAGCGCCTCGGCGCTCAGATCCGCAACCGGGATCCCGGTCAGCGGATCGAGATTCTCGAACGGGATGTGCCGAAGGTGCGCCGTCACCAGCGTCGCCAGCAGCTCCCGCGACGGGTCCGCGGGTCCGTGATGCTCGATCCGCCGAAAGTACTCGGCCACTGCGGAATTCATGTCCGCACCCTAGTCGTGCAGCGAGGCCCGCAAGGCTGCCAGCCCACGCCCGGTGGCGGCTGTGGCGGCGGGCACCACGCCGTTGTAGGCGATGAAACCGTGCACCATGTCCGAGGCCACCTCCACACCGACCGGCACCCCCGCGGCCGCCAGCAGTTCGGCGTAGCGGACGCCGTCGTCGCGTAGCGGGTCGTGGCCGGCGACGGCGACGAACGCGGGGGCCACCCCGGCCAGCTCGGCGCGGCCCGGGATGAGGATCGCCGGCGCCTCGGCCAGGTCCACGTGCCGGGCGTAGGCGCTCGAGAACGCCGCCACCGCCGCGGTGGTCAGGATCGGGGCGTGCGCGTTCTCGGTGAACGACGGCAGGCTGGTGTCCCAGACCACCGACGGATACCAGAGCAACTGGAACGCCAGTGCCAGTCCTGCGTCGCGGGCCCGCAGCGCCGCGCCCGCGGCCAGGTTGCCGCCCGCGGAGTCGCCGGCCACCGCCAGACGTCCCGAGTCCGCGCCGAACGACGACGCGTTGGCGGCCACCCACTGCAGCGCCGCCCACACGTCGTCGGGGGCAGCCGGGAAGGGATGTTCGGGCGCCAGCCGATAATCCACCGCGACCACGACGGCATCCGCGCCGACGGCGTGATCGCGGGCGACGGAGTCGTAGGTGTCCAGATCGCCCACCACGAACCCACCGCCATGAACGAAAAGCACCACCGGTGAGCCGGTTCCGGCGCCCGGCGGGGTGTAGATCCGCAAGCTCAGATCCCCGGCCGGGCCGTCGATGGCGACATCTTCGGCGCGGACGTCGGGGTTCCCGGGCCGCCGCGGCAGATTGCGGAAACTCGCCCGAGCCGCCTCCGGGCCGTCCTCGAGGGATAGTTCGAAGGGAACGGCGTCGAGTACCTTCTGCAAGATGTCGTCGATGGCAGCCATGGGATCACGGTACGCAACCCGACTCCGCGGGTTGTGGCTGGCCGCGGCCATCGCCGGCGCGGGCTACGGGGTGTTCCTGATCGTCGCCGCGGTCTCCCACCCGGCCGGCGCCGACCTGACCGGGCAGTTCCCCGGGCAGCCGGCGGTGAAGGCGACGATGGCGCTGCTGCTGGCGGCCGCCGCGGCGTTCCACTCGAACAGGCGGGAACGGATCTGGCTGATCGCGGCGCTGCTGTTCTCCGCGTCCGGGGACTTCCTGCTGGCCATGCCGTGGTGGGCGCCGTCGTTCGTGGGCGGCCTCGGCTCGTTCCTGCTGGCCCACCTCTGTTATCTCGTGGTGCTGGCCCCGCTGGCACAGCGCCGCCCAGGCCGACTGGCCGGCGCGGCGATCGTGTTCGCCGTGTGCCTGGGGTTGCTGGTCTGGTTCTGGCCGCACCTGGGCGAGCTGACCGTTCCGGTCACCGTCTACATGCTGGTGATCGCCGCCATGGTCGGCGCCGCGCTGCTGGCCCGGCTGCCCACCAACTGGACCGCCGCCGGCGCGCTGTGTTTCGCGACCTCCGACGCGATGATCGGGATCAGCGTCTTCGTCCGGCAGGACGAACTGCTGGCCGTGCCGATCTGGTGGTTCTACGCGATCGCGCAGTTGTCGATCACCGCCGGATTCTTCTTCCGCCGCACGGAAACGTCGGAGTCACCTGCTACAACAAGCCCATGACCAGCACCCGGCAGGCCGCCGCGCACGAGCCCATCGCGCGGGTGCTGCCGATGCTCACCGTTCCGCACCTGGATCGCGACTTCGACTACCTGGTCAGCGCCGAGCAGTCCGACGACGCCCAGCCCGGCACCCGGGTCCGGGTCCGGTTCAGCGGCCGGCTGGTCGACGCGTTCGTGCTGGAACGTCGCTCCGACACCGACCACGACGGCCGACTCGGCTGGCTCGACCGCGTCATCTCCCCGGAACCGGTGCTCACCCCCGAGGTGCGCCGGCTCACCGAAGCGGTGGCCGCCCGGTACGCCGGCACCCGCGCCGACGTGCTGCGGCTGGCCATCCCGCCCCGCCACGCGACGGCCGAGAAGAAACCGAGCCCGGCGCCGGCCGAACTGTTCGTGCCGCCACCGGAGGCCGAGCACTGGGCGCGCTACCGCGGCGGCGACCAATTCCTGACCGCCCTCGGCGACGGCAAGGCCGTCCGCGCGGTGTGGCAGGCGCTGCCGGGGGAGAGCTGGCCCACCAGGTTCGCCGAGGCGGCGGCCGCAGCCTGTGCCGGCGGACGTTCGGTGCTGGCCATCGTCCCGGACCAACGCGACGTCGACGCGCTCGCGGCCGCCGCGGCGCAGACCTGCGGCGCCGACACTGTCGTCGCCTTGTCGGCCGGGCTGGGCCCGTCCCAGCGCTACACCCGCTGGCTGTCGGTGCTGCGCGGATCGCGGCGGGTGGTGATCGGCACCCGCAGCGCGGTGTTTGCCCCGGTCGGCAACCTCGGACTCGTGCTGGTCTGGGACGACGGCGAGGACACCCTCGCCGAACCCCGCGCGCCGTACCCGCACGCCCGCGAGGTCGCCATGCTGCGCGCCCATCAGCTGCGCTGCGCCGCGGTCATCGGCGGGTTCGCCCGCACCGCCGAAGCCCAGGCGATGGTGGAGTCCGGTTGGGCGCACGACCTGCTGGCCACCCGCGAGACGCTGCGCGCCGCCAGCCCGCGGATCGTCGCCCTCGACGACGACGGGCACGCCCAGGAACGCGATCCCGCCGCGCACACCGCCCGGCTGCCCTCGATGGCGCTGCGAAACGCCCGCGCCGCCCTGGACCGGCAGCGCCCGGTGCTGGTCCAGGTGCCCCGCCGGGGCTACGTGCCGGCGCTGGCCTGCGCGAAATGCCGGGCCGTGGCGCGCTGCCGGCACTGCACCGGGCCGCTGGCGCTGACCTCCGGCGGCTCGGGGGCGACCTGCCGCTGGTGCGGGCGCGGCGATCCCGCGCTGCGTTGCGCGACCTGCGGATCGACCGAGGTGCGGGCCGTCGTCGTCGGCGCCCGGCGCACCGCCGAAGAGCTCGGCCGCGCGTTCCCCGGCGTCAGCGTCATCACCTCCTCGGCGGAAACCGGGATCGCCGAGGTCGCCGAGGGACCGGCCCTGGTCATCGCCACCCCGGGCGCCGAGCCACGGGCGCCCGACGGCTACGGCGCGGCGCTGCTGCTCGACGGCTGGGCGTTGCTGGGCCGGGCCGACCTGCGTGCGGCCGAGGACGCGCTGCGCCGCTGGATGGCCGCCGCCGCGCTGGTGGCACCCGGCCGCGACGGCGGAACGGTCACCCTCGTCGCCGAGGCCGCGATCCCGGTGGTGCAGGCGCTGATCCGCTGGGACCCGGTCGGGCACGCCGGCGCGGAGCTCGCCGAACGCGTCGCGCTGGGCCTGCCGCCGGGCGCGCATATGGCGGCGCTGGACGGCCCGCCGGACGCCGTCGCCGCGCTGCTGGCCGAGTCCCGGCTGGGCGAACCCGAGATGCGCGCCGAGGTGCTCGGGCCGGTGGAGCTGCCCGCCGGGGTCCGCCGACCGGCCGGGCTGCCCGCCGACGCCGAGGTGATCCGGATGCTGGTTCGGGTGCCGCGCGGCCGCGGCCTCGACCTGGCCGGAGCGCTGCGCCGCGCCACCGGGGTGCTCTCGGCGCGCCGCGAACACGACCCGGTGCGCGTGCAGATCGACCCGCTACGCATAGGCTGACGCCGTGCGTTGGATCGGTCGCCTGGTGGGATGGCTCATCGTCCTCGGCCTGATCGCGGCCGGACTGCTGTGGCCGCTGCTGCTGTCGGGGACCAGCCCCGGGCCGGCGAACGACGACCCGGTGGTGTTCGCCGATTACCACGGCGACTACACCGTCGCCGACAACGGCAACCTGACCGCGACCGAAACGATCGTCGGGGAGTTCCCGTCCGGTCGGCACGGGCTGTTCCGATATTTCGACGTGGCCAACCCGAACTTGCCCGGACTACGGCACGTTCCGACCGTCGCCTCGGTCACCGTCGACGGCGAAGACGCCAGCTACGACATGTTCTGGGAGAACGGGCGGCGATTCTGGGTCGTGAAGATCGGCGACCCGGACCGCGAGCTGGCGCCCGGCCGGCACACCTTCGTGATCAATTACAGCCTCACCGACGCGCTGGACCCCGGCACGGCCGGCGCGGACCGGGCGTTCGCCTCCCGAACCGGTGACGTGGGCGCGCCGGCGACGTCGGCCTTCTACTGGAACGTCGTCGCGCCGGCCTGGAACAACTGGATGCGCAACGCCACCGCGACGATCCACCTGCCGGGCCCGGTTCCCGGCGCGCAATGCTCCCTCGGCTACGGCGTGGGCGCCCCCTGCCGGGGATTGCAGATCAGCGAGGATGGCCGCACCGTCACCGTCGGCGCGACGAACCTGGCCCCGCACACACCGCTGACGGTGCTCGCCGCGGTCGACGCCGAGACGCCGAACCGCAATCTGGTGCCGTGGTCGGCCCGCTGGGACCCGATCCTCGGCCGCTCCGTGCCCATGCTGGTGTTCCTCCTGGTGGCCACCGTGGTGGGGGCGTTCGCCGGCTGGGTCACCGTCCGGCTCACCGTCGAGAACCCGCCCGGGTTCCCGCTGCAGTACAAGCCACCGACCGGCCTGGGTCCGGCGCAGGTCGAACTCATCCGCACCGAATGGGTCCCGCCGGCGGCGCTCACCGCGACGTTGTTCCACCTCGCCGAGCAGGGCCTGGTCCGGCTGGAGCAGACGAACTCCGGCAAGAAGGACACCTGGCGGGTCGTCAGCACCGCGGGGCCCGAACGCTGGCGGTCGGTGGACCCGGTCGCCGGGGCGGTCGCGGCGGCCCTCGGCCTGAGCAAATCCGGCGGCAAGTTCAGCGCCGACGGCAGCGCGAAATCGGGGGAGAAACTCTCCAAGGCCCGGGCCGAACTCGACAAGGCCGCCCGGGATTGGGGCTTCAACTCCGGGCTGCTGGTGCGTCGCCGCGGGGAATGGCTGGTGCGGCTCAGCAACGCGGTGTCGCTGATCATCGCGATCATGGCCGCGACCGCGCTTTTCCTGCCCGCCACCGTCTGGATGCTGCCGTTCGCCGCGTACTTCGTCACCTCGGTTCGCGGCTGGCGCCCTGGTGTGGGTTCCCGGCGCACCGAGGAGGGCAGACGGGTGTGGTCGGAGGCCGAAGGCTTCCACCGGGTGCTGTCCACCGAGTCCTCGGAGGCCCGCTTCGAGTTCGCCGCCCGCAAGGACCTATACGCCGCTTACCTGCCGTTCGCGGTCGCCGGTGGCGTCGCGGCGGCCTGGGCGGCCAAGTACGCCCAGGAGATGGGTCAGGCCGCGGCGAATCCGGCGTGGTTGCACGGCGCCAGCGACGGCAGCTCCTCGTCGTTCTCCGCGACGACCTTCCAGAACAGCTTCGATAGCGCCCTGTCGTCGTCGATCAGCGCCTACTCCGCATCCCAGTCCTCGTCGTCGGGCGGCGGGAGCAGCGGTGGCGGCGGGGGCGGCGGCGGTGGTGGTGGCGGTGGCGGGTCCTGGTGAGCAATAAGCTGTCCCGGTGCGTCTCGTCTTCGCCGGAACCCCCGCGCCCGCCCTGCCCGCGCTGCGCCGGCTGATCGCCTCCCCGCGTCACCAGGTGGTGGCGGTGCTGACCCGCCCGGACGCCGCCGCCGGACGCCGCGGCAAACCCGCGCCGTCGCCGGTCGCCCTGCTCGCCGAAGAACACGGCATCCCCGTCCTGAAGCCCGCCACCCCCAACACAGGAGAATTCGTCGCGGAACTGGCGGCGCTGGAGCCGGATTGCTGCCCGGTGGTGGCCTACGGCGCGTTGCTGCGCGACGAGTTGCTGGCGGTTCCCGCGCACGGCTGGGTGAACCTGCACTTCTCGCTGCTGCCGGCGTGGCGTGGCGCCGCGCCGGTGCAGGCCGCCATCGCCGCCGGCGACGAGGTCACCGGCGCCACCACCTTCCGGATCGAACCCGCGCTGGATTCCGGCCCGGTGTACGGGGTGCTCACCGAGACCATCCGCGCCACCGACACCGCCGGGGATCTGCTGGAGCGGTTGGCCGAGGCCGGAGCGGGCCTGTTGGAAGCCACCCTCGACGGTATCGCCGACGGGCAGCTGACCGCGGCGCCCCAGCCCGCCGATGGCCACAGCTACGCCCCGAAGATCACCGTGGAAGCCGCGCGGGTCCGCTGGAGCGACCCGGCGCTGGCGGTGGACCGCCGGATCCGCGCGGTCACGCCGAATCCCGGCGCGTGGACCATGATCGGTGAGCAACGCGTCAAACTCGGCCCGGTGACCCCGGCCGACGCGGGGTCCTCCGGGGCAGAGCCGTTGGCCCCGGGACAGATTCGGGTGGAACGCAAGCGGGTGCTGGTCGGCACCGGGTCGGACCCGGTGGCGCTCGGTGTGGTGCAACCGCCGGGCAAGAAGGCGATGAACGCCGCGGACTGGGCCCGCGGCGCCCGACTGGATGAGGCGGTGGCGCAGTGAGTCAGCACGGTGGCCGGGGCGGAGACAATCGCGGCAGGGCACAGCGATCCGGAGCCGACCGGGGCTCCGGACCTCGTGGCCCGCGGGTGGACAAGCCCCGAAACTCCAAGGGGCCCAACACCGACCGCCCCCGTCGTCCCCGCGACGACGAGGATCGCCGACCCCGGCGGGAGGCGCGGGACGCCCTCGACCCGGCGCGCCGGGCGGCGTTCGACACCCTGCGGGCGGTCGCCGAGCGCGACGCCTACGCCAACCTCGCGCTGCCCGCGATGCTGCGGGAACGCGGAATCACCGGCCGGGACGCCGCATTCGCCACCGAGCTGACCTACGGGACGTGTCGCACCAGCGGCCAGCTCGACGCGATCATCGCCGCCGCCGCGAATCGCTCCGTCGACGACATCGACCCGGTGCTGCTGGACCTGCTGCGCCTGGGCGCCTATCAACTGCTGCGGACCCGGGTGGAGGACCACGCGGCGGTCACCACCGCCGTCGGCGCGGCGAAGGCCGAATTCGACTCGGTGCGCGGCGGATTCGTCAACGCCGTGCTGCGCAAGATCGCCGGCCGCAGCCTCGACGAGTGGCTGGCGGAGGTCGCCCCGGACCCGGGCAAGGATCCGATCGGCAACCTCGCCCTGACGCACGCGCACCCCCGTTGGATCGCGCAAGCATTCGCCGACGCGCTCGGCGCCGACGCCGGCGAGCTCGCCGAGGTGCTGGCCGCCGACGACGCCCGGCCGCAGGTGCACCTGGCCGCGCGCCCCGGCGTGCTCAGCGCCGCCGACCTCGCCGAGCAGACCGGCGGAACCGTCGGCCGGTATTCGCCGCACGCGGTCTACCTGCCCGGCGGAGACCCCGGGAAGGTCGCGGCGGTCCGCGAGGACAAGGCGCTGGTGCAGGACGAGGGCAGCCAGCTCATCGCCCAAGCGCTCACCCGCGCGCCGCTTGAGGGCCCCGAAGGCGGGCGCTGGCTGGACCTGTGCGCGGGCCCCGGCGGCAAGACCGCGCTGCTGGCGGCCCTCGGCACGGGCGCCGACGCGGTGGTCACCGCGGTCGAGCCGGCCGGGCGGCGCGCCGAGATGGTCGAGCAGAACACCGCCGGCCTGGACGTCGCGGTGCTGCGCGTCGACGGCCGCGACGACGACGCCATCCGCGCCGCTGTCGATGGCCTTGGCGCAGGGTTGGGCGGGTTCGACCGGGTGCTGGTCGACGCCCCCTGCACCGGGCTGGGCGCGCTGCGCCGGCGGCCCGAGGCGCGCTGGCGTCGCCAGCCCAAGGACCTGCCCGAGCTGACCAAACTGCAGCGCGAGCTGCTGGCCTCGGCGATCCGGCTGGTCCGCCCCGGCGGGGTGGTGCTGTACTCCACCTGCTCACCGCATCTGTCGGAAACCGTCGGCGTCGTCGCCGACGCGGTGCGGCGCTACCCGGTGGAAGTGCTCGACGCCCGCCCGCTGTTCGAGCCGGCCGAAGGTCTCGGGGAGGGTCCGTACGTGCAGCTGTGGCCGCACCGGCACGGCACGGACGCCATGTTCGCCGCCGTGCTGCGAAAGACCGGTTAGCCGACGATCAAGCGGGCGTCGTCAGTACACATCACGGACGTAGCGCTTCTCGCGCTTGAGCGTGTTGACGTACTCGACGGCTCCGTCGACCCCGAGGCCACCGTGGGTGGCGACGATATCGTGCAGCGCCTGGTCGACGTCCTTGGCCATCCGGGAGGCGTCGCCGCACACGTAGAAGTGTCCGCCGTCCTCCAGCCAGCCGAACAGCTCCTTGCCGTGCTCGCGCATCCGGGTCTGCACGTAGATCTTCGCGCCGCCGGAGCCGCCGGAGCCGCCGGACCCCGCGGTGCCGGGATCCCTGGAGAACGCCAGGTCGACACGGTCCAGCACGCCGCGGTCGTGCCAGCCGGTGAGCTCATCGGCGTAGATGAAATCGTGTTCGCGCTGCCGGTCGCCGAAGAACAGCCAGTTGCGCCCGGCCGCGCCGCGGTGTTCCCGTTCCTGCAGGAACGCGCGGAACGGCGCGATGCCGGTGCCGGGCCCCACCATGATCATCGGCGCACTGTCATCGGCGGGCACCCGGAAGGACTTATTGGGCTGCAGAAAGATCGGCGCGGCGTCGCAGCGATCGGCCAGGAACGTCGAGCAGACACCGCCCCGCTCGCGACCGGTGTTCTGGTAGCGCACGCTGGCCACGGTCAGATGGATGCGGTCGGGGTGCGCCAGCGGGCTCGACGAGATGGAGTAAGCGCGGTGCTGCAGCGGTTTGAGCAACCCGATGAACTCTTCCAGGCTGAGTTGGTCGCCGCCGATGCGCAGGATGTCGAGCACATCGCGGCCGTAGAGCCAACGGTCCAGCGCC
The DNA here is from genome assembly GCF_025215495.1 of Mycolicibacterium brumae. Classification (NCBI taxonomy): domain Bacteria; kingdom Bacillati; phylum Actinomycetota; class Actinomycetes; order Mycobacteriales; family Mycobacteriaceae; genus Mycobacterium; species Mycolicibacterium brumae. Next base: position 2,266,901 of record NZ_CP104302.1, on the reverse strand, counting down.
TCCTTGATCCCGCCGCGCAGCACGTGCGAGAACTCGTCGTCGTCGGCGCGGCTTTCCACCTCGCCCAGCAGATCCTTCGATGGGGTGCTGATCTCGTAGCGTTTCCCGAACAGCTCGCTGAGCGGCTCGCCGTCCACCCGGGTGTCGACGGACAACCGGAAGTGCTCGGCCAGCGCCTGAACCAATGCCGGATCGTTTTCCGGGACCACGGCCAGCGCGTCGCCGGCCTGGTAGCTGATCTCGCTGTCGCCGAGGTCGAACTCGTAGTGCCGGATCTCCTTGCCCGAACCGGGACCGGACAGCCGCCGACTCTCCGCGAGCCGCGCCGGATACGGGTTCTTGCGGGTCCAACCCGAGCGCGACACCGTGCTCGGCGGCGGGGTGCTCGGCACACCGCTGGCGCCGGCGAGGGTCATCAGGGCGCCCACGGCCTCCTGAATCCACTCGGCGGCCGGGGTCTCGTAGTCGACGTCGCAGTCGGTGCGGGCCAGCACCCGGGTGGCGCCCAACTGCTCCAGCCTGGTGTCCATCAGCTTTCCGGCCTGGCAGAACCCGTCGTAGCTGGTGTCCCCGAGCGCCAGCACGCCGAACGACATCCCCTCCAGCCGCGGCGCCATCGTCGATGACAGCGCGTCCCAGAACAGTTCAGCGTTGTCGGGCATCTCGCCCTCGCCGTAGGTGGAGATCACGATCAGCACGAACTTGCACCCGGCGAACTCCTCCACCGTGATCTCGTCGAGGCCGCTGACGGCTGCGTCGAAACCCTGCGCCCGGGCGCCGGCGGCGATATCGCCGGCCACACCTTCGGCGTTGCCGGTCTGGGTGCCGTAGAGCACCCGCAGCGCCGGACGCGGCGCGGAACCGGTGGCCGATGCCACCGGCGGCGGGGTGGCGAGGTTCATCGCGACCCGGGAATGCAGCCCGGCCAGGAACCCGGAGAGCCAGGCGCGTTGGTCCTCGTTGAACGGGGCGTCTTGGGGGATGTAGGCGATCTTCATATCTGCTACGTCGTCTCCAGTGCCGGGACGCCGGACGTCACCACGACCGGAATCACCTTGTGTGCGAACAGTTCCTCCGCCGACGGCAGCCGGCCCATGCTGAGCAGATTCTTGGCGTCCTGATGCAGGATCCAGCCGTAGGTGCCCAGACTGTCGGTGGAGCGCACATTGCGCTGCGCCAACGCCGCCTTGTAGTCGGTGATCCGCTTGTCGGCGATCAGCACGGCCAACTCGTCGTCGCTGAACGACTCGATGGCCTCCCGGGCGTAGCGCTGCAGTTTGTGGATGAGGAAGAAATCCTCGGTGAGCACCAGGTTGCGGACCGCCTTGTCGACGCGCGGGTCCCGGACGTCGGTGACACCGGGCAGCCGGGTGAGCGCCAGTTGCTGTGCCATGTTCAGCACCGTGTAGGTGTTCAGCAGCGCGAACATCGACTCGGTGTCGGTTTCCCCGTAACCGGGCACCGTTCCGCCCAGCACGGCGGAGCCGTCGCGGTAGGAGCGCTTGAACTTGTGCACCTGGTGGCCGGCGACCGCCGCGGAGAGTTCGTCGAGCAGTTCCTTGCGCGTCTTGGCGGCCAGGATCTCGTCGGCGTCCTGGTACAGCAGCAGCGCCCGGGGCATCACGTAGACGATCTGCCGCCGCGCGGTGGCCCAATCATCGAGCAGCGCCGTGGCTTTCGCCGATCCGGTGGCCGAGACATGCCACTCCAGCAGGGTGCGCACGGTCACCTCGTGCCAGGACGCCGCGGTGATCGGCGCGATCAGCGCGGAATCGGCGCTGACCTTGGAGCTCAGCTCACCGTCGGGGTCGTATTGGTAGAGGAAGCCGCCGCTCATCCCGTTGGCGACGCCATGGCCGAACCCGCCGATGTTGAGCACCGAACCGTTGGTCATGTACTCACACAGAAACTCACCGGCGCCCTCGACGACGGCGGTCGCGCCGGAATTGCGGACGGCGAAGCGATCGCCGGCCTCGCCCTCGATGAACAGCCGGCCGCCGGACGCGCCGAACAGGGCGAAGTTGCCGATCAGCACGTTGCCGCCCGCGTCTGCGCTCCCGCCGCCGGGGGAGCGGACGATGATGGTTCCGCCGCAGGCGCTCTTGCCGACGCCGTCGTTGCAGGTGCCGGTGTGAGTCAGCACCATGCCGTCGTTGCAGAAGACCCCGTAGCTCTGCCCGGCCGATCCGGTGGTCGTGATCGCCACCGAGTCGGGAAGCAGGTGACGCCGGCCGCGGTCGTCGGTGGTGATCGCGGGCCCGGTGGGGCCGTCGGCGGTGTGGTTGAGCAGCCGTTCGATGTCGATAGCCAGCTGCCCGCCCACGCTCTTATTTCGGTTGGTCAGGGGCGCCGGCGCCGGCGCAATGGCGGCGAACTCCGGGCTCCCGGTGAGCTGATCCAGCAGGACGTCGTCGACGGCGTAGTCGGACTCCAGATAGATCGGGTCGTCGACGACGAATTCCGATGCCGCGGTGAGCATCTGGCGCAGATCAAGCTGACCGATCTGGGACGGATGGTCGAGCAGGTGCAGCAGGTCCGCGCGGCCCCGGGCCGCGCGCAGCGACGGTAGTCCGAGGGTGGCGAGGATCTCGCGCACCTCGTGCGCCAGGTTGAGCAGGTACTGGCCCAGAGCCCGCGGATCGCCTTCGAACACCTCCGGGTTCGTGGTCAACCCGGCGGGGCATTTGATATTGCAGTTCTTGGCCATCACGCACTTGAGCGTCATCAGCGCGGTGGTGCCGAACTCGAAGCTGTCGCCCCCCAGCAGCGCGGATTTGACGACGTCGGAGGCGGTCTGGTGGGCGCCCGAGCAGCGCAACACCACCTTCTGCCGAATACCGTTGGCGCACAGCGCCTGGTGCACTTCCGCCACGCCGATCTCGGCGGAGCGGCCGGCGTACTTGAGGCTGGTGACCGCGGCGGCGCCGGTCCCGCCGGTGTTGCCGGCGACATTGATGACATCGGCGCCGGCCTTCGCGACGCCGACGGCGATGGTGCCGATGCCCTCGGAGGAGACCAGTTTGACGATCACCTTGACCCGGGCGGCCTTGCAGTCGTGGATCAGCTGGGCGAGATCCTCGATGGAATAGGTGTCGTGATGCGGTGGCGGGGAGACGAGTTCGACGCCGGGGGTGCCGCCGCGCGCGGCCGCGATCGCCACGGTCACCTTCGGCGCGGGAAGCTGGCCACCCTCACCGGGTTTGGCGCCCTGACCGATTTTGATCTCCAGCTCCCGCAGCATCGGGTCGGCCAGGTAGCCCGCCCAGACGCCGAACCGCCCCGAAGCGAACTGTTTGATCCGGGAGCCGCGGATGGTGCCGTACCGGCTGATGTGCTCGCCGCCTTCACCGCAGTTCGACAGTGCGCCAACCATATTGGTTCCGTGCGCGACCGCCTCGTGCGCTTCGGCCACCAGCGCGCCGTGGCTCATCGCCCCGGAGGTCAGCGTGGGGGTGATCTCGTGCGCGGGCTGCACCTGCGCCAGCGGGATGGAGGCCGGCGCGGCGCGAAGCATCCCCAGGTATTCCGCGGCGGCGCCGCGGGCGCGCACCAGCACCCCGTCCTCGGAGACCTCGTGGTCGGTGACATCCGGGCCGAACATCTCGATCAGCGCGGCGGCCAGCGCGCCGTGGCGCTGCGGCCCCTGCGCGAGCCGCAGCCGGTAGCCGTCGCCGCTGCGGTCGCAGTTCAAACCGCGCACCCGCAGATCGTTGTTGCCGAATGGAGCGAACTGCGCCAGCTCGGCGCGGAACTCGGCGACGGTGCGCGCGAAGGTGACGTCGGCCGGCAACGCCAGCACGTCGCGCAGCGCGGCCGGCCGGCGGGCGCGTTCGGCGTTCATCGCCCGGACGAAGTTCCGGTAGCCGGGCGTGATGTCGAAACTGTCGATCGCACGCGGGGTCAGCTCGTCGAAGCTGGTGTGGCGGTACGCGTCGTCGTCCAGGCCGAAGGCGCCCTCGAGCTGGTTCAGCACCAGCCCCCGCAGGTAGCTCGGATCGGCCATGGTCGGGTTGTCCGGCCGGGCCTCGTCGTCGAAGGCGATGGTCTCCTCGGTCATGTCGACGAATCCGCGCACCGCCGTGGTGCCGTAGGAGTGCCCGGCGCCCTCGGCCCGTTCCTTGAACAAACCCAGCAGCGGGACGTCGGCCTCGGTGCTGACGGCCAGCGCCCGGGCGTGCCACTGCGGGATCGAGTCGGCGATGGTGGCGAACCCTACGCCGGCCACCGGTGAGGTGACGCTGGGGAAGTACCGGCGCAGCACCGGGTCTCCGGTGTCCAGATAGTTGGGTTCGAAGAACTCGCCGCCGATGTAGCTCTCCACGGTGCACAGGCCGACCTTGCCCATGGTCTTCATCAGGGATTTCTCGGCGGCTTTGGCGAAGTTCTTGAACGCCTTGTCGGCGTCGGCCCCGTACTTCTCCTCGGCGCGCATCTGCACCGCCAGCGGGTACACGGCCGCGGCGCCGAAACCGAGCGCGGTGGCGATGTGGTGCGAGGAGCACAGCTGGCCGCTTTCGGCGATCATCGAGACCCGCAGCCGCAGGCCCTCTTCGATCAGCCGTTGGTTGAGGGCCGAGACCACCAGCGTCAGGGGCATCGCCGCCCGGGTGCTGTCCACGTGCCGGTCGGAGATGATCGCGATGCCGCCGGTGTCGCGGGCGAACGTCTCCACCTCGTCGCACAGCGCGTCGATCGCGGCGACCAGCGCCGCCGCGTTGGCCGCCGGATCGTCCAGCACGATCCGGTAGCGGATGCCGAACCGGCGCACCGGGGTGCGCCGCTGTTCCCGGATCCGGAGCATGTCCAGGTGGGTGAGGATGGGGGAGTCGACGACGATCTGCGGCGCCGGGGTGGCGCCGCTGTTCGGTTTGGCGCCCAGCACCACCCGCAGCGTCATCCCGGCGGCTTCCCGGATGCTGTCCAGCGGTGGGTTCGTCACCTGCGCGAAGCGCTGGGAGAAGTACTTCGCGATGCCGCCCTCCTGGTTGGACAGCGCGTTGATGGCGTTGCCGTAGCCCATCGCGGAGATCTTCTCGTGGCCGGTGGCCAGCATCGGATCCATCAGGAACTTGAAGCTTTCCTGGTTCAGCGAATAGGCCACATAGCGCTGGTAGCGGTTCAGGTCGCCGTCGTAGCGGGCCGGGGAGGCCTGTTGCTCCGGCGGCACCGCGGGCAGGTCGCCGAGGTGCACTCGCGCCTCGGCGAGCATCGCCGGATAGTCGTGCCGGGCGGCGAGCGCGTCCAGCGCCTCGGCGGTGGTGTGGGAACGGCGGGCCCGGTGGTCGAAGTACAGCATGCCGCCGGCCTCGATCCGGCCGCGACGGATGACCTGCTCCGGCGCGAAGTTCACCTGTCCGGCCTCCGACATGGCGCCCAGATAGTCGTCGGTCTCCACGGTGCGCAGCGGGCGCAGCCCGAGCCGGTCCAGCCGGGCGCCGATGATGTCGCCGTCGCCGAACACCAGCGCGGCCGGCCCGTCGTTCTTCTCCTCGTAGAGGCTGAAGTACTCCAGCATGGCCCGCACCCGCGGCGGGAGTGTGGCGTCGTTCTCCCAGGCCGGTGGCATCATCGCGACGACGGCGGTCACCAGGTCCAGGTCGTCTTCGAAGACCCGGCTGGCCAACGTCTGGTCCAGGCGGCAGCTGTCCGACTGGCCCGGCGGGCGGATGATCGCGCGGTTTCGGGCCCGCGCCATCGCGTTCTCCGAGAGCCGGTTCTTCTTGTCGGTGTTGAGTTCGCCGTTGTGCGCCATCAGCCGGAACGGCTGGGCCATCATCGCGTTCGGCGCGGTGTTGGTGGAGAACCGGGTGTGGAAGAACATCGAGTGCACCGCCATCCGTGGATCGGAGAGATCCCGGAAGTAGGGCACCACCTCGTCGGCGTTGAGCCGGCCTTTGAGGACCTGGGTGCGCGCGCTGAGCGAGAGCGGGTACAGGCCGGTCAGTTCGGGGCTGCGATAGGCGATCGCCTCGATGTCCATCAGCGCGTGGTGGATTCTGCGGTCGTCGTCGGCCAGGAACACCCACTGCCGAATCGGCAGCTGGTACCGCACGGCGGCCGGTCGCAGCGCCGAATCATCCACGGGCACATCGCGTTTGAGCAGGATCTCGAAACCCTGGGCGCGCAGCGCGGCCTCGATCACCGCGTCGGCCTCGGCGTGCCGCGCCGGATCGTTGGGCAGGAAGAAGTTGCCCACCCCGAATTCGCCGAGGCGCAGGTCGTCACGCTCGGTGAGCGCGGTGAAGAACTGCAGCGAGAGGTCGAGATTGACCCCGGCGCCGTCGCCGACGCCCTCTGACGACATACCCCCGCGGTGCGGCACCGCGCACAGCGCCTCGTGGAGTTTGCGGACCACCTCGTGGGTCTGGACGCCGTCTTTGCGGGTCAGGAATCCGACCCCGCAGCTGCTCTTGTCCTGCTCGGGGGCATACAGCCCGAGGCGGCGGTTATCGCGACTCATCGACGGCTCCGTATCCGTGGCCCTGTGCGGCGCCACCAGCGGTTCTGCTGTGGGAATCTCGTCGTTGAGTGCGGGCCGGCGAACCGGTCCGTTGATTAGATTAGCCTACCCAAACACAGGCTCAGCTCATAGGTCGACCGAGCTCGGTCCGCCGCCGCACTCCGGGACCCCGCCGTAGGGCAGGCCGCCCTGAACCTGGCCCTCGACCATGGCGCTGCACGAGGCGAAGTTCATCCAGCCGCCGGGCGCGAGCGGATTGGAGTTGCCGCCCCACTGCTGGGCGTAGAACGATCCGTCGGGGAAGCTCTGGCCCAGGCAGTAGCGGCTGCCGCCGGAGATCGGTGACTGGAACTGCCCGCCGGGGCACCAACCCGCGTCGGCGTTCGGGATGAACGGGTCCGGGTCCGCCGAGGCCGGGGGAGCGAAAGCCAGCACGGCGCTCGCGGTCAGCGCTCCCCATGATCGCGCGCTCGGGCAGGATCGTTACCGGCGCCCACCGCGGGTAACCCGCGTGGCGCAGCACTGCGGCTTCCGGTCCGAGCGGGGCCTCGTAGTATCCATCGACTATGACGCTGTTCCTCAACCCGCACACGCCGGATTTCGCCGAGTTCGACGAACGCACCCGCGACATCTTCCTCGCCACCATCGCGTTCTTCGAAGACCACGGGAAGGCCTGGCTCAAGCAGCAGGACCGGGACCGGGTGTGGTACGCGGAGTTCGTCGAATTCCTCAAGAAGAAGCGCGTTTTCGCGACATTCCTCACTCCGGCGTCGGAAGCGGACGGAGACCCCGACAAGCGCTGGGACACCGCTCGCAACGCCAAGTACAGCGAGATCCTCGGGTTCTACGGAATGCAGTACTGGTACGTCTGGCAGGTCACCATTTTGGGCCTGGGGCCGATCTGGCAGTCCGGGAACACCGCGGCCCGAAAGCGCGCGGCGCAACTCCTGGAAGCCGGCGAAATCTTCGCCTTCGGCCTGTCGGAGCAGGACCACGGCGCCGACGTGTACTCCACGGACATGGTCGTCACACCGGACGGCGACGGCTATCGCGCCACCGGCGGCAAGTACTACATCGGCAACGGCAATCTCGCCCGGATGGTCTCGACCTTCGGCAGGCGCTCGGACAAGCCGATCCTGGACAGCGCGACGGCTCTGGACGGTGGCAAGCCCGACGAGGACTTCGAGGGGTACCTGTTCTTCGCCGCCGACAGCCAGCATCCGAACTACAAACTGCGCAAGAAGGTGGTCGACGCGCAGATGTACGTCGCGGCGTTCGATCTGGAGGACTACCCGGTCGCTGACGAGGACATCCTGCACACCGGCAAGGAAGCGTTCCACGCGGCCATCAACACCGTGAACATCGGCAAGTTCAACCTCGGTTTCGGCGCCGTCGGCAACTGCGAGCACGCCCTCTACGAGGCCGTCACCCACGCCGAGAACCGGGTGTTGTTCGGCCAGCGGGTCACGGAGTTCCCGCAGATCCGGACCATGTTCGCCGAGTGCTACGCCCGCTTGGCCGGGATGTCGCTCTACAGCCAGCGCGCCATCGACTACCTGCGTTCGGCCTCCGCCGAGGACCGCCGTTATCTGCTGTTCAACGCGATCGAGAAGATGACGGTCACTCGGCAGGGCGAGACGGTGATCACCACGCTGTCGGACATCATCGCGGCGCGCGGATTCGAGAGCGACACGTTCTTCACCATGGCGATGCTCGGCGCGGTGGGCCTGCCTCGGTTGGAGGGCACGGTGCACGTCAATATGGCGTTGTCGCTGAAGTTCATGCCCAATTACATGTTCGGGCCCGCCGATGCCGGGCTCATCGCGCTGTCCTCGCTGCCCGTGGCGCACGTGCCCGCCGGCGCCGTCCGGACGGTGGCCGGGGGGCTGCGCTCGGTCGGCACTGCGGCGGTTCCGCGGCTGGCCCGGCTGCCGTTCGCTCCGTCGGCGCTGCAGCGCACCGCGCCGGAGATCCCGCGCCGACGAGACTTCGGCAACGACGACTTCCTCTTCGAGCAGGGACCGAGCCGGGGTCTGTCCAAGATCGTCTTCGGCGACTGGCGATCAGCGCTGCAGCGCTTCGCCCACGTCCCCAATGTGGCGGTCTTCCTCGAGCAGGCCGACGGGTTCCAGACACTGCTGGCCGCCGCCGCGCCGACCCCCGAGCAGCAGCAGGATGTCGACTTCCTGTTCTGCATCGGCGAGCTGTTCACGCTGCTGCCCTACGCGCAGTTGATCCTCGAGCAGGCCGCGCTGGCCGACACCGACACTGATGTGCTGGACCAGCTGTTCGAGGTGCTGGTGACCGACTTCTCCCGCCACGCCACCACGCTGCACTGCAAACCCACCGCCACCCCCGCGCAGAAGAAGCTCGCGCTGACTCTGATCGCCGAGCCCGTCGGCGACCGGCAACGGTTCGAGCGCGTGGTGCGGGCCGTCCGCGCATTGGCGAACGCCTACGAGATGAGCCCGTAGCGCCCCAAGTAATCTGATCGGCGTGTCACGCACCCCAGCCCAGCCCATGATCGCCCCGTCGATCCTCACCGCGGACTTCGCCCGGCTCGCCGAGGAGGTCGCCGCCGTCGACAACGCCGACTGGCTGCACGTCGACGTGATGGACAACCACTTCGTGCCGAACCTCACCATGGGCCCGGTGGTGGTGGACAGCCTGCTCAAGGTGGCGAAGGTGCCGATGGACTGCCACCTGATGATCACCGACCCGGGCCGCTGGGCCCCGGGTTACGCCGAGGCCGGGGCGCACAATGTCACCTTCCACGTCGAGGCCGCCGACGACCCGGTCGCCGTCGCCCGGGACATCCGCGCGGCCGGCGGCAAGGCCGGCCTGGCGATCAAGCCGAACACCGCGCTGGAGCCGTACCTGGAGATCCTGCGCGACTTCGACACCCTGCTGATCATGAGCGTGGAGCCGGGCTTCGGTGGCCAGAAGTTCATCCCCGAGGTGCTGTCCAAGGTCGTCACCGCCCGCAAGCTGGTGGACTCCGGTGAGCTGAACATCCTGGTGGAGATCGACGGCGGCATCAACGCCGACACCATCGAGGCGGCCGCCGAGGCCGGGGTGGACTGCTTCGTCGCCGGGTCGGCGGTCTACAGCGCCGCCGACCCCGCCGACGCGATCGTCAAACTCCGCGGCCAGGCGGCCTCCGCCTCGCCGCACCTGGCGCTGTAGTTCTCGTGATCGACCAGCTGACCCTGGAAGCCGCGATGCGGGCGGCGATCGCCCAATCGGAGAAGGTCAAGGGCAGCACCTACCCGAACCCGCCGGTCGGCGCGGTCATCCTGGACGCCGGCGGGCAGATCGCCGGCGTCGGCGCCACCCAGCCGGTGGGCGGCGCGCACGCCGAGATCGTCGCGCTGCGCCGGGCCGGCACCCTCGCCAAGGGCGGCGTCGCGGTGGTCACCCTGGAGCCCTGCAACCACCACGGCCGCACCCCGCCGTGCGTCAGCGCGCTGCTGGACGCCGGGATCGCCAGCGTCGTGTACGCCGTGGCCGACCCCAACCCGGAAGCCGCCGGGGGAGCGGAGGCGCTGCGCGCCGCCGGGGTGCAAGTGGGCGCCGGCGTGCTGGCCGACGAGGTCGCCGGCGGCCCGCTGCGCGAGTGGCTGCACCGCCAGCGCACCGGACGACCGCACGTCACCTGGAAGTTCGCCGCCAGTGTCGACGGCCGCAGCGCCGCCGCGGACGGCACCTCGAAATGGATCACCAGCCCGGCGTCCCGCGCCGACGTGCATCGTCGCCGGGTGGCCGCCGAAGCTGTCATCGTTGGCACCGGAACGGTGTTCGCCGACGACCCGACGCTCACCGCCCGCCCGGCCGACGGGACCGAGGTGGCCCGTCAGCCACTGCGGGTGGTGGTGGGGCGCCGCGAGATTCCCAGCGACGCCCGGGTGCTCAACGAGGACGCCTCCACCATGGTGATCCGCACCCACGATCCGGCCGAGGTGATCCGGGCTCTCGGCGACCGCACCGACGTGATCCTGGAGGGCGGGCCCACGCTGGCGGGCGCGTTCCTGCGCGCCGGGCTGATCGACCGGATTCTCGGCTATCTGGCCCCGATGCTGATCGGCGGGCCGATCACCGTGCTGGACTCGGTCGGCGTGAACACCATCGCCGAGGCGCCGCGCTGGCGCTTCGACCTGACCGAGCGCGTCGGCCCCGATCTGTTGGTCAGCCTCGTCCCGGAGTGAACCCCACCGGCCATACTTTGTATAGGCTTACCTAACACAGTTGGTCGGCGCGGGGACAGATCACCACGCCGGGAAGGTGAGGGCATGGCCGACCAATTGAGCCGACGGTTCTTCCTGGGCACCCGATTGGCGTTGATCGCCGGGGTCGGAGCGACGACGTCCGGGTGCGCCGCCGAGAAACCGCAGCGCAGCTCGCCGCCATTGCCCGACCCGGTGATGACCAGCGACTACGCCGTGTACCAGGACCTGGCATACGCGGAGGCCGCGGGCGAGGGGCACCTGCTGGGTCTGTACATGCCGCACGACCCGAAGTGGGACGTTCCCGTGGTGATCCATCAGCTCGGTTCGGCGTTCCGCAGTGATGACGCCCGAGGAGCCGACGGATACACCGTCGCCGGATGATCCGGCCGAGCCCGCCGGGTTGACCGGCATGGCGGGCCCACGGGAACCGGGTCTCGGTGTCGAGCATGCGGGCTCCAATCAAGCGGCATTCCTGGGAATCAGGAAAGGCTAACCTAATCGGCGGCTTAGAGGTGGCCTACGTCGTGGCCCTGGAACGCGGCCGCTTCCGGCGCTTGATTGCCACTGGATGTGCTTGCCGCGCAGCAGTTTCCGCGCGCGTGCGCAGAGGGGCGCTACCGCGATGCCGCGAAGTTCGCGGTTGCGTGTGTGTTTCGTCCATCAGGGCCCCGAGCGGCCCGATAGAGCACGAGCGGCCAACGATGTGCGCAAAAGCCCAGCACAGCTCCCGCAAAAGCGGACGCCATCGGACGCTCGTGCTCTATCCGGCCGCTCGGGGGCCTACGTGTGCAGAAACCGGCCACTCGAGGAAGGATCACGTGCAGAAACCGGCGGCCGAGCTCCTCATCGCGACTCGGCTGGCGCCTCGTCGCTCGATCGTCGCTCGGCGGCCTCGACATCGACATTCCGCCCGGCGATGAACAGCCCGACCACCGCGCCGACCACGCAGACGATCGCGGTGATGAAGAACATCTCGCCGTACTGCATCGCGAACGCGGTCTGCGCCCGCGCGCCCTCGGCGGCCAGCTTCTCCGGCAGCGTGTCGCCGACGGCCGGCGGCAGCTCGCGCAGCAGCTGGTTGAACCGGTACAGGCCCCAGGCGGATAGCGCCGCCACCCCGACCAGCATGCCGATCATCCGGGACACCACCACCAGCGAGGAGGCGATGCCGTGCTGCGAGGACGGCGTCACCCGCAGCGCCGCCGAGGTCAGCGGGGCGATCACCAGCCCGAGCCCCAGACCCGCGATGGCCAGGTCGGTCTCGAAGATCGGAAGTTCCACGAAGCCCAGGTTGTGCGTGCGGGACATCACCTCGGTGTCCCAGTGCGAGATCAGCCAGTAGCCGAACGCCGCGAGCAGCATGCCCGGGACGACGATCACCCGGTCGCCGAAGCGACCCGCGGCGAACCCGCCGGCGATCGCGCCGATCGGCAGCGCCACCAGGAACCACAGCAGGTGCAGCGCGGCCTCGGTCTGCGACGCGCCCAACACGCCGCGGCCGAACAGCTCGATGTTGACCAGCGTCACCATCAGCGCCGCGCCGGTGCACGCCGAGGCGGCCAGCGAGGCCAGGAACGGGCCCATCAGCATCCCGGCCGGGTCGATCAGCCGGGTCTTGGTGAAGTACTCCCAGACGAAGAACCCGACGCCGAACGCGGCCGCGGCGATCAGCAGCCACATGCCACCGGCGGGCAGCACCTGCCTGCCGTCGGGCGAGGGGTTGTACAGCCCGATGACCGCCAGCCCGAGCGCGACGGCCAGCAGCACCCCGCCGACCACGTCGACCTTCTCGTGCTTGGTGGTCGATCGGTCGTGGCCGGGCAGGCTGAAGTGGATCATGATCATCGCCGCCGCGGTCAGCGGCAGGTTGATCCAGAACACGTCACGCCAGGTGTTGAACACGCTGACCACGACGATGCCCCACACCGGGCCCAACACGCTGCCCAGTTCCTGGGCGGCGCCGACGCCGCCCAGGATCTTGGTGCGGTCGCGGGCGTCCCACAGGTCGGCGGCCAGCGCCAGGGTCACGGGAAGCAGCGCGCCGGCCGCGGCGCCGAGCACCACCCGCCCGATCACCAGGGTGTTCAGGTCGCCGGCCATCGCGGTGATGACCGATCCGATGGCGAAGGCGGCCAGACCCAGCTGCAGCACGGGCTTGCGGCCGAACCGGTCCGAGGTGCGCCCCAACAGCGGCATGGCGGCGACATAGGCCAGCATGTAGCCGGTGATGATCGGCGTGACCTGCTGAATCTTGTTCAGCGGGATGCCGACATCGCCCATGATGTCTTCCATGATCGTGACCACGACATAGGTGTCGATGGCCCCGAGCAGAACCGCCAGACCGCCCGCGGTTATCGCGACATTGCGGCTGGTCGCAGAACGCATCAGACTTCGGGCTTGGTGATCGTCACCGGCGCGTTCCACGCCGACAGGGTCATGTCGATGTAGGTGTCATCCGACGGCGAGATCCGGGCCTTCACCAGCTTGTGGTCGTCGTCCTTGGCGATCCAGGCGGTGCTCTTGACCGGCTTGTCGGCCTTGAGCTGCGGCAGCAGCTTGTTGACGGCTTCGGCGCTGGTCTCGCCGGTCACCCGCACGGTCTCGGTGTCGCCGACCTTCTCGGTCGCCTCGGAGGTCGCGCCGGTGAAGTTGGCCAGCATGTTGGCCAGGCCGTTGTTCGGATCGAGGATCACCGACGGGTCGTAGATCTTCTCGGCGGGGCCCCAGTCGGAGTAGCTGCCGCCCTCGGTCAGCGCGGCGTAGAGGATGCCGTCGGCCACGATGAAGGGCGCCTCGACGGTGCTGCCGCCCATGGTGATGGTGGCGTTGCCCTTGGCGGCGCTGGCCGGCTCATTGGTCAGGTCGCCGACGACGGACTTGATCGGCATCCCGGTGATCTTGCCCTCGACGGTGATCTCCAGATGCGCGCTGGTGAGTTTGGCGGTGCTGGCCTGGGAGGCGGTCAGCAGTTCGGCAGCGTCGGGCAGCGCCTCGTTGCCGGATCCGCCGGACGAACAGCCGGCCAGAACGACGGCGGCCGCGCCGGCGGCGGCGATGGTGGACTTCCAGGTGGACGTGCGTCGCAGCGTGAGCATGGCCGCCATGTTAGTCGGCCAAACCATCTGCGTCCGACGGCAGTTAGTGTGTGGGCGTGTTCACCGGGATTGTGGAAGAACTCGGCGAGGTCGTCGACACCCAGGAGTTGGGCGACGCCGCCCGGCTGGTGATTCGGGGACCCGTGGTCACCTCGGACGCCGGTCACGGCGACTCGATCGCCGTCAACGGCGTGTGCCTGACGGTCGTCGAGGTGCTGCCCGACGGCGGCTTCTCCGCCGACGTGATGGCCGAGACGCTGAACCGGTCCTCGCTCGGGCAGCTGCGGACCGGCTCGCCGGTGAACCTGGAGCGCGCCGCGGCGGTGAACAGCCGGCTCGGCGGGCACATCGTGCAGGGCCACGTCGACGGCGTCGGCGCGGTCATCTCACGGAGCCCGTCCGAGCACTGGGAGGTGGTGCGGTTCGCGTTGCCCGCCCAGCTGGCCCGGTATCTGGTGGAAAAGGGCTCGATCACCGTGGACGGGGTGTCGCTGACGGTGTCCGGGCTGGGCCGCGACGACGACGGCGACTGGTTCGAGGTGTCGCTGATCCCGACCACCCTGACCGCCACCACCCTCGGCGGCGCCGCCGTCGGGACCCGGGTCAACCTGGAGGTCGACGTGCTGGCCAAGTATGTGGAGAGGCTGCTGGCCGCCCGCGGCGCCTAGCGGTTCATACTGGTGACACCTAATTCTTCGAGGGTTCCTTGCTGGAACCGGCAAGGCGGAATGAGATGACGAGGCTGGACACCGTCGAGCGGGCGGTTGCCGACATCGCGGCGGGCAAGGCCGTCGTCGTCATCGACGATGAGGACCGCGAGAACGAGGGCGACCTGATCTTCGCCGCGGAGAAGGCCACCCCGGAGCTGGTGGCGTTCATGGTCCGCTACACCTCCGGCTATCTGTGCGTGCCGCTGGCCGGCGAGATCTGCGACCGGCTCGGCCTGCTGCCGATGTACGCGGTGAACCAGGACAAACACGGCACCGCCTACACCGTCACGGTGGACGCCAAGGCCGGTGTCGGGACCGGTATCTCGGCCGCCGATCGCGCCACCACCATGCGACTGCTGGCCGACCCGGACTCCGGGGTCAACGACTTCACCAAGCCCGGGCACGTGGTGCCGTTGCGCGCCAAGGACGGCGGGGTGCTGCGCCGGCCGGGGCACACCGAGGCCGCCGTCGATCTGGCCCGGATGGCCGGTCTGCAGCCGGCCGGCGCGATCTGCGAGATCGTCAGCCAGAAGGACGAGGGCCACATGGCCCAGACCGACGAGCTGCGGGTGTTCGCCGACGAGCACGATCTGGCGCTGATCTCCATCGCCGACCTGATCCAGTGGCGGCGCAAGAACGAGCGGATGGTGTCCCGGATCGCCGAGGCCCGCATCCCCACCCGGCACGGCGAGTTCCGGGCGGTCGGCTACACCAGCGAGTACGAGGACGTCGAGCACGTGGCGCTGGTCCGCGGCGACATCGGCGACGGCGAGGACGTGCTGGTGCGGGTGCACTCGGAGTGCCTGACCGGCGACGTGTTCGGCTCCCAGCGCTGCGACTGCGGGCCGCAGCTGGACGCGGCCATCGAGATGGTCGCCGGCGAGGGCCGCGGCGTGGTGCTCTACATGCGCGGGCACGAGGGCCGCGGCATCGGCCTGATGCACAAGCTGCAGGCCTACCAACTGCAGGACGCCGGCAGCGACACCGTCGACGCCAACCTGGAACTCGGGCTGCCCGCCGACGCCCGTGACTACGGCACGGGCGCGCAGATCCTGGTCGACCTGGGCGTGCGGTCGATGCGGCTGCTGACCAACAACCCGGCCAAGCGCGTCGGGCTGGACGGTTACGGCCTGCACATCACCGAGCGGGTGCCGCTGCCGGTGCGGGCCAACGCCGAGAACATCCGGTATCTGCGCACCAAGCGGGACCGGATGGGCCACGAGCTGACCGGGCTCGACGATTTCCAGGGGAGCGGGTCCTAAATGAGTGGGCACGGCATTCCGGAACTGCCCGACGGGCTGGACGCCTCGGGCATCTCGCTGGCGATCATCGCGAGCACCTGGCACGACACCATCTGCACGGCGTTGCTCGACGGCGCCCTGCGCATCGCTACCCGGGTCGGCGTGACCGAACCGACCGTGACCCGGGTGATGGGCGCCATCGAAATCCCCGTCGTCGCACAGGAGCTGGCGCGCAGCCACGACGCGGTCGTCGCGCTCGGCGTGGTGATCCGCGGCGGCACCCCGCATTTCGATTACGTCTGCGACGCGGTGACCGCCGGGCTGACCCGGGTGTCCCTCGACGAGTCGACGCCGGTGGCCAACGGCGTGCTGACCTGTGACACCGAGGCGCAGGCGCTGGACCGGGCCGGGTTGCCGGGTTCGGCCGAGGACAAGGGCGCCCAAGCCGCGGCCGCGGCGCTGAGCACCGCCCTGACGCTGGCCGAGCTGCGCGGAACCCGATGAAGACCCGCGCCGGCGACGACACCGATTGGGTGGCGGAGTTTCGGCCGAAGCGGATGCCGCTGCTGGCGATGCTGGCCGCGGTCCTGATCCTGGCGGTGCACGTCGCTGTCGCCGCATCGCTGCGCGTGGAGGAGACCGGGGTCAATTTCCGCAGCTGGGACCAGTGGGCGTTCGTCGGCATGGGGGTGGTGGTCGGCGGAATCGTGCTGCTGCTGACCCGTCCCCGGCTGCGTGTCGGGCCCTCCGGGTTGGCCGTCCGCAATGTGCTGTTCGAGAAGGTGATTCCCTGGTCGCAGGTGGTCGGGGTGAGCTTCCCGGCCGGTAAGCGCTGGGCCCGGATCGAGATGCCCGGCGACGAGTACGTTCCGGTGCTGGCGATCCAGTCGCTGGACAAGGAACGCGCGGTGGACGCGATGGACCGGCTGCGCGACCTGGTCGCCGAGCACCGGGCCTGAGCTTCTTCGCAGGTCCGTATCCCTCGATTCAGGGTCCCCGCCCGCGTGACCAGGTGGCGATTCTTCGGCGATTTTCCGCCGCACCGTCACTCGCGTCGCGCGGCGGAGTGATTAGGAGGACCCGTCGGTGTTTGATGCCGAAGAGCCCTTTCCTCGCTCGTCGAACCCGTCGGGGCCAATCAGTAAGGTTGACCCCGTGCCCGATCCAGCCAGTTACCGTCCGGCGCCGGGCTCCATCCCGGTCGAGCCGGGCGTGTACCGGTTCTCGGATCCGCACGGCCGGGTCATCTACGTCGGCAAGGCCAAGAACCTCCGCAGCCGGCTGACCTCCTACTTCGCCGACCTGTCCAACCTGCACCCACGCACCCGGCAGATGGTGACCACCGCCGCCAAGGTCGAGTGGACGGTGGTCAGCACCGAGGTCGAGGCGCTGCAGCTCGAATACAACTGGATCAAGGAGTACGACCCGCGGTTCAACGTCCGCTACCGCGACGACAAGTCCTACCCGGTGCTGGCCGTCACGGTCGGCGAGGAGTACCCGCGGCTGTTCGTCTACCGCGGCCCCCGCAAGAAGGGCGTCCGCTATTTCGGCCCGTACTCGCACGCCTGGGCCATCCGGGAGACCGTCGACCTGCTGACCCGGGTGTTCCCGGCCCGCACCTGCTCCAACGGGGTGTTCAAGCGGCACCGCCAGATCGACCGCCCGTGCCTGCTCGGCTACATCGACAAGTGCTCCGCGCCGTGCGTCGGCCGGGTCAGCGCCGAGGAACACCGCGAGATCGTCGACGACTTCTGCGAGTTCCTGTCCGGCAAGACCGACCGCTTCGCCCGGGAGCTCGAGCTGGAGATGACCGACGCCGCCGAGCGGCTGGACTTCGAGCGGGCGGCGCGGCTGCGCGACGACCTGTCCGCGCTGCGCCGGGCGATGGAGAAGCAGGCCGTCGTGCTGGGCGATGGCACCGACGCCGACGTCGTCGCGTTCGCCGCCGACGAACTGGAGGCCGCCGTGCAGGTCTTCCACGTGCGCGGCGGCCGGGTGCGCGGCCAACGGGGGTGGGTGGTCGAGGTGGCCAATGAGCCCGAGGTGGATGACGGCGTCACCCCCGAGCAGCGCCTGGTCGGCCAATTCCTCACCCAGTTCTACGGCGACCAGGCCGAACTGCGCGGCGCCGCCGACGCCGGCGGCGACGAGTCCACCAATCCGGTGCCCCGCGAGGTGCTCGTGCCATGCCTGCCGCCGGACGCCGACGAGCTCGCCGACTGGTTGTCCGGGCTGCGCGGGTCCCGAGTGGCGCTGCGGGTGCCGCAGCGCGGCGACAAGAAGGCGCTCGCCGAGACCGTCGCGCGCAATGCCGCCGAAGCGCTGGCCCAGCACAAACTGCGTCGCGCCGGTGACTTCAACGCCCGGTCCGCCGCGCTGCAGAGCATCCAGGACGCGCTCGGGCTGGCGGACGCGCCGCTGCGGATCGAATGCGTGGACATCAGCCACGTGCAGGGCACCGATGTGGTCGCCTCGCTGGTGGTGTTCGAGGACGGCCTGCCCCGCAAGTCCGACTACCGGCACTACGCCATCCGGGAGGCCGCCGGCGACGGCCGCTCCGACGACGTCGCCTCCATCGCCGAGGTGACCCGTCGCCGGTTCGCCCGCCACCAGGCCGACACCGCGCCCAAGGCCGGAACCGAGGAGTTCAGCGCGGAGGGCAAATCCCGACGTTTCGCCTATCCGCCGAACCTGTACGTCGTCGACGGCGGCGCGCCCCAGGTCAACGCCGCAGCCTCCGTCCTGCGAGAAC
Organism: Mycolicibacterium brumae; assembly: GCF_025215495.1. Taxonomy (NCBI): domain Bacteria; kingdom Bacillati; phylum Actinomycetota; class Actinomycetes; order Mycobacteriales; family Mycobacteriaceae; genus Mycobacterium; species Mycolicibacterium brumae. The sequence continues at coordinate 2,248,417 of NZ_CP104302.1, read as the reverse complement.
TCGGCGTCACCGACGTCGCCGTCGTCGGGCTGGCCAAGCGGCTCGAGGAGGTCTGGGCGCCCGGCGACCAGGACCCGATCATCATGCCGCGCAACAGCGAAGGGCTGTACCTGCTGCAACGGGTTCGCGACGAGGCGCACCGGTTCGCCATCGCCTTCCACCGCAGCAAACGGTCCAAGCGGATGACCGCCTCGGTGCTCGACGCGGTGCCGGGTCTGGGGGAGCGGCGCCGGGCCGCGCTGGTCGCGCACTTCGGGTCGGTGGCCCGGCTCAAACAAGCTACGGTCGAGGAGATCACCGCGGTGCCGGGCATCGGGGCGGCGACCGCGGCAGCGGTGCTGACCGCCCTGGGCGGCGCCCCGACGCAGACGTCCGAGAACGGGGTGGCGCCATGACTGAGCAGACGGAGAACACCTCCATCGACGTCGTCCTGGTCACCGGCCTGTCCGGGGCCGGTCGCGGCACCGCCGCGAAGGTGCTCGAGGACCTCGACTGGTACGTCGCCGACAATCTGCCGCCCGAACTGATCGCCCGGATGGTCGACCTCGGGCTGGCCGCCGGTTCCCGGATCACCCGGCTGGCGGTGGTGATGGACGCCCGTTCCAAGGGCTTCACCGGCGACCTGGACTCGGTGCGCAGCGAGCTCGCCGACCGCGGCATCCACCCGCGGGTGCTGTTCCTGGACGCGGCCGACGACGTGCTGGTCCGCCGGTTCGAGAACAACCGTCGCGCGCACCCGCTGCAGGCCGGGCAGACGCTGGCCGAGGGCATCGCCGCGGAACGGCAGATGTTGTCCCCGGTGCGCGCGGCCGCCGACCTGGTGGTGGACACCTCCACGCTGCCGGTGCCCGCGCTGCGCTCCACCCTGGAGGAGGCGTTCGGCGCCGAGGACGTCGCCGTCACCAACGTCACCGTGGAGTCCTTCGGTTTCAAGTACGGCCTGCCGATGGACGCCGACATGATCGCCGACGTGCGCTTCCTGCCCAATCCGCACTGGGTCGACGACCTGCGCCCGCACTCCGGGCAGCACCCGGCGGTGCGCGACTACGTGCTCAGCCAGCCCGGCGCGCAGGACTTCCTGGACACCTATGAACATCTGCTCGGATTGGTCGTCGCCGGCTACCGGCGCGAAGGCAAGCGATACGTGACCGTCGGGATCGGCTGCACCGGCGGCAAACACCGCAGCGTCGCGACCGCGGAGGCGCTGGCCGCCCTGCTCGCCGACGACGACGGGCTGCAGGTGCGGGTGCTGCACCGGGACCTGGGCCGCGAATGATGGATCCCAATCCCCGCATCGTCGCGCTCGGCGGTGGACACGGCCTGTACGCCACCCTGTCGGCGGCCCGACGACTGACCGCTTACGTCACCGCGGTGGTGACCGTCGCCGACGACGGCGGGTCCAGCGGCCGGCTGCGCGGCGAACTGGACATCGTGCCGCCCGGAGACCTGCGGATGGCGCTGGCCGCGCTGGCCTCCGACAGCCCGCAGGGCCGGCTGTGGGCGACCATCATCCAGCACCGGTTCGGCGGCAGCGGCGCGCTGGCCGGGCACCCGATCGGCAACCTGCTGCTGGCCGGTCTCGACGAGGTGCTCGCCGACCCGGTCGCCGCGCTCGACGAACTCGGCCGGATCCTCGGGGTGCGCGGCCGGGTGCTGCCGATGTGCCCGATCGGGCTGCAGATCGAGGCCGATGTGACCGGGTTGGAATCGGATCCGCGGATGAGCCGGGTGATCCGCGGACAGGTCGCGGTGGCCACCACTCCGGGACAGGTCCGCCGGGTCCGGCTGCTGCCCGGCCGCCCGCCGGCCACCCCGCAGGCCGTCGACGCCATCGCCGCCGCCGACCTGGTGGTGCTGGGGCCGGGATCGTGGTTCTCCAGCGTCATCCCGCATGTGCTGGTGCCGGGCCTGCTGGCCGCGTTGCAGAGCACCTCGGCGCGGCGCGCGCTGGTGCTGAATCTGGCCGACGAGGCGGGGGAGACCGCCGGTTTCGGCGCCGAACGGCATCTGCACGTGCTGGCGCAGCACGCGCCGGACATCACCGTCAACGACATCATCGTGGACCCGGCCCGGGTGCCCGGCGAACGGGAGCGCGACCAGCTGCGGCGGGCGGCCGCGCGGTTGCAGGCCGATGTGGTGTTCGCCGACGTTTCCCGGCCTGGTACACCATTACATGACCCGGCGAAGCTTGCGTCGGCGTTGCAGGGGGTTCTGTTGCGGGGGGCGACGAATGCCGATCCCGGCGCACCGTCCGCCGAGGGATGGGGAAGAGGTGACAGTCTGTGGCGATGACCGCCGAGGTCAAGGATGAGCTGAGCCGGCTCGTGGTGAACTCCGTGAGCGCCCGGCGCGCCGAGGTGGCCGCGCTGCTGCGGTTCGCCGGCGGCCTGCACATCGTGGCCGGCCGGGTTGTGGTGGAGGCCGAGGTCGACCTCGGCAGCACCGCGCGCCGGCTGCGCAAGGACATCTTCGACCTGTACGGCTACAACGCCATGGTGCATGTGCTCTCGCCCAGCGGCATCCGCAAGAGCACCCGGTATGTGGTCCGCGTCGCCAAGGACGGCGAGGCGCTGGCCCGGCAGACCGGCCTGCTGGACCTGCGCGGCCGCCCCGTCCGCGGGCTGCCGGCCCAGGTGGTCGGCGGCAGCGTCGGCGACGCCGAAGCCGCCTGGCGCGGCGCCTTCCTGGCGCACGGCTCGCTGACCGAGCCGGGCCGTTCCTCGGCGCTGGAGGTCAGCTGTCCGGGCCCGGAGGCCGCGCTGGCGTTGGTCGGCGCGGCGCGCCGGCTCGGGGTGTCGGCCAAGGCCCGCGAGGTCCGCGGCATCGACCGGGTGGTGGTCCGCGACGGCGAGGCGATCGGCGCGCTGCTGACCCGGATGGGCGCCCAGGACACCCGGCTGGCCTGGGAGGAACGCCGGATGCGGCGCGAGGTCAGGGCCACCGCCAACCGGCTGGCCAACTTCGACGACGCCAACCTGCGCCGGTCGGCGCGGGCCGCGGTGGCCGCCGCCGCGCGGGTGGAGCGCGCCCTGGAGATCCTCGGCGGCGGTGTCCCGGATCATCTGGCCGCCGCCGGAAAGCTGCGGGTCGAGCACCGGCAGGCCTCGCTGGAGGAACTGGGCCGGCTGGCCGATCCGCCGATGACCAAGGACGCGGTGGCCGGGCGGATCCGCCGGCTGCTGTCGATGGCCGACCGCAAGGCCAAGCAGGACGGGCTGCCCGACACCGAGTCGGCCGTCACTCCCGATCTCCTCGACGACGCCTGAGTCGAGCCGGCGAGGAACGAGCCGGCGAAGAGCTCAGGCGTGACAGCACCGCCTGACCCGCCGGGTTCGACGAGCGAGGAACGAGCGAGGAAGAGGCCCGGCGGCATCAGCACCGTCGAGCCGCCTGACCCTCTCGCCGCGCGCTCAGCCGCGTTCTGCCTGATCATGGATGAACCCTGATCGAAAGGCAGTGCGGTGAAGCTGGCGGACCTGCTCGCCGACCCGCGCTTCTGGAGGACCCCGGCGGCGCCGGGCAACGCGTGGTGGAGCGGGTGTTCGGCACCGACCAGCCGCTGCCGCGCCGTTATATGCGCGGGGGCGAGCTGATCCTGACCGGGCTGATCTTCCACACCGGGACGCCGGCGGAATCCGAGGCGTTCGTGGCCTCGGCCGCCGAGGGTGGGGCGCTGGCCATCGGCGCGGGCGTCGACCATTTCGGTGAGATCCCCGAGCATCTGCGCGCGGCCTGCCGGCGGTGGCGGGTGCCGCTGTTCTCGGTGCCCGCCGACGTGTCCTTCGCCGACATCACCCAGGAGGTGATCGACCGCGCCATCGCCGAGCTGGGGCGGTTGCGGCGCGGTCTGGCGCGCTCCCGTGAGCTGCTGACCGCGGTCGCCGCCGGCCGGGCGCTCGACGATGTGCTCGCCAGGGTGGTGGCCGTCACCGGTGTGCGCTGCTGGGTGCTGACCGCGGGCGGCAAACGGGTGGCCGCCGTCAGTCCGGCCCTGTCGGAGGCCCGCATCGACGAGATCCTGGCCGCGCTGATCCGGGCCCGCGACTCCGACACCGCCTCCGCGCGCGACGCGGCCGACGACGCCGCCGTCGGCGCGCTGCTGGCCGGGACGTCGGTGAGCGACGGGGCCGTGCTGGTGGTGCGGTCGCAGGCTGGCGGCGCGCTGCGGCCGGTGGTGCGCGATGCGTTGGTGAGCGCCACCGACGCCGTGGTCGGCCTCGACGAGGACCGGGTCGTCGCGCTAATCCCCGGGCGGCCCCGCGTCGATGAGCTGGTCGCAGAACTGCGCAGGCAGCTGCTGCGCATCGCTCCGGTGCTGAACACCTGGGTGCGGGTCGGAGTGTCCGACGTCGTCGTCGCCGACGCCATCGGCGGCGCGTACCGCAGCGCCCGGTTCGCCGCCGAGCTGGGCGAGCCACCGGTGGAGGGGCTGCGGCACGTCTACGGCGCCGTCATCGTCGCCGCGGTGCTGTGCCTGCTGATCACCCCGTTCTTCGCCAAGGTGGTGCGGTTCTTCCCGGAGGTGGTCACCGGCTCCATCATCACCGTGATCGGGTTGTCGCTGATGCCGGTCGCCGCCGGCTGGATCACCGGCCCGGCCACCGTCAAGGCGGGTAAGGCCACCGTGCCGAACCCGGACTACGGCGCGCTCGACGGCATCGCGCTGGGGTTGTTCACCTTCCTGGTGGTGATCGTGCTGAGCAAGATCGAGGTGCTGTCCCGGCTGGCGGTGCTGCTCGGCCTGGTGATCGGCACGGTGGCCGGGCTGGTCACCGGCCAGGTCGACCTCAGCGGGGTCGGCGACGCGGGACTGGTGGCGCTTCCGCAGCCGTTCGCGTTCGGCATGCCGCTGTTCGAGATCGGCGCGATCCTGTCGATGGTCATCGTGATGCTGGTGATCATGGTGGAGACCACCGCCGACCTGTTGGCCGTCGGCGAGGTGGTGGGCGCCGAGGTGGACTCCCGCCGGGTCGCCGACGGGTTGCGCGCGGACATGCTGTCCTCCGCGGTGGCGCCGGTGTTCAACTCCTTCCCGGCCACGGCCTTCGCGCAGAACGTCGGCCTGGTCGCGCTGACCGGCATCGGAGCCGGGATCGTGCTGTTCGGCACCGTCGCCGCCAGCGGTGTGCGCACCCTGTCGAAGGTCAACTACACCGGCACCAACAACCTGGTGCTGGTCGCCGCGTCCGTCGGGTTCGGCCTCATTCCCGTCGTCGCCCCGAACTTCTGGCACGAGTTCCCGGACTGGTTCGTCACCATCTTCCACTCCGGGATCTGCGCGTCCGCCGTGGTGGCGGTGCTGCTGAACCTGTTCTTCAACGTGTTCCTGCCGGGCATCCCCGACGACCCGAACGACTTCGCCGCCGCCCCGCCGCTGCGGGTCCAGGAAACCGAGATCGACATCCTGGAGCGGGGCGGCACCCTGGACCCGGCGTCCTATGAGCCCGATTCCCGGGTGGAGGGCACCCGCGCCAGGGACACCGGGGCGCGCCCGGACGAGGAATAAGGTCGGCGTGTCCCGGGGGCCGTCGTTTTCGCCGGTGGGGGTCGTCAGGGGACTAGCATTTCGGCAATGAGCGGCCTGATCCTGCCGGACCAGCTGCCCACCTGGGTGCCCGGTCAGCTCACCGTGCGCAGTCCCGACGATTGGCAGGCGGGGCTGTCGGTGCGCGGCTACCACTACCAAGACTCCGACGTCTGCGTCCCCGCCATGCGCGATTACCTGGTGGTGGCCTACCGCCGCGGCAGCACCGCCATGCGCCGCCGCGTGGACGGGGACTGGGTCAGCGAGACGATGCGGCCCGGTGACGTCTCGCTGCTGACCCGCGCCGCCGAATCGCATTGGGTGTGGTCCGAGCAGATCGACGTCGTGCACGTCTACCTGACCCAGGCCGAACTCTCCGACACCTGTCGCCAGATGTATGAGCGCGAGGTCACCGACATCGATCTGCGCGACGTGCTCAAGCTGGAGGACCCCGGCATCTACCGGACGGCGTTGGCCATCGCCCGGGAAGCGTCCGCCGGCGGGCCGGGGGCCAAGCTGCTGGTCGACTCGCTGACCGTCGAGCTGTGCGTGCGGATCCTGCGGGACCACGCCGAGGTGGTGTTCCGCGCGGATCCCGGCGCCGACGGGCTGAGCTTCGCCCAGCAGCGGGTCGTCACCGACTACATCGAGTCGCACCTGTCGGAGTCGATCACGCTGGAGAACCTGGCCGCCGCGGTGGCGATGAGCAAGTTCCATTTCGCACGCCGGTTCCGGGCCACCACCGGGTCCAGCCCGCACGGGTTCGTCACCGCGCGGCGGGTGGAGCGGGCCAAGAAATTGCTGGCGCGCACCGGGGTCCCGCTGCTCGACGTCGCCGCGCAGTGCGGCTTCTCCGATCAGAGCCATATGACGCGGGTGTTCAACGCCCATGTCGGGACCACCCCGGGCCAGTACCGCTCGCGGCCCTAAAGAGCGCACGGATATTCCACGGCCGAGCCAGATTATTCAATCGGTCGACGGGCCCGCTTTGGCAGGCTGTCACATGGACCGACTACCCCCCGGCGGTCCGCCCCCGATAACTGCCCGGGGCGCGCGAAATGCGCGCCCCGGGCAGATCCAATTTCGGGGCGCAATCTCCCCGGCCGGAAACGATTGGTGAATTCCGATCCCAACCCGCGCGCTGGCCACCCCCGAGCACTAGGCTGGCCGACGAGCAGTAGAGCCCAATCGGGCGAAGGTATGTCGGATCAACGAGGAGACAGCAGTGACCATTCGGGTAGGCGTGAACGGCTTCGGCCGCATTGGACGCAACTTCTTCCGCGCCCTGGACGCGCAGAAGGCCGAGGGCAAGAACACCGACATCGAGATCGTCGCCGTCAACGACCTCACCGACAACGCCGCGCTGGCGCACCTGCTGAAGTTCGACTCCATCCTGGGCCGGCTGCCGTATGAGGTCAGCCTGGAAGGCGACGACACCATCGTCGTCGGCGACGTCAAGATCAAGGCGCTGGCGGTCAAGGAAGGTCCGGCGGCGCTGCCCTGGGGCGACCTGGGCGTCGACGTCGTCGTCGAGTCCACCGGCATCTTCACCGCGCGCGAGAAGGCCCAGGGCCACCTGGACGCCGGCGCCAAGAAGGTCATCATCTCCGCGCCCGCCAGCGGCGAGGACATCACCATCGTGATGGGCGTCAACGACGACAAGTACGACGGCAGCCAGAACATCATCTCCAACGCCTCGTGCACCACCAACTGCCTCGGCCCGTTCGCCAAGGTCCTCAACGACGAGTTCGGCATCGTGCAGGGCTTGATGACCACCGTGCACGCCTACACCCAGGACCAGAACCTGCAGGACGGCCCGCACAAGGACCTGCGTCGCGCCCGCGCGGCCGCTCTGAACATCGTGCCGACCTCCACCGGCGCCGCCAAGGCCATCGGCCTGGTGCTGCCGGAGCTCAAGGGCAAGCTGGACGGCTACGCGCTGCGGGTGCCGATCCCCACCGGCTCCTGCACCGACCTGACCGTCGAACTGCAGAAGACGGCCACCGCCGACGAGATCAACGCCGCCATGAAGGCCGCCGCCGACGGCCCGATGAAGGGCATCCTGAAGTACTACGACGCCCCCATCGTGTCCAGCGACATCGTCACCGACCCGCACAGCTCGATCTTCGACGCGGGCCTGACCAAGGTGATCGGCAACCAGGCCAAGACGGTGTCCTGGTACGACAACGAGTGGGGCTACTCCAACCGCCTCGTTGACCTGATCGCGCTGGTGGGCAAGTCCCTGTAGCGATGACGATCCAGACTCTCGACGACCTGCTCGCCGAGGGCGTTGCCGGTCGGGGCGTGTTGGTGCGCTCCGACTTCAACGTCCCGCTCGACGACGACGGCAACATCACCGACCCGGGCCGCATCATCGCCTCGCTGCCGACGCTGAAGGCGCTGAGCGAGGGCGGCGCCCGGGTGGTGGTGACCGCGCACCTGGGCCGTCCCAAGGGCGCCCCGGACCCCAAGTTCTCGCTGGCCCCGGTCGCCAAGGAACTGGGGGAGCGGCTCGGCCGGCACGTGGCGCTGGCCTCCGACACCGTCGGGACCGACGCCCTGGCCCGCGCCGAAGGCCTCACCGACGGTGACATCCTGCTGCTGGAGAACATCCGCTTCGACCCGCGCGAGACCAGCAAGGACCCCAGTGAGCGGGCCGCGCTGGCCGCCGAGCTGGTGGAACTGGTGGACACCCCGGGTGGGCCGCAGGCGGCGTTCGTCTCCGACGGGTTCGGGGTGGTGCACCGCGAGCAGGCCTCCGTCTACGACGTCGCCAAGCTGCTGCCGCACTACGCCGGCACCCTGGTCGCCGCCGAGGTCGAGGTGCTGCGACAGCTGACCTCCGGGGGCGGGCGTCCGTACGCGGTGGTGCTCGGCGGCTCCAAGGTCTCCGACAAGCTGGCCGTCATCGAGAACCTCGCGACCAAGGCCGACAGCCTCATCATCGGCGGTGGCATGTGCTTCACCTTCCTTGCCGCGCAAGGACTTTCGGTGGGAACCTCGCTGCTGCAGGAGGAGATGGTGGAAACCTGCGCGCGCCTGCTCGAGGAGTACGGCGACGTCATCCACCTGCCGGTCGACATCGTGGTGGCGCCGGAGTTCGCCGCCGACGCGCCGCCGACCACGGTGGCCGCCACCGAGATCCCGGCCGACCAGATGGGCCTGGACATCGGTCCGGAGTCGGTCAAGCGGTTCACCGCGTTGCTGTCCAACGCCAAGACGGTGTTCTGGAACGGGCCGATGGGCGTGTTCGAGTTCCCGGCGTTCGCCGCCGGCACCCGCGGGGTGGCCGAGGCGATCATCGCCGCGACCGCCAAGGGCGCGTTCAGCGTCGTCGGCGGCGGCGACTCGGCCGCGGCCGTGCGCACCCTGGGCCTGCCCGAGGACGGCTTCAGCCATATCTCCACCGGTGGCGGGGCGTCGCTGGAATATTTGGAAGGCAAGACCCTGCCCGGCATCGCCGTGCTGGAATCTGGGGAGTGACGTTCGGGGGCCGCGAGGCCTCCTGGCCGTCATGAACCCGTCGCGCTTCGAGAGTTAGGACTCAATGGTGGCCCGTACGCCGCTCATCGCCGGCAACTGGAAGATGAACCTCAATCATTTCGAGGCCATCGCCCTGGTGCAAAAGATCGCCTTCTCGCTGCCGGAGAAGTACTTCGACCGGGTGGACGTCACCGTCATCCCGCCGTTCACCGACCTGCGCAGCGTGCAGACCCTGGTCGACGGCGACAAGCTGCGGCTGACCTACGGGGCGCAGGACGTTTCCGTGCACGACTCCGGGGCCTACACCGGTGAGATCAGTGGCGCGTTCCTGGCGAAGCTGGGCTGCACGTTCGCCGTCGTCGGGCACTCCGAGCGGCGCACCTACCACCACGAGACCGACGCCCTGGTCGCGGAGAAGGCCGCCGCCGCGCTGCGGCACGGCCTGACCCCGATCATCTGCATCGGCGAGTCGCTGGGGGTGCGCGAGATCGGTGAGCACATCGACTGGAATGTCGCACAGCTGCAGGGCTCGCTGGCGGGTCTGTCGCACGAGCAGATCGCGGCCTCGGTGATCGCCTACGAGCCGGTGTGGGCGATCGGCACCGGGCGGGTGGCCAGCGCGGCCGACGCCCAGGAGGTCTGCGCCGCCATCCGCGCCGAGCTGGCCAATATCGCCACGCCGCAGATCGCGGAGTCGGTGCGGGTGCTCTACGGCGGCTCGATGAACGCCAAGAACGTCGGCGAGCTGATCGCCCAGGCCGACATCGACGGCGGGCTGATCGGTGGCGCGTCGCTGGACGGCGAGCAGTTCGCCCAGATCGCCGCGATCGCGGCGGGCGGCCCGCTGCCGTAACCGGCGATCCGCTGTGGCCCGACGGCTGCTGTGGCCGGTGTTGTAATGGGTGGCGGTTTCGCTGGCCGCGGCGGTGACCAGGTAGGGTAACCGCCATGGAAACCGCCCTCCAGGTACTGCTTCTGGTGACCAGCGTGCTGGTCGTGCTGCTGGTGCTGCTGCACCGCGCCAAGGGCGGCGGCCTGTCCACCCTGTTCGGTGGCGGCGTGCAGTCCAGCCTGTCCGGCTCCACCGTGGTCGAGAAGAACCTGGACCGGCTGACCTACTTCGTGATCGGCATCTGGGTGGTCAGCATCGTGGCCATGGGCCTGAGCATCAAATACCAGTAGCCCCAGGGATACCGGAAGTCCCAGACGTCGCAGAATCCTGCGACGTCGCCCTGTTTTGGTGACGTTTCAGGCGCTGATCGCCCACATCAGTCACCAGGTGGCATCGCAGCTTTCGTCGCCAGTGACCTCAGGACGGTCCGCGCGATCCCCAGTGACAGCAGGACGAAAATCGTCCCTCAGAACGTCCCCAGGTAACTGGCGAACGCGCCTGTCGTCCTGGCGTCACTGGCGTGCGTCGGGAGCGCCCAGCCGTCCTCCTGGCGTTACTCGCGTGCGAACTCCGCCGAGCCTCGCTGAACCGCCGGGGGCTCGTTCTGCGCTCTCCGCCCGCACCGTCAATACTGGTCGTCATGCCCGATAACGATTTCTCTCTGGAACCGTTCGGCTCGGTGCGACGCACCCAGACCGGCCGCGAGGCCACCGAACCCATGCGCGACGACATCCGGCTGCTCGGCGACATCCTCGGCGACACCGTCCGCGAGCACAGCGGTGAGGATGTCTTCGACCTGGTCGAGCGGGCCCGCGTCGAGGCGTTCCGGGTGCGCCGTTCCGAGATCGACCGTTCCGAGATGACGGCGCTGTTCAGCGGCGTGGACACCGCAAAGGCCGTCCCGGTGATCCGCGCGTTCACCGACTTCGCGCTGCTGGCCAATGTCGCCGAGGACATCCACCGGGAACGCCGCCGCGCCGTCCACATCGCCGCCGGCGATCCGCCGCAGGACTCCAGCCTGGCCGCCACCTACGCCAAACTCGACGCCGCCGAGATCGACGCCGCGACCGTCACCGAACTGCTGGCCGGGGCGCTGGTGGCGCCCGTGATCACCGCGCACCCCACCGAAACCCGTCGGCGCACCGTGTTCGAGACGCAGAACCGGATCACCGAGTTGATGCGCGCCCGCGTCCCCGGCAGCACCCGCACCGCCGACGGCAAAGACCTCGGGCTGGAGCTGCGCCGGCACATCCTGCGGCTGTGGCAGACCGCGCTGGTGCGGCTGTCCCGGCTGCGGATCACCGACGAGATCGAATCCGGCCTGCGTTATTACCCGGCGGCGTTCTTCGAGGTGATCCCGGCCGTCAACGCCGAGGTCCGCGATCAGCTGCGGGACCGCTGGCCCGGGGCCGACCTGCTGGCACAGCCGATCCTGCGGCCCGGCTCGTGGATCGGCGGAGACCGCGACGGCAACCCCAATGTCACCGCCGGGGTGGTGCGCCAGGCCACCGGCCGGGCCGCCTGCATGGCGTTCGGCCACTACCTGACCGAGCTGACGGCGCTGGAAATCGAGCTGCCGCTGTCGGCGCGGCTGGTCACCGTCAGCGACGAGCTCACCGCGCTGGCCGACCAGGTGGACCAGCCGCTGCGGGCCGACGAGCCCTACCGCCGCGCGGTCCGCGCCATCCACGGCCGGCTCACCGCCACCGCCAAGACCATCCTCGACGACCGGCCGCCCAACCTGCGCGAGCTGGGGCTGCCGCGCTACGGCAGCGCCGCCGAACTGCTGGCCGATCTGGACGTTGTGGACACCTCGCTGCGCGACCACGGCGACGCCCTGCTGGCCGACGACCGGCTGGCGCAGTTGCGGGAAGCGGTGCGCACGTTCGGCTTCCACCTGTGCGGCCTGGACATGCGGCAGAACTCCGACATGCACGAGGAGGTCGTCGCCGAACTGCTCGCGTTCGCCGGCGCGCACCCGGATTACCGGTCCCTGAATGAGGACGAGCGGGTGGCGCTGCTGACCGCCGAACTGTCCACCCGGCGGCCGCTGACCCGCCCCGACGACGACCTGTCCGAGCTGGCCCGAAAGGAGCTCGGCATCGTCCGCGCCGCCGCCGAGGCGGTGGCCGTCTACGGGCCGGAAACGATCCCGAACTACATCATCTCGATGTGCCAGTCGGTGTCGGACCTCTTGGAGGCCGCCCTGCTGCTCAAGGAAGCCGGGCTGCTCGACGCCGCCTCCGGATACGCGCCGGTCGGCATCGTGCCGCTGTTCGAGACCATCGAGGACCTGCAGGCCGGCGCGGACATCATGGACGCCGCCCTGGCGCTGCCGCTGTACCGAGGCATCGTGGCCGCCCGCGGTGACCGCCAGGAGGTCATGCTCGGCTACTCCGACTCCAACAAGGACGGCGGCTACCTGGCCGCCAACTGGGCGCTGTACCGCGCCGAACTGGAGTTGGTGGACATGGCGGCGCGCAACGACATCCGGCTGCGGCTGTTCCACGGCCGCGGCGGCACCGTCGGGCGCGGCGGCGGCCCCAGCTACGACGCGATCCTGGCTCAGCCGCCCGGCGCGGTGCGCGGCTCCCTGCGGCTCACCGAGCAGGGTGAGGTGATCGCCGCCAAGTACGCCGAGCCGAAGATGGCCCGGCGCAACCTGGAAACCCTGGTGGCGGCGACGCTGGAGTCCACCCTGCTCGACGTGGAGGGGCTCGGCGACCGGGCGGAGGCCGCCTACGCGGTGCTCGACGACCTGGCCGCCCGCGCCCGGGAGTGTTACGCCGACCTGGTGCACCGCACCCCGGGCTTCGTCGAGTACTTCGAGACGTCGACCCCGGTCAGCGAGATCGGCGCGCTGAACATCGGCAGCCGGCCCACCTCGCGCAAGCAGACCACCAAGATCTCCGACCTGCGCGCCATCCCGTGGGTGCTGGCCTGGAGCCAGTCGCGGGTGATGCTGCCCGGCTGGTACGGCACCGGCACCGCGTTCGCGGACTACATCGCCGAGGGCGAGAAACTCGGCGAGGACCGGCTCGAGGTGCTCTCCGACCTGTACCGGCGCTGGCCGTTCTTCGCCACCGTGCTGTCGAATATGGCGCAGGTGCTGGCCAAATCAGACATGGGCCTGGCCGCCCGCTACGCCGAACTGGTGCCCGACGAGGCGCTGCGCGAGCGGGTGTTCTCCAAGATCGTCGCCGAGCACGACCGCTGCATCGAGATGTTCAAGGCGATCACCGGCTACGACGACCTGCTGGCGGACAACCCGGCGCTGGCCCGCTCGGTGTTCAACCGGTTCCCGTACCTGGAGCCGCTGAATCACCTGCAGGTCGAACTGCTGCGCCGCTACCGCGACGGCGACGAGGACGAGCTGGTGCAGCGCGGCATTCTGATGACCATGAGCGGCCTGGCCACGGCGCTACGCAACTCGGGGTAGGTCGCAAGCAAAGCCGGAGGAACGGAGGCTTTGCGCGGCGGGCCTGCCCCATCAACTCGGGGTAGGTCGCAAGCAAAGCCGGAGGAACGGAGGCTTTGCGCGGCGGGCCTGCCCCATCAACTCGGGGTAGGCGTCTAGATCCCCGTCGCGCTGCGGACGGCGTTGATCGCGTTGCGGACGGCGTTTTCGGTGGCCGACAGCGGCTGTACCGCGACCTCGCCGACGCCGAGCAGCTTCTCCACCCGGTCCACCACGTCGTTGAGCCGGTCGCCGACGCCGAGCAGGTTGTCCGACAGCGCGTCGAGGCGCTCGATGGTGCCGTTGAGCCGCTCGAGGGTCTCGTTGAGTCCCTGCAGCGACGCGTTGAGCTCATTGAGTGTGCCGCCGAGCCCGCCGATCACGCCGTCGAGCTGCCCGACGGTCTGGTCGGCGTTCATGGCGGCCTGCGCCAGGCTCCTGAGCCGCTGCTGGGTGGGGCGCTTCGCCGCGCCGGTCTTGTCCGCCATGGGGTTATTAAACCCCGCCGCGAACCTGGGGAGGCAGCAAACCCGCCGCTTCCTCGTCGAGCAGCCACAGTGTGCGCTCGCGGCCGATCGCGCCGGCCGCCGGGATGTCGGTCGCCGCGGCCCCGCCCACCGCGGCGGCCACCGCCTCGGCCTTGTCGGCGCCGGCCACCGTCAGCCACACCTGGGCGGCGCGGCGCACCGCGGGCAGGGTCAGGGTCAGCCGGTGCGGCGGCGGCTTGGGGGAGTCCTCCACGCCGACGACGAAGCGTGCGGCCTCGCGCACCGCGGGGGAGTCCGGGAACAGCGAATTCACGTGGCCTTCGCCGCCCATACCGAGCAGGTGCACATCGAAATCCGGTGTGGGAGCGCCCTTCTCGGACTGTGCGGCCAACACTCGCTCGTAGGAGGCGGCGGCCGCGTCGAGGTTGTCGCCGAACTGCCCGTCCGATGACGCCATCGGGTGCACGTTCCCGGGCGGGATGTCGATGTGGTCCAGCAGCGCCTCGGCGGCCTGCTTGGCGTTGCGGTCGTCATCGTCGGCGGGGACGTAGCGCTCGTCACCCCAGTAGAGATGCACCGACGACCAGTCCACCGCGCGGTCCCGCAGACCGGCGAGCACCGCGATCCCGACGCTCCCGCCGGTTAGCACGATGTCGGCGCGGCCGCGCCGCCGCACCGCCGCCGCCATCTGCTCGGCCAGCAGGTCGGCGGCGCCGTCGGCCAGCGCCCCGCGATCGGTGAATACCCGGACCTCCATGGCCTATACGTACTCCACCTGATCCAGCCCGCGCAACGCTTCGGCGTAGATCTCGTCGGCGGACAGTCGGCGCAGCTCTTCGGCCAGGCAATCCGGGGTGCCCCGGTAGGCCAGCGGCAGCAGCGCGTCGGGCCGTCCGGTGCGGCTCAGTGTCGCGGTCAGGCCGTCCTGCGGACGGCTCAGAGTGACCGTCTCCGCGCCGGTGTTGAGCTCGACCCGCGGATCGTCGCTGACGGCGCGGCGCACCGGGACGCTCAGCCGGGCGGCGAGCCAGCCGGCCATGATGTCGAGCGCCGGCTCACCCTTGCGGCCGGCGACGAGCACCGAGCGGATCTGCTGACCGGGAGCCTGGTCGACGGCCGCGGCCAGCAACGCGCGCCAGTAGGTGGCCCGCGCCCAGCACAGGTCGGTGTCGCCGGCGCGGTGCCCGACCAGCCGGGACCGGATCGCGGCCAGCGGGTCCACCGCGCGGGTCGCGTCGGTGATGCGGCGCACCGCCAGTTTGCCGAGCGGGTGGTCGGCGGGCACCGATGGCGCGACGTCGGGCCACCACGCCACCACCGGGGTGTCGGGCAGCAGGAACGGGACGACGACGCTGGCCGACTGCCGGGCCAGCGCGCCGGACAGTCGCAGCACCACCACTTCGCCGGCCCCGGCGTCGGCGCCGGTGCGGATCTGGGCGTCCAGCCGCGGGGTGTCGGCCAGCCGGTCGGCCGGGCTGACCAGGATCACCCGGCAGGGGTGCTCGTGGCTGGCGTAGCAGGCCGCGGCGATGGAGTCCTCAATGGTGGCGTCGGTGTCCGGGGCGATCACCAGGGTCAGCACCCGGCCCATCGCCGAGGCGCCCAGTTCCTCGCTGATCGCGAGCAGCCGCGCGTTGACGGCGTTGGTGGTGGTGTCGGGGAGATCGATGATCATGGGCGACGCCACTCCCGTCCGGTCCGGCGCAGCATCTGATGCGCCGATTCGGGACCCCACCCGCCCGGCGCGTACGGCTCCGGGCCGCTACCGCCTGCGTCGGCGCGGGCCCAATGGTCCAGCGCGGGATCCAGGATGCGCCAGGACATTTCGACTTCCTCGTTGACCGGGAACAGCGACGGCTCACCGAGCAGCACGTCGAGGATGAGCCGCTCGTAGGCCTCCGGGGACTCCTCGGCGAACGCCGCGCCGTAGGAGAAGTCCATGTTCACGTCGCGGACCTCCATCAGGTGCCCGGGCACCTTGGAGCCGAACCGCACCGTCATGCCCTCGTCCGGCTGCACCCGGATCACCAGGGCGTTCTTGCCGATGTCGGCGCCCATCGCGGTGTCGAACGGGCCGTGCGGCGCGCGTTTGAACACCAGCGCGATCTCGGTGACACGTCGGCCCAGCCGCTTGCCGGTGCGCAGATAGAACGGCACCCCGGCCCAGCGCCGGGTGTTGACCTCCAGCGCGATCGCGGCGAACGTCTCGGTCTTGGACGCGGGGGAGAAACCGTCCTCGTCGAGCAGCCCGACGACCTGCTGGCTGCCCTGCCAACCGCCGGCGTACTGGCCGCGGGCGGTGTTCTCGCTGAGCGGCTCGATCAGGCTGGTGGCGGAGAAGATCTTGATCTTCTCGGCCTGCAGCGCGCGCGGGGCGAAGCTCACCGGCTCCTCCATCGCGGTCAGCGCCAGCAGCTGCAGCAGATGGTTCTGGATGACGTCGCGGGCGGCGCCGATCCCGTCGTAGTAGCCGGCCCGGCCGCCCAGGCCGATGTCCTCGGCCATGGTGATCTGCACGTGGTCGACGTAGTTGGCGTTCCAGATCGGCTCGAACATCTGGTTCGCGAACCGCAGCGCCAGCAGATTCTGCACGGTCTCTTTGCCCAGGTAGTGGTCGATGCGGAACACCGACGACTCCGGGAACACCGAGTTCACCACCGCGTTGAGCGCCTGCCCGGAGGCCAGATCGTGGCCGAACGGCTTCTCGATCACCACCCGGCTCCAGGTCTCGCCGCCGTCGCCGTCGGGGTGGGTGGCGGCCAGCCCGGATTCGGACAGTTTCGAGCAGACCAGCGGGAACGCGGCCGGCGGGATGGACAGGTAGAACGCGTGGTTGCCGCCGGTGCCGCGCTCGGCGTCCAACTCGGCCAGCTTCTCGGCCAACCGGACGTAGGCGTCGTCGTCGTCGAAGCTGCCGTGCACGAACCGGATGCCCTCGGCGAGCCGGTCCCACACCTCCTGACGGAACGGGGTGCGGGCGTGTTCGGCGACGGCGTCGCGCACCACCTCGGAGAAGTGCTGATCGGCCCAATCCCGGCGGGCGAACCCGACCAGCGCGAACGCCGGCGGCAGCAGCCCGCGGTTGGCCAGGTCGTAGATCGCCGGCATCAGCTTCTTGCGGGCCAGGTCGCCGGTGACACCGAAGATCACCAGGGCGCACGGCCCCGGGATCCTCGGCAGCCGTTGGTCCCGGGGATCGCGCAGCGGGTTCGTCATAGGGCGGTCCGTCGCGGTGCTCAGCGCGCCGCGTCCAGTTGCCCCTGCACCGCCGCGATCAGCTCTTCCCAGGACTTCTCGAACTTGTCGACGCCCTCGGTCTCCAACAGGTCGAACACCTCGCGCAGGTCGATCCCGACGGACTCCAGTCCGTCGAACACCTCACCGGCCACGGTCTGGCGCTGCGCGCCGGTGATGGTGTCCCCGGTGATGACGCCGTGGTCGGCGACGGCCTCCAGGGTCTTCTCCGGCATGGTGTTGACGGTGTCGGGGGCGACGAGTTCGGTGACGTACAGGGTGTCCGGGTAGTCCGGGTTCTTCACCCCGGTGGACGCCCACAGCGGACGCTGCACATTGGCGCCGACGTCGGCCAGCGCGCCGAACCGGGCGCCGGTCTCGAAGACGTCCTGGTAGGCGGCGTAGGCGAGCCGGGCGTTCGCGACGCCGGCCAGCCCGCGCATGGCCAGCGCCTCGGCGGTGCCGATTTTCTCCAGCCGGGCGTCGATCTCGGTGTCCACCCGGGACACGAAGAAGGAGGCGACGGAGAAGATCTTGCGCAGGTCGTGGCCGGCCTCGCGGGCCTGCTCCAGCCCGGCCAGGTAGGCGTCCATCACCGCCTGGTGCCGCTCGACGGAGAAGATCAGCGTCACGTTCACGCTGATGCCCTCGGCGATGACGGCGGTGATCGCGGGCAGCCCGGCCAGGGTGGCGGGAATCTTGATCAGCAGGTTGGGCCGGTCGACGATCTTCCACAGCTCGACGGCTTGCAGCACGGTCTTCTCGGTGTCGTGGGCCAGCCGCGGGTCCACCTCGATGGACACCCGGCCGTCGGCGCCACCGGAGGCCTCGAAGGCCTTGGCCAGCACGTCGCAGGCATTGCGGACGTCGTCGGTGGTGACGGTCCGGATGGTGGCGTCCACGTCGGCGCCCCGGGAGGCCAGCTCGGCGACCTGCGCGTCGTAGGCGGTGCCGCTGGTCAGCGCGGCCTGGAAGATCGACGGGTTGGTGGTCACGCCGACCACGCTGCGGGTGTCGATGAGCTGCTGCAGGTTTTCGGTCTGCAGCCGGTCGCGGGACAGGTCGTCGAGCCAGACGGCCACGCCGGCGTCCGACAGTGCGGCCAGGTTCGGGTTCTGGGTCATGAGGATGCCTTTCCGGTGCTGCTGATGCTGCGCTTGGCGGCGGCGACGACGGCTTCGGGGGTGAAGCCGAACTTCTCGAACAGGACCTTGTCGCTCGCGGAGGCCCCGTAGTGCTCGATGGAGACGATCTCGCCGTGCGCTCCGACGACGCGGTGCCACGGCATGGCGATGCCGGCTTCCACCGACACCCGGGCGGTGACCGACGGCGGCAGCACCGCGTCCCGGTACGCCTGGTCCTGGGCGTCGAACCACTCCAGGCAGGGCAGTGAGACGACGGCGGCGTTGACGCCCTCGGCAGCGAGTTGCTCGCGCGCCGCGACGGCCAGCTGCACCTCGGAGCCGGTGCCGATCAGCAGCACGTCGGCGCCCTCGGCGTCGCCGGCCAGCACGTAGCCGCCGCGGGCGACCCCGTCGGCGTCGGTGCCGTCGAGCACCGGCACGTTCTGCCGGGTCAGGATCAGCCCGACCGGGCCGCTCGCGCTGCCGCGTTCGAGCACCGCGCGCCAGGCGTGCGCGGTTTCGTTGGCGTCGGCCGGGCGGACCACGGACAGGTTCGGGATGGCGCGCAGCGCGGCGAGGTGCTCGATCGGCTGATGCGTCGGGCCGTCCTCGCCGAGGCCGATGGAGTCATGGGTCCACACGTAGATGGGGTCGATGTCCATCAGCGCGGCCAACCGCACCGCCGGGCGCATGTAGTCGGCGAACTGCAGGAAGGTGCCGCCGTAGGCGCGGGTCGGGCCGTGCAGCACGATGCCGGACAGGATCGAGGCCATCGCGTGCTCGCGGATGCCGAAGTGCAGCGTCCGGCCGTACGGCTCCGCCGACCAGGTCGACGTCGAAATCGTCGACGGGCCAAAGGATTTCGCGCCCTTGATGGTGGTGTTGTTGGAGCCTGCCAGATCCGCCGAGCCACCCCACAGTTCGGGCAGCACCGGGCCGATGGCGCCGAGCACCGCGCCGGAGGCGGCACGGGTGGCCGGGCCCTTGTCTGCGACCTCCCAGCTCGGCAGCGCCTCGGTCCAGCCCTCGGGCAGCTCGCCGGCCTCCAGCCGGTCCAGCAGCGCCTTGCGCTCGGGCTCCCGCGCCGCCCAGGCGTCGAAGCCTTCCTGCCAGTCCGCGCGCACGGTCTTCGCGCGGTCTGCCAGCGACCGGGTGTGGGAGATGACCTCGTCGGTCACCTCGAAGGACTTCTCCGGATCGAAGCCGAGGAAGGTCTTGGTGGCAGCGACCTCGTCACCGCCGAGGGCGGAGCCGTGGATGCCACCGGTGTTCATCTTCGTCGGGGCCGGGTAGCCGATGACGGTGCGCAGCGCGATGAACGACGGCCGGCCGGTCTCGGCCTTGGCGGCCGCGATGGCCTCCTCGATGCCGGCGACGTTCTCGCCGCCGTCGACCTGCTGCACATGCCAGCCGTAGGCGTGGTAGCGCCCGCAGACGTCTTCGGACAGCGCGATCGCGGTGTCGTCCTCGATGGAGATCCGGTTGTCGTCCCAGAACACGATCAGGTTGCCCAGCTGCTGGACGCCGGCCAGCGAGCTGGCCTCACTGGTGACGCCCTCTTCGATGTCGCCGTCGGAGGCGATCACGTAGACGAAGTGGTCGAACGGGCTGGTCCCGGGCGCGGCGTCGGGGTCGAACAGGCCGCGTTCGTAGCGGCTGGCCATCGCCATGCCGACGGCCGAGGCCAGGCCCTGGCCGAGCGGGCCGGTGGTGATCTCCACGCCTTTGGTGTGCCGGTACTCCGGGTGCCCGGGTGTCTTGGAGTCCCAGGTCCGCAGCGCTTCCAGGTCACCCAGCTCCAGGCCGAACCCGCCCAGGTACAGCTGGACGTACTGGGTGAGGCTGGAGTGCCCGCAGGACAGCACGAACCGGTCGCGGCCGATCCAGTGCGGGTCGGTGGGGTCGTGGCGCAGTTGGCGCTGATACAGCGTGTAGGCCAGCGGGGCCAGGCTCATCGCGGTGCCGGGGTGGCCGTTGCCCACCTTCTGCACGGCGTCGGCGGCCAGGACCCGGGCGGTGTCCACCGCGCGGGTGTCCACATCGGTCCAATCGGCCGGGTGGTGGGGCTGGGTGAGCGCGGCGATTTCCTCCGCAATGGTCACAGGCGATCTCCTTGTAGACATGGCGGGAGCGCGTCGTCGCGCTAGGCCGCTGAGGTAAACCCTAATCGCCCGGGGGCCCCTCGCGCATGCCGCCCGAAGCATTTTCCTCACGCGGGTTTCGGGCGCTGGGCGCCGCGGTCTACCATGCTCTGTAGTAGACGCGCTGTTGCGCGTCTTATGCGCCGAGGAGTCAGCCCCGTGGTGAAAGTTCACGCCGATCAAGCCGTGCCGGCGACCGGTGGGCGCATCCGCTCGAAAGTGTGGGCGTACATCGCTCTGACCAAGCCTCGTGTCATCGAGTTGCTGCTGGTCACCACCATTCCGGCGATGCTGCTGGCGCACCGCGGCAGCGTCGACCCGCTGCTGATCCTCAACACCCTGTTCGGCGGCATGCTGGCCGCCGCGGGCGCGAACACGCTCAACTGCGTCGCCGACTCCGACATCGACAAGCTGATGAAGCGCACCGAGCGTCGCCCGCTGGCCCGCGACAGCGTGCCCCGCACCCACGCGCTGATCTTCGGCCTGGCGATCTCGGTGGCGTCGTTCTTCTGGCTGTGGCACTTCGCCAACGCGCTGTCGGCGCACCTGGCCGGGGCGACCATCGCCTTCTACGTCTTCGTCTACACCCTGCTGCTCAAGCGCCGCACCTCGCAGAACGTGGTGTGGGGCGGGGCCGCGGGCTGCATGCCGGTGATGATCGGCTGGTCGGCGGTGACCGGGACCATCCAGTGGCCGGCCATCGTGATGTTCCTGATCATCTTCTTCTGGACGCCGCCGCACACCTGGGCGCTGGCCATGCGCTACAAGGAGGACTACGCCGCGGCCGGGGTCCCGATGCTGCCGGTGGTGGCGACCGAGGCGCAGGTGACCCGCCAGATCGTCATCTACACCTGGCTGACGGTGATCGCGACGCTGGCGTTGGTCCCGGCCACCGGCTGGCTGTACACCGTGGTGGCGCTGCTGGCCGGCGGGTGGTTCCTCTGGCTGGCGCACAAGCTGCAGGCCGGGGTGCGCCGTGGTGAGCCGGTCAAGCCGCTGAAGCTCTTCCTGCAGTCCAACAACTACCTGTCTGCGGTGTTCGTCGCGCTGGCGGTGGACTCCGCGCTGGACCTGCCGACGCTGCTGTCGCTGTACGCCTCCTGAACTCGCGCGCGTAACCCAGCGCTAGCGCGCGTAACCCAGCGCTAGCGGGCGGTGCCCATCACGAGCGCTCGGCTGTGTACGCCGGGGTCTGTACCTGACCGAGCGGTCGCGAACCCCCAACCCACCGAGCGCTCGGTTTGGTACACCGCGCCGCGTACGTAGGCGATCGCTCGCGGCTCAATTTCTGCGCGAGTGATCGGCTGCGTACAGACCTCGGGGATTGCGCACAGACCTACGGGATCAAAACGATCGAGCCCACCGTCTTGCGGTCCTGCAGATCCTCGTGCGCGCGCTGCGCCTCGGCCAGCGGGTAGTGCCCGCCGAGGGTGATGTTCACCGTGCCGGAGGCGATCTGGTCCATCAGTTCCCCGGCCCGCCAGGCGAACTCGTCGGGCGTGCGGGTGAAGTGCCCGAGGCTCGGCCGGGTCAGGTACACCGAGCCGGCGACGTTCAGCCGCTGCGGGTCCACCGGCGGCACCGGGCCTGAGGAGGCCCCGAACAGCGCCAGCGTGCCGCGCACCGCGAGGCTGGCCAGGCTGGCGTCGAAGGTGGACTTCCCGACCCCGTCGTACACCGCGTTGACCCCGCGCCCACCGGTCAGCTCCCGGATCCGCTCGGCGAACTCGGCCGGATCGTCGGGATAGTCCAGCACCGCGATCGCCCCGGCCTCCCGGGACAGTTCCGCCTTGTACGCGGTGGAGGCGGTGGTGATGACCTTGGTGCCCAGGCTGACCGCCCACTGGGTCAGGATCAGCCCGACCCCGCCTGCGCCGGCGTGCACGAGCACGGTGTCCTGCGGGCCCACCGGGTACACCGACGTGATCAGGTAGTGCGCGGTCATACCCTTGAGCAGCGCGGAGGCCACCGCGTCGGCGGCCACGCCCTCGGGCACGTAGGCGACGAAATCGGCCGGGGCCAGACAGTAGTCGGCGTAAGCGCCGACGGCGTTGGCGGTCACCACCCGGTCGCCGACAGTGAGCGCGGCGACGTCCTCGCCGACCGCGGCGACCGTGCCGCACACCTCGGACCCCACGACGAACGGGGTCTCCCGCGGGTAGAGCCCGGAGCGGAAGTAGGTGTCGATGAAGTTCACCCCGATGGCTTCGGCCTTGATCAGCACCTCGCCGGGGCCCGGCTCGGGCGCCGAACGCTCGACGTACTGCAGGACTTCGGGGCCGCCGTGCTGGGCGACTTCAATCGCGTGCATGACGTCCATCATGCTTCAGTAACATCACCGGGGTGAAGTTGGCGCGCCCTGAGGTTTTCCATCCGCGGATTGTGTTGGCCGGTTGCCAGGCGCTGCCCGCCAGTGACGGTGACGACGACGGCCTGGTCGAGGTGCTGCGCCAGCGCGGGCTACACGCGCACTGGCTGCCCTGGGATGACCCGCATACCCTGGACGCCGATCTGGTGATCCTGCGCGCCACCTGGGATTACACCGAGCGCCTCGATGAGTTCCTGTCCTGGACCCGCCGGGTGAAGGCGTTGCTCAACGCGCCGGAGGTGGTGGCCTGGAACACCGACAAGCGTTACCTGCACGATCTGGCGGTGTCCGGGGTGCGGGTGGTGGAGACCGAGTTTTTCGAGCCGGACCAGACCCTGCACCTGCCCGGCGGGGAAGTGGTGATCAAGCCGGCCGTCGGCGCGGGATCGATTGGCGCGAAACGCTTCCGGGGTCACACCGCGGCCCGCGAGCACGCCGACGAGATGCACGACAACGGTCAGACCGTGATGGTGCAGCCGTATGACCGGCGCATCGAGGCGGGGGAGACCGCGATGGTGTTCATCGCCGGCGAGCCGTCGCACGCGTTCCTCAAGGGCCCGATGCTGCCGCCGCCCGGACAGTCCTTCGAGCTGGACCCGTCCGGCACGTTCGCCGCGGAGAACCTGCGGGGCGCCGAGCCGGACCCGCGGATGTGGGAGTTCGGCCGTCGGGCGCTGGCCGCCGCGGCTGCGCACCTGGAGACCGACGCCGCGGCGTTCCTCTACGCCCGGGTCGACGTGATCGGTGGGGCGGCGGACGCGACGCTGCTGGAGTTGGAGCTCGTCGAACCCAGCCTGGGCTGGACACAGCAGAGCCGCGAGGTGCGCGAGCTCAAGCAGCGCGGGTTCGCCCTCGCGGTGGAGGACGCGTTGGAGCGCCTCGGCCTGGGCCCGATGACGCACCGGGCCACCGACGTGCTGCCTAAATAGGCTCGACCGCCCAGGTTCGCTGTTGCGAGGCTATGTGCTCGGTCATCGAGTGAGAAACCACGCACACTGGTGAGAATTGTTGGCGGCCTTGCCTTTCGGCTGAGACATGGAGGCGGCCGGTGAGAACTCAGGTACGTCAGTGAGAAACCTGGGACGGGTTTTTCATCGACTGAGAGGTACGGGTGGGGGTTACTCGCTCAACGTGTACGTCATGTCTCAGTCGATGAAAATGGCCGCCGCCACGTCTCACCAAGCGACGTCGTTTCTCACCAGCCGACCAGAGTTCTCAGTCGATGACGCCTCCGCCAGGAGTTCTCACTGGCCGCCCACAGTTCTCACTCGATAGTCCCGCCCAGACAGTAGGGCCTCAGGCCGGGGCGGCCTCGGTCCGCGCGGCCTGGACGTCGGCCCCCACCGGCACAGGAACCCGCCGGGTGACCCCGACGCCCCAAACCGCGGCGGTGCCCGCGGTGCACGCGGTGGCCAACGCGACGTGCAGGGCGACCAGCGCCTCCGGCACACCCAGGTTGAACTGCACGGCGCCGACGACGCCCTGCGTCGCCACCAGCCCGACCAGCACCAGCAGCCGCAGCCGAACCGCCGAAGGGGCCTTCACGGCCAGCAGCCCGAATCCGAGCCCGACCAGCAGCGACAGGTAGGCCACCAGCAGCGCGCTGTGCATGCCGACCAGCGTGGTGATCTCGACGTTCAGCCGCTCCACCGGGCGCTCCAGGCTCTTGTCCCCGGCGTGCGGGCCGGCGGCGGTGACCAGCGTGCCGGTGACCAGCACCAGCGCCAGCACCACGCCGGTCAGCGCGGACAGCCCGCGCAGCGCGCGCGGGTACTGGCGGGCGGGCAGGCCGTCGTCGGGCTCGCCGACCTTCACATACAGGAGAGTGGCCAGCCAGATCATCGTCATCGACACCAGCAGGTGGATGGCGACGGTCCACCACAGCAGGCCGGTCAGCACGGTGATGCCGCCGATCACGGCCTGCAGCACGGTGGACGCCGGCATCAGCCACGCGTAGACCAGCACCTCGCGGCGACGACGGGCCCTGGTCAGCGCCAGCACCGCGGCCGCCGCGGTGAGCACCACCGCGAAGGTGATCATCCGGTTGCCGAACTCGACGGCCTGGTGGATGCCGGCCACCTCGGGGTGCGGGATGGGAGTGAAGCTGCCCGGGAAGCACTGCGGCCAGGTGGGGCAGCCCAGCCCGGATGCGGTGACCCGGACGACGACGCCGGTGACCGAGATCAGGCACTGCGACAGCACCACGAGCGCGGCGATGATCTTCTGGGTGCGCAGGCTGGGCAGCGGCAGCAGGTCCACCAGTCGCAGAAATGTCCGTCCGATGCCCACCCCGTGATGGTAGTTCAGCGCCGAGGCGGGCTAACTACCGGCCGTAGTAGGCGGGGAGACGAACGGGACCAGCACGTCGTCGACCAGGCGCAAGGCCAGTTCCCGGGAAATCGGGTCGCCGGTGATCAGCAGCCGGTGCCACAGCACGCTCTGGCCGAGTTCGCGGGCCAGTTCGACGGGCACGTCGGCGCGCACATCTCCGCGTGCCATGCCCCGGCGCAGCAGTTCGTCCATCTCGTGTTTGCGCCAGTCGATCACCCCGGACCGGAAGGTCTCGGCGAGTTCGGGGTCCTGGGCCATGGCGCCGACGGCAGCGCGCATCAGCGCGGCGCGCGGACCGGTGAAGACGTTCACCCAGCCGTCGAGCACGGCGAGCATGTCGCCGCGGTAGCTGCCGGTGTCGGCGGTGGGGATGGCGGCCTGCGCGACGCCCAGCAGTGCGGCACGTAGCAGCGCGGCGCTGTCCGGCCAGCGTCGGTACAGCACGGCCTTGCTGGTGCCGGCCGCGGCGGCGACGGCCTCCATGGTCACCCCGGCCGCGCCGCGCTGTACCAGCACCGCCAATGCGGCGTCGGCGATGGCGGCCTCGAGTTCGGCGCCGCGTCGTCGGGTCATGCGCACCCCCAGAAGAGACGATTGCGTTTCTTAACGCGCAAGCTTACCCTGGCAAATAAGAAACGTAAACGTATCTAAGGATGTTCATGGACCTGCACACGCGCCCCGTGCTCTACCCGTTGCGCGCCGTCGACACCGCGCGCGTCGAATACCACCGCCATCCGCACCTGCGGCGGCGCGTCACCATCGACCACCGCCCGCTGGCCGGGGTCACCCCCGACGAGGTGCTGGCCTGGTTTGAAAATCTCGGCGGGACCATGCGGTACGGCGAGCAGGTGATCGATCGCTACCTGGCCTGGCATCCGCTGGACCACCTCCGCTGGGAACTCGCCAAACCCGCTCCCGGCGGCGGCGCGGCCGAGGGCGCCCGGTTCCGCATCGTGGAGCGCTTCGGGGGCCGCGAGGAGTTCGCCGTCGACGTCGTGGACCGGGTGGAGAAACTCGACCGCACCGGCATCCGGCTCGTCCAGCGGCTCGCCGGCGTCCAGATCTTCCAGCTGGAGCACACCTGGTCGGCGGGCCCGGGCGGCACGCACTACGTGTCCGTGCTGGACATCGGGGCCCGCGCGAAAGCGCTCACCCCGGTGAACTACGTGCTGACCCGCAGGTTTCCCGATGCGATGGCCCGGGCCTGGGTGACGCACAATATCGAGGAGGTCGGGCAGCTCGAACACCTGCTGCCGACGCTGCGCTGAACCCAGCCGAAGCCGAAGCACAGCTGAAATCAGGTGAAGCGGAACCAGCGCCGCGCCGCCACGCCGCAGACCACGCCCCAGACCAGCAGCACGCCCAGGGCGAACCAGCTCAGCGACGCCGCGCCCGTCGCGAGGCTCAGCCCTTCGGTCAGCGCGCCCGACGGGGTCAGTCGGGCGATCTCACGCACCGGCGCCGGCACCAGCCCGTCGCCCGAGGGCAGCACCAGCGCGCCCAGGCCGGCGAAGACGAACCAGCCCAGGTTGGCCACCGCCAGCACGATCTCGGCCTTCAGGGTGCCGCCGAGCAGCAACCCCATCGCGGCGAACGACGCGGTGCCCACACCCATCACCAGCGCGCCCAGCGCCAGCCCGGCCGGAGACGGCCGCCAGCCGAGGGCGAACGCGATCGCGCCGAGCAGCACCGCCTGCAGGAACACCACCGTCACCACCGCCAGCAGCTTGCCGACGATGACGCCCCACACCGGCAGCGCGGTGGCGCCGAGGCGTTTCAGAGCGCCGTAACGGCGGTCGAACGCGACCGCGATGGCCTGCCCGGTGAACGCGGTGGAGATCACCGCCAGCGCCATGATCGCCGGGGTGAACACCCCGACCCGGTCCGGCCCGACGTCGCCGAGGGGCAGCAGGGTGAGCCCGATCAGCAGGGTGATCGGGATGAACATGATCAGCAGCAGCTGTTCGCCGTTGCGCAGCAGCAGCTTGAGCTCCAGCGAGTACTGCGCGCGCAGCATCTGCGCCGGCGTCGAGGGCCGCGGGTCCGGCGCGAAGGTGCCCGGTGGGAACAACATGGTCATCGCAGCTCCCGTCCGGTCAGCTCCAGGAAGACGTCTTCGAGGCTGCGCTGCTCCACCCGCATCCCGGTGGCCAGCACGTTCAGCCGCGCCGCCCAGGAGGTGACGGTGGCCAGCACCTGCGGGTCGATATTGCCTTCCACCAGGTATTCGCCGGTGCTGATCTCGCTGGCCCGGTACCCCTCCGGCAGCACGGAGGTCAACAGCGCCAGGTCCAGCCGCGGCGGCGCGGAGAACCGCAGCTGGTCTTCCGCGCCGGCCCGGGTCAGCTCCGCCGGGGTGCCGGCCGCGACGGTCTTGCCGTGGTCGATGATCATGATCCTGTCGGCCAGTTCCTCGGCCTCGTTGAGGTGGTGGGTGGTCAGCACGACGCTCACCCCGTCGCGGCGCAGCGCGTCGATCAGCTCCCACACCACCAGTCGGGCATGCGCGTCCATCCCGGCGGTCGGCTCGTCGAGGAACACCAGTTCGGGGTGGCCGACGATGGCGCAGGCCAGCGCCAGGCGCTGCTGCTGACCGCCGGAGAGCCGACGGTAGGTGGTGCGGGCGGCGTCGGTCAGGCCGAGGGTGTCCAGCAGCCAGTCCGGGTCCAGCGGATTTGCCGAATACGCGGCGACCAGCCGCAGCATCTCTCCGGCGCGGGCGGCCGGGTAACCGCCACCGCCCTGCAGCATGACGCCGATCCGGGGGCGCAGCGCCTCGTTGTCGGCCCGCGGGTCCAGGCCGAGCACCTCGACCGTCCCGGCGTCCGGGCGCACGAAGCCCTCGCACATCTCCACGGTGGTGGTCTTGCCGGCGCCGTTGGGGCCCAGCAGCGCGAACACCTCGGCGGGCGCCACGTCGAGATCCAGCCCGGAAACGGCCAGGGTGTCGCCGTAGCGCTTATCCACCCCGCGCAGCCGCACGACCGGGCGATCTGATGCCGAACTCACGAGCAAGCAGCCTACTTGGCCGCCGGAACCGCCTCGTCGGGTGGAACCGGGTCGTCGACCGGAGCGGTCGGCGGCAGCCTCCGCCAGGGCAGCCGGCGGTAGGTGCAGGCGATGATCAACGCGACGATGACGGTGCTGGCCACGGTGGCGTCGAAGATCTGGAACAACGCGAACCGGTCGCCGTTGGCCGTCGGCCCGAAGATCCCGACCAACAGGGTGAATCCGATCACCGCCCGGCGGAAGTTCGGCCGGGTGGCCCAGCAGGCCAGCGGGATGATCGCCCACAGCAGGTACCAGGGCTGCACGACGGGGAACAGCAGCACCGTCGCGCCCAGGGCCACCCCGAGCCCGCCGACCGGGTGCAGTTTGCCGCGCAGCACCATCAGCAGCAGCCAGGTCACCACGATCGCGATCAGCAGCACGCCGATGGCGCGGGTCAGCGCCAGCACCGAGGTGGTGTGGTCACCGAGGCGCAGGAAGATCCCGATCTGCCCGGCGCCCAGGGCCAGCAGCGTCGGCGGGGACATCCAGCTGCGCACCACGTTGGCGGTGCCCAGGGTGAACAGCCAGCCGAAGCCCAGACCGCTGAGTTTGCCGATCGCCACGATGACCAGGATCGACAGCATGCCCAACCCTGCGCTGGCGGTGAAGAACGCGCGCACGGTGCCGCCCCAGCGGTGCGCCAGCGCCATCGCGACGAACCCGACGGCCAACAGCGACGGCAGCTTGATCTGGCTGCTCATCGCGATCAGCACGGTGCCGGCCACCAGTTCCAGCACCGGCAGCCAGCGCCGCAGCGCGGCGCGGTCGGTCGGCCAGCTCGGTGGCTGCGGCACCAGTCGTCGCCGGGACTCCACGCCGCGCAGCGCGAGTTCCACGCCGGCCAGCATCAGCCCGAGCATCAGCGCCTCGTTGTGGATGCCGGCCACCAGGTGCATCAGCAGCAGCGGGTTGGCCGCGCCCAGCCACATGGCGCTGACCTCGGCGACTCCGCAGCGCCGGGCCAGCCGGGGCACCGCCCAGATGATCAGCCCGACGCCGATCAGCACGACGAGCCGGTGACACAACACGGCGGCGACGATGTTCTCGCCGGTGAGTTCGGAGATGCCGCGCCCGATCCACAGGAACAGCGGCCCGTAGGGCGCGGGTGTCTCCCGCCACAGGCTCGGCACCGAGAGCGTGAACACGTGGTCCAGGCCGAGCCCGGTGGCCGGGCCCACCTTGTACGGGTCCAGCCCGTTGCGGGCGATCTCACTCTGCGCCAGGTAGGAGTAGACGTCCTTGCTGTACATCGGCGGGGCGATGAGCAGCGGCAGCATCCACAGCATCAGGGTGCGGTCCAGCTGGCTGCGGGTCATCCGGCGTTTGCCGACGGTGAATCGGCCCAGCAGCAGCCAGGCCAGCGCCATCATCACCGCGCCGGTGGTGGTCATGGTCAGCGCGACGGTCTGGATGCGCGACGGCAGGTTGAGCACCCGGACCCCGAACGTCGGGTCCTGGATGACCGGCCGGGCGCCGGCGCCCAGCGCGCCGATGGCCATCAGCATGGTGCCGGTGGCCCCGAAGAGCCGGGTGCGGCGCAGCGCGGTGAGTTCGCCGGTGTTCAGTGGGCGCCCGATGGTGCGCTCATCGCCGTGCCATTGGGCGATCGACGAACTCAGCGACTTGCGTGGCACCCTGGCAGCCTAACCACCTGCGGGGGCGGGCAATACCGGCAACGGGGTAAGGGTGACCTTGCTAGACGGGCCCATTCGAATTGCGTCACACTGGTGTTGTGAAAATCCGTTCCGGCGCTCGCGTGGTCGCGCCCGGGGCTGCTGAGGCGGCCGCCGGGGCGGCGTGCGCGCCCGGCGACGGTGACACCCGTCAGGCCATTGTTCGGCTGCTGCTGGAATCCGGGCCGGTCACCGCCGGCGCGATCTCGGAGCGGCTCGGCATCTCGGCGGCGGGCGTGCGCAGGCACCTCGACGCGCTGACCGACGCCGGTGACGCCCAGGCGGTCGCCGCCGAGTCCTGGCAGCAGGTCGGCCGGGGCCGCCCCGCCAAGCGGTACCTGCTGACCGCCGCGGGCCGGGCCAAGTTGGAGCACGCCTACGACGACCTGGCCTCCGCCGCGATCCGCCAGCTCCGCGAAATCGGCGGCGAGGACGCTGTCCGGGTCTTCGCCCGTCGTCGCATCGACGCCATCCTCGACGGCGTCGCAGCCGCCGACGGCGCCGACGACGCCGCGGTCGAGGCCGCGGCCGGTCGGATCGCCGAGGCGCTGACCCGCGCCGGATACGTCACCAGCACCGCCGAGGTCGGCGGCCCCATCCGGGGCGTGCAGATCTGCCAGCACCACTGCCCGGTGTCGCACGTCGCCGAGGAGTTCCCGGAGCTCTGCGAGGCCGAGCAGCAGGCCATGTCCGAGCTGCTCGGCACCCACGTGCAGCGGTTGGCGACCATCGTCAACGGCGACTGCGCCTGCACCACCCATGTGCCGCTCAGCCCGGCAGCACAGTAAGCACCCACAACGAACAGGAGAGCGTCGCCATGACTCTCGAAGCAACACCGGAGCCGTTGACCCAAGAGGAGACCATCGCCTCGCTGGGCCACTACGGCTACGGTTGGGCCGACTCCGACGCCGCGGGCGCGGCCGCCACCCGCGGCCTGTCCGAGGCGGTGGTGCGCGACATCTCCGGCAAGAAGAACGAACCGGAGTGGATGTTGGAGGCCCGGCTGCGGGCGCTGCGCACCTTCGAGAAGAAGCCGATGCCGAACTGGGGCTCGGACCTGACCGGGATCGACTTCGACAACATCAAGTACTTCGTCCGCTCCACCGAGAAGCAGGCCACCTCCTGGGAGGAACTGCCCGAGGACATCAAGAACACCTACGACCGGCTCGGCATCCCGGAGGCGGAGAAGCAGCGCCTGGTCGCCGGCGTCGCCGCGCAGTACGAGTCGGAGGTGGTCTACCACCAGATCCGCGAGGACCTGGAGGCCCAGGGCGTCATCTTCCTGGACACCGACTCCGGCCTGCGGGAGCACCCGGAGATCTTCCGCGAGCACTTCGGCACCGTCATCCCGGCCGGGGACAACAAGTTCTCCGCGCTGAACACCGCGGTGTGGTCCGGCGGCAGCTTCATCTACGTGCCGCCCGGCGTGCACGTCGACATCCCGCTGCAGGCCTACTTCCGGATCAACACCGAGAACATGGGCCAGTTCGAGCGGACCCTGATCATCGCCGACGAGGGCTCCTACGTGCACTACGTGGAGGGCTGCACCGCGCCGATCTACAAGTCCGACTCGCTGCACTCGGCGGTGGTGGAGATCATCGTCAAGCCGGGCGCCCGGGTGCGCTACACCACCATCCAGAACTGGTCGAACAACGTCTACAACCTGGTCACCAAGCGCGCCCGCGCCGAGGCCGGGGCCACCATGGAGTGGATCGACGGCAATATCGGCTCCAAGGTCACCATGAAGTACCCGGCGGTGTGGATGACCGGCGAGCACGCCAAGGGCGAGGTGCTCTCGGTGGCGTTCGCCGGCGAGGGCCAGCACCAGGACACCGGCGCGAAGATGCTGCACCTGGCGCCCAACACCAGCTCCAATATCGTCAGCAAGTCCGTCGCCCGCGGCGGCGGCCGGGCGTCCTACCGCGGCCTGGTCCAGGTCAACAAGGGCGCGGCCGGCTCCAAGGCCAGCGTGAAGTGTGACGCGCTGCTGGTGGACACCATCAGCCGCTCCGACACCTACCCCTATGTCGACATCCGCGAGGACAACGTCACGATGGGGCACGAGGCCACCGTGAGCAAGGTCAGCGAGAACCAGATGTTCTACCTGATGAGCCGCGGGCTGACCGAGGACGAGGCGATGGCCATGGTGGTCCGCGGGTTCGTCGAGCCGATCGCCAAGGAACTCCCGATGGAGTACGCCCTGGAGCTCAACCGGCTGATCGAACTGCAGATGGAAGGCGCGGTCGGCTGATGTCGCAACACACCGAAGGCAGCACGCTTGCTGCCGTGAACAAGGGTGAGCTGTTCAGCTCGTTCGACGTCGACGCCTTCGAGGTGCCCGGCGGCCGCGACGAGCTGTGGCGCTTCACCCCGCTGCGCCGGCTGCGCGGCCTGCACGACGTGGTCGCCGCCGAGCGCGGTCAGGCCACCGTCACCGTGACCGATCGCGACGGCGTGACGGTCGAGACCGTCGGCCGCGACGACGACCGCCTCGGCAAGGCCGGTGCGCCCACCGATCGCATTGCCGCCCAAGCGTATTCGTCGTTCGCCACGGCCACCGTGGTGACGGTGGGCCGCGGTGTGGAGCTCGCCGAGCCGATCGAGATCACCGTCACCGGCCCCGGTGACGGCGCCGTCGACTACGGGCACCTGCAGATCCGCGTCGAGGAACTGGCGCAGGCCACCGCGGTGATCGACCTGCGCGGCAGCGGCATCTACGCCGACAACGTCGAACTCATCGTCGGCCAGTCCGCCCGCCTCGGCGTGGTGTTCATCGCCGACTGGGCCGACGACGCCGTGCACGTGTCCAGCCAGCACGCGGTGATCGGCCGCGACGGCTACCTCGGCCACGTCAACGTGACCCTCGGCGGAGACGTCGTGCGCACCACCGTGCTGACCCGCTACGCGGGCCCCGGTGGCGAGGCCAAGCTGCTGGGCACCTACTTCGCCGACGACGGCCAGTTCTTCGAATCCCGTCTGCTGGTGGATCATTCGCACCCCAACTGCAAATCCGACGTGCTCTACAAGGGCGCCGTGCAGGGCGACCCGGCCTCATCGAAGCCCGACGCGCACACCGTGTGGATCGGCGACGTGCTGATCCGCGCCGCAGCCGAGGGCACCGACACCTTCGAGGTCAACCGCAACCTGCTGCTGACCGACGGCGCGCGCGCCGACTCCGTGCCGAACCTGGAGATCGAGACCGGCGAGATCGTCGGCGCCGGACACGCCAGCGCGACCGGCCGTTTCGACGACGAGCAGCTGTTCTACCTGCGCGCCCGCGGCATCCCCGAGGACCAGGCTCGCCGGCTCGTGGTCCGCGGCTTCTTCAACGAAATCATCGCCAAGATCGCGGTTCCAGCCGTCCGCGATCGCCTGACCGACGCCATCGAACAAGAGTTGGCCATCACCGAATCGAGAACCTCGTGACCACACTGGAAATCAAAGACCTGCACGTCGCCGTCACCTCCGACGACGGTGTGCAGATCCCGATCCTCAAGGGCGTCGACCTCACCGTGAAATCGGGGGAGACCCACGCGGTGATGGGGCCCAACGGATCCGGCAAGTCCACCCTGTCCTACGCCATCGCCGGGCACCCCAAGTACGTGGTGACCTCCGGGTCGATCACCCTCGACGGCGAAGACGTGCTGGAGATGAGCGTCGACGAACGCGCCCGCGCCGGATTGTTCCTGGCCATGCAGTACCCGGTCGAGGTGCCCGGGGTGTCGATGTCGAACTTCCTGCGCACCGCCGCCACCGCAGTGCGCGGTGAGGCCCCCAAGCTGCGGCACTGGGTCAAGGAGGTCAAGGCCGCCATGAGCGAGCTGGAGATCGACTCGACCTTCGGTGAGCGCAGCGTCAACGAGGGTTTCTCCGGCGGCGAGAAGAAGCGCCATGAGATCCTGCAGCTGAGCCTGCTCAAGCCGAAGATCGCCATCCTGGACGAGACCGACTCCGGCCTGGACGTCGACGCGCTGCGCATCGTCAGCGAAGGCGTGAACCGCTACGCCGAGACCGAGCACGGCGGCATCCTGCTGATCACCCACTACACCCGCATCCTGCGGTACATCCGCCCGCAGTTCGTGCACGTCTTCTACGACGGTCGGATCGTCGAATCCGGTGGTCCGGAGCTGGCCGACCAGCTCGAAGAGCACGGCTACGAACGGTTCACTCAGGCCGCGGCCGGCGCGTGATGACCGCCGCGACCGCCCTCGACGGCGCGCGGCTCGCCGAGATTCGCGCGGACTTCCCGATCCTGAGCCGGGTGATGCGTGGCGGAAAACCCTTGGCATACCTGGATTCCGGGGCGACCTCGCAGAAGCCCCTCGCGGTGCTCGACGCCGAACGTGACTTCCTGCTGACCCGCAACGGCGCCGTGCACCGGGGCGCGCACCAGCTGATGGAGGAAGCCACCGACGCCTACGAGGACAGCCGGGCGGCGATCGCGGAGTTCGTCGGCGCCGCCGGCGACGAGCTGGTGTTCACCAAGAACGCCACCGAGGCGCTGAACCTGGTGTCGTATGTGTTCGGCGACAACCGATTCGACCACGCCGTCGGCCCCGGCGACGTGGTGGTGGTCACCGAACTGGAGCACCACGCCAACCTCATCCCGTGGCAGGAGCTGTGCCGGCGGACCGGCGCGGAGCTGCGCTGGTACGGCGTCACCGAGGCCGGTCGCATCGACCTGGATTCGCTGGTCCTCGACGAGCGGGTGAAGGTCGTCGCGTTCAGCCACCATTCCAACGTCACCGGCGCCATCGCCCCGGTGGCCGAGCTGGTGTCTCGGGCGCGGTCGGTCGGCGCGCTGACGGTGCTGGACGCCTGCCAGTCCGTCCCGCACCAGAGCGTGGACTTCCACGCGCTGGAGGTGGACTTCGCCGCGTTCTCCGGGCACAAGATGCTCGGGCCGACCGGGATCGGCGCGCTGTACGGCCGCCGCGAGTTGCTGTCGGCCGCGCCGCCGTTTCTGACCGGTGGTTCGATGATCGAGACGGTCACTATGGAAGGCGCGACCTACGCGCCCGCCCCGCAGCGCTTCGAGGCCGGCACGCCGATGACCTCCCAGGTCGTCGGGCTCGCCGCGGCCGCGCGCTACCTCGCCGGAATCGGCATGGACGCCGTGGAAGCCCATGAGGCGCAACTGGTTTCGGCCGCGCTGTCCGGACTCTCGGAGATTCCGCAGGTGCGGGTGATCGGGCCGGAGGTCATCGAGCACCGCGGTTCGCCGGTGTCGTTCGTGGTCGACGGCGTGCACGCCCACGACGTCGGGCAGGTGCTCGACGACGAGGGCGTCGCGGTCCGGGTCGGACATCACTGCGCCTGGCCGCTGCACCGGCGCTTCGGCGTCGCGGCCACCGTCCGGGCCTCGTTCGCGGTGTACAACACCGACGACGAGGTGGACCGGATGGTCGCCGGGGTGCGCCGGGCCATCGAGTTCTTCGGGGCCGGGGAGTGAGGGCCGCGCGGTGAGAATGGAACAGATGTACCAGGACGTGATCCTGGACCACTACAAGCACCCGCACCACCGCGGCCTGCGCGCGCCGTTCGACGCCGAGTCCTTCCAGGTCAACCCCACCTGCGGCGACGAGGTGACGCTGCGGGTCACTCTGTCCGACGACGGCGAGACCGTCACCGACGTCTCCTACGACGGGCAGGGCTGCTCGATCAGCCAGGCCGCCACCTCGGTGCTGGCCGACCAGGTCATCGGCGCCGGCGTCGGCGACGCGCTCAAATCGGTGACCGCCTTCACCGAGATGATCTCCTCCCGCGGCGCGATCGAGGGCGACGAGGAATTGATCGGCGATGGAATCGCGTTCGCCGGAGTGTCGAAGTACCCGGCCCGGGTCAAATGCGCGCTGCTGGGCTGGATGGCTTTCAAGGACGCGCTGGCCGCCGCCAGCGCCGCGAAACACGAGGAGCAGTCATGAGCGACGCGAGTCGACGATGCGGGGCGAGGAACGAGCCCCGAGGAGGAGCGAGCGATGAGTGAACTGACCGCCGAAGAGGCTTTGCTGGCCGACGTCGAGGAGGCCATGCACGACGTCGTCGACCCCGAACTGGGCATCAACGTCGTGGACCTGGGCCTGGTCTACGGGCTGGCCATCAACGCCGAGGACACCGGAAAGGTCGCCATGGTGGACATGACGCTGACCTCGCCGGCCTGCCCGCTGACCGATGTCATCGAGGATCAGACCCGCACCGCCCTGGTCGGCGCCGGATTGGTCGACGAGATCCGGATCAACTGGGTCTGGATGCCGCCGTGGGGCCCGGACAAGATCACCGACGACGGCCGCGAGCAACTCCGCGCGCTGGGGTTCACCGTCTGAGTCGAGCTGCCGAGGAACGAGGCGGCGAAGAGCTCAGACGTTTGGGCGCCGTCTGAGTCGAGCTGCCGAGGAACGAGGCGGCGAAGAGCTCAGACGTTTGGGCACCGTCTGAGTCTAGGGACTCAAGTCCCGGGCAATCGGTGACCAATCAGGGCCGGTTTCGACGCGCCCGACCGTGACTTCTGTGATGTGATGTGGACCTCAGTCGCCACACAGCGATCGTCCAGCTCACTTCCAAGGAGATCCGGTGTCAGAACCCTCGCCGACGCCCACGCCCACCGGGGACCAATTCCTCGCGATGCAGGCCAGCCCGGAATTCCAGGACCTCAAGCGCCGGCTGCGGCGCTTCGTCTTCCCGATGACGGCGTTCTTCATGCTCTGGTACGGCCTGTACGTGCTGCTGTCCACCTTCGTCGCCGACTTCATGGCCACCCCCCTCTTCGGTGACGTCAACCTGGGCATCCTGATCGGCCTGGGCCAGTTCGTCTCGACATTCGTGATCACCGGCCTCTACGTCCGGTTCGCCAACCGCGAGCTGGACCCGCGGGCGGCCAAGATCCGCCACGAGCTGGAAGCGGCCGCGAGGGGGAATCAGTGACCCACACTCTGCTGGCAGCCGACGCGATCGGCAGCCCCGTCGCCAATATGGCGATCTTCGGCGTGTTCGTCCTGGTCACCCTGGTGGTGGTGATCCGGGCGTCCAAGACCAACACCAACGCCGCGGAATTCTTCACCGGCGGCCGGGCGTTCTCCGGCCCGCAGAACGGCGTCGCCATCGCCGGCGACTACTTGTCGGCCGCGAGCTTCCTCGGTATCACCGGCGCCATCGCGGTGTACGGCTACGACGGCTTCCTGTACTCGATCGGTTTCCTGGTCGCGTGGCTGGTGGCGCTGCTGCTGGTCGCCGAACTGCTCCGTAACACCGGCAAATTCACCATGGCCGACGTGCTGAGCTTCCGGCTCAAGCAGAAACCGGTCCGGCTGGCCGCCGCCACCTCCACGCTGACGGTGTCGCTGTTCTACCTGCTGGCCCAGATGGCCGGCGCCGGCGGCCTGGTCGCGCTATTGATGAACATCGAGAGCCGGCTGGGGCAGTCCGTAGTGATCGCCGTCGTCGGCGTGCTGATGATCGTCTACGTGCTGGTCGGCGGTATGAAGGGCACCACCTGGGTGCAGATCATCAAGGCGGTGCTGCTGATCGCCGGCGCCGCGCTGATGTCGGTGATGGTGCTGGCTAGATTCGGCTTCAACTTCACCGAGATCCTCGGCTCGGCCCAATCCGCCATCTCCGGATCCAGCAATGAGGCCGTCGCCTCCCGCGACGTGCTGGCCCCGGGAGCCCAGTACGGCGAGTCGCTGCTCAAGCAGGTCAACTTCATCTCGCTGTCGTTCGCGCTGGTGCTGGGCACGGCCGGTCTGCCGCACGTGCTGATGCGCTTCTACACCGTCCCGACCGCCAAGGAGGCGCGGCGCTCGGTGGTGTGGGCGATCGCGCTGATCGGCGCGTTCTACCTGTTCACCCTGGCGCTGGGCTACGGCGCGGCCGCCATCGTCGGACCGGACAAGATTCTGGCAGCCGCAGGCAAGGAGAACTCCGCCGCTCCGCTGCTGGCCTTCGAACTCGGCGGGGTGCTGCTGCTGGGGATCATCTCCGCGGTGGCCTTCGCGACCATCCTGGCCGTCGTCGCGGGCCTGACCATCACCGCTTCGGCGTCCTTCGCGCACGACGTGTACGCGTCGGTGCTCAAGTCGCACAAGGTCACCGAGGACGAGCAGGTCCGGGTCTCCCGGATCACCGCGGTGGTGCTGGGCCTGCTCGGCATCTGCCTGGGCATCCTGGCCAACGGGCAGAACATCGCGTTCCTGGTGGCGCTGGCGTTCGCGGTGGCCGCTTCGGCGAACCTGCCGACCATCCTGTATTCGCTGTACTGGCGGCGGTTCAACACTCGCGGCGCGCTGTGGAGCATGTACGGCGGCCTGTCGTCGACGATCGTCCTGATCGTGTTCTCCCCGGCGGTCTCCGGTTCGCCGACCTCGATGATCCCGGGTGTGGATTTCGCCTGGTTCCCGCTGTCCAATCCGGGCATCGTGTCGATCCCGCTGGCGTTCCTGCTCGGCATCGTCGGCACCCTGAGCGCCCCGGACGACGAGGACCCGGTGAAGGCCGCTGAGATGGAGGTCCGTTCGCTGACCGGTATCGGCGCCGAGCCGCCCACCCACCACTGACCTGGCGGGCGGGTCGGCCGTTGGCGCGAATCCGGTGCGCCAGGGACCTGGGGCCGGCTGAATGCGCTCGCCAGTGACCTGGGGACGACGACGCCGATCGCTAGTGACCGGGGGGCGATTTTGGGGCGGTTTTTCGCCCTGACGTCACTGGGAGCAGCGGCCTTAGGCCTGGGGTTACTAGCGAGCGGGGCGCCGGTTCATCGGGCGTCACGCTTGCCGCGCCAGCCACTTCTGCATCAGGACGTGGCCGAACCAGGACGTGCGCTTTGGTGTGCTCGCATACCCCAGCGGGTACGGTTTTTGGTGGAACATCGGCGTTTCCCTCGACGTTAGGACACACGTGGCCACTCAAGACATCACCGCAGCGCAGTTCGACGACCTCGTCACCGGAAACGACATCGTTCTGGTGGATTTCTGGGCGTCCTGGTGCGGTCCGTGCCGCGCCTTCGCCCCGACCTTCGCCAAGGCCGCAGAGGCGCACCCGGACGTGGTGTTCGCCAAGGTCGACACCGAGGCCGAGCAGGAACTCGCCGCCGCCGCGCAGATCCGCTCCATCCCGACGCTGATGGCGTTCAAGAAGGGCAAGCTGGTGTTCAACCAGGCCGGCGCGCTGCCCGCCCCGGCGCTGGAGCAGCTCATCGAGCAGGTCAAGGAGTTCGATGTCGACGCCGCCATCGCCGACCAGCAGGGCGACGCTACCCAGACCTAAGCCGGTCTACCCGTGCCAGCCGGGGTAGACCCGCTGCGCAAAGCCTCCGTGCCACCCTCTTGCTGACCGGCCTCGTTGCCGGTCAGCTCATGGTGTGGGCCGTGCGGCGGCCGGGGAAGACCGCAGGCCCGCGGCCGGGCCATTCCTCGCACGATCCACAGATTCGACGGCCACGGACCGGTGTGAGCCTCGCCGCACCCCGCCGTCGCAGCCTGTTCGCGTTTCATTTTCGGTTGCCCGATACGGGAGAATGGCCGGGTGATCACCGCAACCGACCTCGAGGTCCGCGCCGGCGCGCGCACGCTGCTGGCCGCCGAGGGGCCGGCGCTGCGGGTGCAACCCGGCGACCGGATCGGTCTGGTGGGCCGCAACGGCGCGGGTAAGACCACCACCATGCGCATCCTGGCCGGCGAGGGCGAGCCGTACGCGGGCGAGATCATCCGCTCCGGTGAGGTCGGCTACCTGCCGCAGGACCCCCGCGAAGGCGACCTCGATGTGCTCGCCCGGGACCGGGTGCTGTCCGCCCGCGGCCTGGACACCCTGCTCGCCGACCTGGAGAAGCAGCAAACCCTGATGGCCGAACTGGCCGACGACGCCGGCCGAGACAAGGCGATCCGCCGCTACGGCCAGCTCGAGGAGCGCTTCGCCGCGCTCGGCGGGTACGCCGCCGAAAGCGAAGCGGGCCGCATCTGCGCCAGCCTGGGCCTGCCCGAGCGAGTGCTGACCCAGCCGCTGCGCACCCTCTCCGGCGGTCAGCGCCGCCGCGTCGAACTGGCCCGGATCCTGTTCGCCGCCTCGGAGTCCGGGGTGGCCGGCGGGGACACCACCCTGCTGCTCGATGAGCCCACCAACCACCTCGACGCCGATTCCATCGGCTGGCTGCGCGACTTCCTGCGCAATCACAACGGGGGACTGGTGGTGATCAGCCACGACGTCGAACTGCTGGCCGACGTGGTCAACCGGGTGTGGTTCCTGGACGCGGTGCGCGGTGAGGCCGACGTCTACAACATGGGCTGGCAGAAGTACCTGGACGCCCGCGCCACCGACGAGCAGCGCCGACGCCGCGAACGGGCCAACGCCGAGAAGAAGGCCGGCGCACTGCGCGCCCAGGCCGCCAAGATGGGCGCCAAGGCCACCAAGGCGGTCGCCGCGCAGAACATGCTGCGCCGCGCGGAGCGAATGATCGCCGAGCTGGACGCCGAACGGGTGGCCGACAAGGTGGCCCGGATCAAGTTCCCGACGCCCGCGCCGTGCGGCAAGACGCCGCTGATG
This sequence comes from Mycolicibacterium brumae, assembly GCF_025215495.1. Taxonomy (NCBI): domain Bacteria; kingdom Bacillati; phylum Actinomycetota; class Actinomycetes; order Mycobacteriales; family Mycobacteriaceae; genus Mycobacterium; species Mycolicibacterium brumae. Next base: position 2,208,121 of record NZ_CP104302.1, on the reverse strand, counting down.
GCCTCCGGCCTGACCAAGATGTACGGCTCCCTGGAGGTGTTCACCGGCGTCGACCTGGCCATCGATCGTGGCTCCCGGGTGGTGGTGCTGGGCCTCAACGGCGCCGGCAAGACCACTCTGCTGCGGATCCTGGCCGGCGCCGAGCAGCCTGACGCCGGGCAGCTGGAGCCCGGCCACGGCTGCCGGGTCGGCTACTTCGCGCAGGAGCACGACACCCTCGACAACGACGCCACGGTGTGGGAGAACATCCGCCACGCCGCGCCGGACACCGGCGAGCAGGACCTGCGCGGACTGTTGGGCGCGTTCATGTTCACCGGCCCGCAGTTGGAGCAGCCTGCCGGAACCCTGTCCGGCGGTGAGAAGACCCGGCTCGCGCTGGCCGGGCTGGTGGCCTCCACCGCCAACGTGCTGCTGCTCGACGAGCCGACCAACAACCTGGATCCGGCGTCGCGTGAGCAGGTGCTCGACGCGCTGCGCAGCTACACCGGCGCGGTGGTGCTGGTGACCCACGACCCGGGCGCCGCCGAGGCGCTGGAGCCGCAACGCGTGGTGCTGCTGCCCGACGGCACCGAGGACTTCTGGTCCCAGGACTACAAGGAACTCATCGAACTGGCGTAGGACGCCACCGTGATCTGCGGCGCCGCGATCTTGAGTCGCGCCTAAGCCGCCCGGGTTCTTTTCGGAGGCGCGAGCGTGCGTTCAGGTTCGTTTCTGGGCGCGAAGGTGCGCGCAGGTCCGCAAACCCCCAGGACGGGGTGAACCTGCGCGCACGCTCGCCCGAGAATCCGGACCTGCGCGCACGCTCGCCCGAGAATCCGGACCTGCGCGCACGCTCGCCAGAGGACGCTGACCTCAGCGCACGCTCGGCAACTCCTTGAGGAGGGTCCGGTGCGGTTCAGCCCTTGCGGATGCCCGCCTCGACGTCGTCGGCGGAGATCTCCTTGGTGCAGAAGAACCAGTCCTCGCACTCGACGCCGTCGACGCGGCCGTCCATCCGGTCGGCGGCGACGCCGCAGGAGCCGGCCGTCGGGACGATGACCCGGTCGCCGGGGCGCCAGTCGGCGGGGGTGGCCACGCCGAAGGTCTCGGCGGTCTGCAGCGCCTTGATCACCCGCAGCAGCTCGTCGAAGTTGCGGCCCAGGGTCAGCGGGTAGTAGATGATCGTCCGGATCATGCCGGCCGGGTCGATGACGAACACCGCGCGCACGGCCTTGGTGTTGTCCTCGCCGGGCATGATCATCCCGTACTGGCGGGCCACCGACATGGTGATGTCTTCGATCAGCGGGAACTTCACCTCGACCCCGGAGTGGCCGTTGAAGCTGATCTTGTCCTTGATGGTGCGCAGCCAGGCGATGTGGCTGTACAGGCCGTCGACGCTCAGGCCGATCAGCTCGGTGTTGTAGGCCGCGAACTCCGCCTGCATGCTGGCGAAGGTGATGAATTCGCTGGTGCACACCGGGGTGAAGTCGGCCGGGTGGGAGAACAGGATGACCCACTTGCCGGCGTAATCGGCCGGGAAGTTGACCGTGCCCTCGGTGGTCACCGCGGTGAACGACGGCGCCGGATCACCGATCCGGGGCAGCGAGATGGGGGTGTCGGAATTCTCGGGGGCAGTCATACCCAATATCCTCTCAAGTCACTGTCCCGGCTGTCGCACCGAGTGCTCCACAAGGTCAAGCACGGCCCCCAGCTGCGCGGGGTCGTCCCCGTTCGCCAGCTTCGCGATCAGGCCGTCGAGCACCAGGTCGAGGTAGGTCGCCAGCACCTCCTCCGGCACGTCCTCACGCAGCCGGCCGGCTCGCTTCTGCCGGGCCAGCCGTTCGTGGGTGGCCGCCGCCAGCTCCGCGGAACGCTCCGACCAGCCCTGATGGAACGCCGGGTCGGTGCGCAGTTTCCGGGCGATCTCCAGCCGGGTGGCCAGCCAGTCGAACTGATCCGGCGCGGCGAGCATATTGCGCATCACCTGGATCAGCCCTTCCCGGCTGGCCACGTCGGCCATCCGCTCGGCGTCCTCGTGGGCCAGTTCGAAGAACAGCGAGTCCTTGTCCCGGAAGTGATGGAAGATCGCGCCCCGGGACAGCCCGATGCTCTCCTCCAGACGGCGCACCGTCGCCTGCTCGTAGCCGTATTCGGCGAAGCAGCGACGGGCGCCGTCGAGGATCTGGCGGCGTCGGGCCGCCAGATGGTCCTCGCTCACCTTGGGCATCGACAACCCCCGCCCGCGAACGCCCTGCGGTACCCGGTCAGGACTTCAGCATGTTCCGCAGCACGTACTGCAGGATGCCGCCGTTGCGGTAGTAGTCCGCCTCGCCGGGGGTGTCGATGCGGACCACCGCGTCGAACTCCACCGTCGAGCCGTCCTCCTTGGTGGCCGTGACGTGCACGGTCTCCGGGGTCTTGCCGGTGTTGAGCACCTCGATGCCGGAGATGTCGAAGGTCTCGGTGCCGTCCAGGCCCAGGGTCTTGGCGTTCTCGTCGGCTGGGAACTGCAGCGGGATGACGCCCATGCCGATCAGGTTCGACCGGTGGATGCGCTCGAAGCTCTCGGTGATGACGGCCTTGACGCCCAGCAGCGTGGTGCCCTTGGCCGCCCAGTCGCGCGAGGAGCCGGAGCCGTACTCCTTGCCGCCCAGCACCACCAGCGGGATGCCGGCCTTCTGGTAGTTCATGCACGCGTTGTAGATGAACTCCTTGGGTCCGCCGTCCTGGGTGAAGTCACGGGTGTAGCCACCCTGGGTGCCCTCCAGGCCGATGGTGTCCAGCACCCGGTTCTGCAGCCGGATGTTGGCGAAGGTGCCGCGGATCATCACCTCGTGGTTGCCGCGGCGGCTGCCCAGGGAGTTGAAGTCCTTGGGCGCGACGCCGTTGGCCTCCAGGTAGTCCGCCGCCGGGGTGCCGCGCTTGATGGAGCCGGCCGGGCTGATGTGGTCGGTGGTGACCGAGTCGCCCAGCAGCGCCATCACCCGGGCGCCGCTGATATCGGACACCGGCTCGGGCTCCAGCCCCATCCCGTCGAAGTACGGGGCCTTGCGCACGTAGGTCGAGGCGTCGTCCCAGTCGAAGGTGTTGCCCTCCGGGGTGGGCAGGTTGCGCCAGCGGTCGTCGCCCTTGAACACATCGGCGTAGGACTCGGTGAACATCTCCCTGTTGATCGACGAGGCGATGGTCTCCTCGATCTCGGCGGTGGTCGGCCAGATGTCGCGCAGGAACACCGGGTTGCCGTCGGTGTCCTGACCCAGCGGCTCGGACTCGAAGTCGAAGTCCATGGTGCCGGCGATCGCGTAGGCGATGACCAGCGGCGGCGACGCCAGGTAGTTCATCTTCACGTCGGGGGAGATGCGACCCTCGAAGTTGCGGTTGCCCGACAGCACCGCGGTGACGGCCAGGTCGTGCTCATTGACCGCGGCGGAGATCTCCTCCGGCAGCGGGCCGGTGTTGCCGATGCAGGTGGTGCAGCCGTAGCCGCCCAGGTAGAAGCCCAGCTTGTCCAGGTAGGGCCACAGCCCGGCCTTCTCGTAGTAGTCGGTGACCACCTGCGAGCCCGGGGCCATGTTGGTCTTCACCCACGGCTTGGAGGTCAGGCCCTTCTCCACGGCCTTCTTGGCCAGCAGCGCCGCGCCGATCATCACCGACGGGTTCGAGGTGTTGGTGCACGACGTGATGCCGGCGACCGCGACCGCGCCGTGGTCCAGGATGAACTCGCCGCGCTCGTCGCTGGTGACCGTGACCGGTTTGCTGGGGCGACCGTTCGAACCATTGGCGGCGGACGGGCGGCGGTCCTGCTCGCCGTCGTCGGCGAAGGACAGCGACACCGGATCCGAGGCCGGGAAGGACTCCTCGATCGCCTCGTCCAGCGGGGTCTCCGGCGCCGGGTGGTTCTCCTCGACGTAGTTGTGGATGTCCTTGCGGAACGCGATCTTGCTCTCCGAGAGCAGGATTCGGTCCTGCGGGCGCTTCGGCCCGGCGATCGAGGGCACCACGGTGGACAGGTCCAGCTCCAGGTACTCGGAGAAGGCCGGCTCGTGGTCGGGGTTGTGCCACATTCCCTGCGCCTTGGCGTAGGCCTCGACGAGCGCCAGCTGCTCCTCGGTGCGGCCGGTCAGGCGCAGGTAGCTGATGGTCTCTTCGTCGATCGGGAAGATGGCGCAGGTGGAGCCGAACTCGGGGCTCATGTTGCCCAGCGTGGCGCGGTTGGCCAGCGGCACCTCCGCAACGCCCTTGCCGTAGAACTCGACGAACTTGCCGACCACGCCGTGGCGGCGCAGCATGTCGGTGACGGTCAGCACCACGTCGGTGGCGGTCACGCCCGGCTGGATCTCACCGGTCAGCTTGAAGCCGACGACGCGCGGGATGAGCATCGACACCGGCTGACCCAGCATGGCGGCCTCGGCCTCGATGCCGCCGACGCCCCAGCCCAGCACGCCCAGGCCGTTCTCCATGGTGGTGTGGCTGTCGGTGCCCACGCAGGTGTCCGGGTAGGCGACACCGTCGCGTTCGAACACCACGCGGGCCAGGTGCTCGATGTTGACCTGGTGCACGATGCCGGTGCCGGGCGGGACGACCTTGAAGTCGTCGAACGCGCCCTGACCCCAGCGCAGGAACTGGTAGCGCTCACCGTTGCGCTGGTACTCCAGCTCCACGTTGCGCTCGAAGGCGTCGGCGCGGCCGAACACGTCCAGGATCACCGAGTGGTCGATGACCAGTTCGGCCGGGGCCAGCGGGTTGACCTTCTCCGGGTCGCCGCCGAGCGCGGCGACGGCCTCGCGCATGGTGGCCAGGTCGACCACACAGGGCACGCCGGTGAAGTCCTGCATGATCACCCGGGCCGGGGTGAACTGGATCTCCACGCTGGGCTGGGCGTTCGGGTCCCAGTTGGCCAGGGCCTGGATGTGGTCGGCGGTGATGTTCGCGCCGTCCTCGGTGCGAAGCAGGTTCTCCGCCAACACCTTCAGGCTGTAGGGCAGTTTCTCGGTTCCCGGCACCGCGTCCAGGCGGTAGATCTCGTAGCTGTTGTCACCGACGGTCAGCGTGTCGTGCGCTCCGAAGGAATTCTGGCTGGTCACAATCGACTCCCGCGTTGAGTTGTCACCGCAGACAGGGCTGTGCGCTGCGGCCCCACCACTCTAACAGTACGCTTGTCCTGTTTTATTTGGGGGTGGGCTAATCACAGTCTGGTCTCTTGGGCCGCGTGGTGCCAGGGATCGGGAAAAGCTGAAGTACGGTGTTGGCCATGACTGGCCCGGCGCACGCCCTGACCCCGCCGTCGTTCATCCCGCCCGAGCTGTGCCTGACGGTCGGGGTCGACCCGACCCGCGAGGATTCCCCGGCGGCCTGCATGGTCGCGGTGCAGCAGGACGTGACGTCGAAGAACTACAGCGCCCGCGGGCTCGAGCTCGACCAGGTGATGGGGCTGCGCGACACCATCAACGACGCCAAGGCCAAGGGCATCGACCTCAAGGTCGTCGTGCTCGACGCCAACCCGGTCATCGACACCCCGCTGCGCGACATCGCCAACGAGGTCGGCCAGCAACATCCGGGCGCCACGGTGCTGGTGCTCAGCCCGTCGTTCGTGGGGACCTATAGCCCCAGCTACGACCGGGTGACGCTGGAGGCGGGGGAGGATCTGGCCAAAACCGGCGATGCGGTGACCTCGACGCAGAATTTCGTCGGCCAGCTGCAGACCCCGATATTCAACTGGACCGCGCTGACGGCGGTTTTGCTGATCGTGGTATTCGCCGCCGCGGGTCTGACCTGGGCGCTGCGCCGCGCCGCCGCCGCGGACGGGTCCGCCGAAAAGCCCACTGCCAGCACGGTTTAACCGCGCCGGCCGAGGGCGCAGGTCACGGCAAGGTCACATTCTTCAAATCACAAACTTGTAATTTGTGACTGGAGTTCTCACTGCATTCTTTTGTGACGTACGGTGCAAAGGATGCTTATTGTTTCTATTGGGTCAATTGTGACTCGTGTTGATAACGATGGGCATGCTCTTGGGTCGCAGTGCAAGGGGAGACAGGGTCGAATGAGGCTTATCCACGGCGTAGTTCCGTTGTTGGCGTCCACGCTGACATTGGTCACCGCAGGTCCGGTGGCCGCCGCACCGGGTCCGGACGACCTGGCCACGCTCATCACCAAGGTCGCCGAGGCCAACCAGAAGCTGTCCGACGTCGGCGCCCAGGTGCAGACCGAGCAGGAGAAGGTCAACAAGTCCCTGGTCGACCTGCAGGGCGCCCGCAAGGACGCCGAATCCGCCCAGCAGGAGGTGCAGGCCAGCCAGCAGGCCGTCCGCGACTCCGACGGCGCCATCGACGCCGCCCAGGCCCGCTTCGACGAGTACGCGGTCGCGACCTACATGAGCGGCCCGTCGGACTCGCTGCTGACCGCCTCCGACCCCGACCAGATGATCTCGGCGGTGTCGGATAACGAGACCATCATGCTGGCCTCCAAGCAGGTCATGACCGATCTGCGTCAGGCCCGCACCGAGCAGGTCAACCGCGAATCCGCCGCCCGGCTGGCCAAGGAGAAGGCCGACGCCGCCGCGGCCGGCGCGCAGACCAGCCAGGACGACGCCGTGCAGGCGCTGCTGGACGCCAAGTCCACCTTCGGCCGCCAGCAGGAGCAGATCAACGCCCTGGTCGCCGAGCGGGACGCCGCCAAGGCCCGCCTCGACGAGGCCCGCGCCAAGGTCGCGCCGGCCACCCCCGCCGGCCCGCCGGCCACCCCCGCCGCGCAGAACGCTCCGTCGAGTCCGGCCACCTCGGCCGACGCCGGCTGGGACAAAGCGCCCGAAGGCGTCCGGGCCCCCTACGGCGACATCAGCCAGTGGGACACCACCATCCCGATGGTGCCCAGCGCGTTCGTCTCCGGCGACCCGATCGCCATCGTCAACGCGGTGCTGCAGATCTCGGCCACCTCCGCGCAGGTCACCGCCAATATGGGCCGCAAGTTCCTGCAGTCCATCGGCATCCTGGCCCCGGACTCCACCGGCATCAACAACAACGGCGTCATCCCGCGGGTGTACGGCAAGCAGGCCGTCGAACACGTCATCAATCGCGGCATGAGCCAGATGGGTGTCCCGTACTCCTGGGGTGGCGGCAACGCCAACGGGCCCAGCTACGGCATCGATGGCGGCTCCAACACCTACGGCTTCGACTGCTCGGGCCTGGTGCTCTACGCGTTCGCCGGTGTCGGCATCGAACTGCCGCACTATTCCGGCAGTCAATACAACATGGGCCGCCAGCTGCCGAGCTCGCAGATGCAGCGCGGCGACGTCATCTTCTACGGCCCCGGCGGCAGCCAGCACGTCACCATCTACCTCGGCAACGGGCAGATGCTGGAGGCGCCCTACACCGGGTCGCACGTGAAGATCTCGCCGGTTCGCACTGCCGGCATGACCCCCAACGTGGTGCGCTACATCGAGTGGTGACCGGAACGGAATCCGATGTCTGCTAACACAATTGGCCGCCGGGTGATCCGCGTGGCGAGTGCCGCGGCGGTCGCGCTCGGGCTGCTGACCGCCGTCGCGCAACCGGCTGCCGCCGAGCCGGGCGGCATCTGGGACCCGACGCTGCCGGCGATCGCCAGCTCCGGCGCCCCCGGCGACCCGCTGGCCATCGCCAACGCGTCGCTGCAGGTGACCCAGCAGGCCACCCAGGCCACCATGGACATGGGCCGTAAGTTCCTCAAGTCCCTGGGCTTCGGCGGCGCCGACGCCGAACCGACCGGAGTCAACCCCGGCCGGGTGCGCGGCCCGCAGGCCATCGAGTACGTCATCCGGCGCGGCGGCACGCAGCTGGGCATGCCGTACTCGTGGGGCGGTGGCAAACCCACCGGCCCCAGCACCGGCGTGGAATCCGGCGCCAATATCTACGGCTTCGACTGCTCGGGGCTGACCCAGTACTCGTTCGCCGGGGTGGGCGTGCTGATCCCGAAGTACTCCGGCGACCAGTACGACGCCGGCCGCAAGGTGCCGCTGAACCAGGCCAAGCGCGGCGACCTGCTGTTCTGGGGACCCGGCGGCAGCCAGCACGTCGCGCTCTACCTGGGCGGCGACCAGATGCTGGAGGCCTCCGGCAGCGCCGGCAAAGTGCAGGTCAGCAAGGTCCGGACGGCGGGTATGCAGCCCAACGCGGTCCGCATCATCGAGTCCTGAGCGACCGATCCGCCGGTAGCCTGGAATAGTGGTGTCCGTGACCCCCGGGGGGATCAGGGATCATGATGGATGACCGTGCGCGGCGCGCAGCGCCGTGAACAGCCGCGCAGGCTGTGGACCTTAGCCGTGGAGGAAGATTCGATGACGTCAGCAGGTGGGCCCAACTACACGCCGGGATCCGGCGCACATGCGGCTCCGCCCGCCAACGGGGTGTCCAGTGAGGTGGCGACCCTGGAGCGCGCGATCTTCGAGGTCAAGCGCATCATCGTCGGCCAGGACCAGCTGGTCGAGCGGATCCTGGTGGGTCTGCTCGCCAAGGGCCATGTGCTGCTCGAAGGTGTGCCGGGCGTCGCCAAGACCCTCGCCGTGGAGACCTTCGCGAAGGTCGTCGGCGGCAGCTTCAACCGCATCCAGTTCACCCCCGACCTGGTGCCCACCGACATCGTCGGCACCCGGATCTACCGGCAGGGCCGCGAGGAGTTCGACATCGAGCTCGGCCCGGTGGTCTGCAACTTCCTGCTCGCCGACGAGATCAACCGCGCCCCGGCCAAGGTCCAGTCCGCGCTGCTCGAGGTGATGGCCGAACGCAAGATCTCCATCGGCGGCAAGACCTACGAGCTGCCCAAGCCGTTCCTGGTGATGGCCACCCAGAACCCGATCGAGAACGAGGGCGTCTACCCGCTGCCGGAAGCCCAGCGCGACCGCTTCCTGTTCAAGATCAACGTCGGCTACCCCTCCCCGGAGGAGGAGCGCGAGATCATCTACCGGATGGGCGTCACCCCGCCGGAACCCAAGCAGGTGCTGGCCCCCGGCGACCTGCTGCGGCTGCAGGAACTGGCCTCCAACGTCTTCGTGCACCACGCGCTGGTCGACTACGTGGTCCGGGTGATCACCGCCACCCGCGCCCCGGAGCAGTTCGGCCTGGCCGACGTGAAGTCCTGGATCACCTTCGGCGCCTCGCCGCGCGCGTCGCTGGGCATCATCGCCGCCGCCCGCGCGCTGGCGCTGATCCGCGGCCGCGACTACGTCGTCCCGCAGGACGTCATCGAGGTGATCCCGGACGTGCTGCGGCACCGCCTGGTGCTGTCCTACGACGCCCTGGCCGATGAGATCTCGCCGGAGACGGTGATCAACCGGATCCTGCAGACCGTGGCGCTGCCGCAGGTCAACGCCGTCCAGCAGCCCCGCGGAGCGGCGCCGCAGCCGGCGGGCGCGGCGGCCGGCGGTCAGTGAGCGCGTCGGAGCCGCTGCACCCGCCGTCCTTCGGCCGCGGTGAGATCGGCGACGCGAAACTGTCCGCCGCGCTGCGGACGCTGGAGCTGACGGTCAAACGCAAGCTCGACGGCGTGCTGCACGGCAACCACCTGGGTCTGATCCCGGGCCCGGGCTCCGAGCCGGGCGAGTCCCGGATGTACCAGCCGGGCGACGACGTGCGCCGGATGGACTGGTCGGTCACCGCCCGCACCACCCACCCGCACGTGCGGCAGATGATCGCCGACCGGGAGCTGGAGACCTGGCTGGTGGTCGACATGTCGGCCAGCATGGACTTCGGCACCACCGTGTGCGAGAAGCGAGATCTGGCGGTGGCCGCGGCGGCCGCCATCACCTACCTCAACAGCGGCGGCGGCAACCGGCTGGGTGCGTTGATCACCAACGGCGCACAGACCGTCCGGGTGCCGGCCCGCTCCGGCCGCCAGCACGAGCAGTCCATGCTGCGCGCCATCGCCACCATGCCCAGCGCCCCGCCGGGAGTGCGCGGCGACCTGGCCGCCGCCATCGACGCGCTGCGCCGGCCGGAACGCCGTCGCGGCATGGCGGTGGTGATCAGCGACTTCCTCGGGCCGATCAACTGGATGCGCCCGCTGCGGGCCATCGCCGCCCGGCACGACGTGCTGGGCATCGAGATCCTCGACCCGCGTGACATCGAACTGCCCGACGTCGGCGACGTGGTGCTCCAGGACACCGAATCCGGCGTGACCCGCGAGTACCACGTCGACGCCGCGCTGCGCGACGAGTTCGCCGAGGCCGCCGCCGCGCACCGCGCGGAGGTCGCCCGCACCCTGCGCCGCTGCGACGCGCCGCTGCTGACCCTGCGCACCGACCGGGACTGGATCGCCGACATCGTGCGATTCACCTCGTCCCGTCGGCGCGGGGCGCTGGCCGGCCGGCAGTAGCGCCCGATCCACCGAGAAGGCATGAGCCAATGACACTTCCGCTGCTGGGCCCGATGTCGCTGACCGGGTTCCAACACCCCTGGTACTTCCTGTTCCTGCTGGTGGTCGCCGCCGTGGCGATCGGCTACATCTTCGTCCAGCAGGCCCGCGCCAAGCGCTACCTGCGGTTCTCCAACACCGAACTGCTGGACCGCGTCGCGCCCAACCGGCCCAACCGGTGGCGGCACCTGGCCGCGATCCTGCTGATCGTGTCGATGACGCTGCTGACCATCGCGATGGCCGCCCCGAGCAACGACGTCCGGATTCCGCGCAACCGCGCGGTGGTGATGCTGGTGATCGACGTCTCGCAGTCCATGCGGGCCACCGACGTCGAACCGTCCCGGCTGGCCGCCGCCCAGGAGGCCGCCAAGCAGTTCGCCGACGAATTGACCCCGGGCATCAACCTCGGCCTGATCGCCTACGCCGGCACCGCGACCGTGCTGGTGTCGCCGACCACCAGCCGCGACTCCACCAAGGCCGCCATCGACAAGCTGCAGCTGGCCGACCGCACCGCCACCGGCGAGTCGATCTTCACCGCGCTGCAGGCCATCGCGACCGTCGGCGCGGTCATCGGCGGTGGGGACGAGCCGCCGCCGGCCCGGATCGTGCTGATGTCCGACGGCAAGGAGACCGTGCCGAGCAACCCGGACAATCCCAAGGGCGCCTACACCGCCGCGCGGATGGCCAAGGAGCAGGGCGTGCCGATCTCCACCATCAGCTTCGGCACCAAATACGGCTTCGTCGAGATCAATGGCCAGCGCCAGCCGGTGCCGGTCGACGACGACATGCTGCGCAAGATCGCCGACCTGTCCGGCGGGAACGCCTTCACCGCCGCGACGCTGACCGAGCTCAAGCAGGTCTACTCGACGCTGCAGGAGCAGATCGGCTTCGAAATCATCCGCGGCGACGCGAGCGCTGGCTGGCTGCGACTCGGCACCCTGGTGTTGGCGCTGTCCGCGCTGGCGGCGCTGTTGATCAACCGCCGGCTGCCCGACTGATAGGTTTGCCCGCATGTCCGACGCACCCTGTTACGACGGCGCGAAGCCGCCGTTCGTCTCCCGTTCTGTTCTGGTCACCGGCGGCAACCGGGGCATCGGCCTGGCGATCGCCCGCCGGTTGCTGGGCGATGGCCACAAGGTCGCCATCACCCACCGGGGCTCGGGAAGCCCCGACGAGGGCATCTTCGCCGTGCAGTGCGACGTCACCGACTCCGCCGCCGTGGATCGCGCGTTCACCGAGATCGAGGCGCATCAGGGACCGGTCGAGGTGCTGGTGTCCAACGCCGGCATCACCGCCGACGCGTTCATGATGCGGATGACAGAGGAGAAGTTCCAGCAGGTCATCGACGCCAACCTGACCGGGGCGTTCCGGGTGGCCCAGCGCGCGACCCGGCCGATGATCAAGCAGAAGTTCGGCCGGATGATCTTCGTCGGCTCGGTGTCGGGCACCTGGGGCATCGGCAACCAGGCCAACTACGCCGCGTCCAAGGCGGGCCTGATCGGCATGTCCCGCTCCATCGCCCGCGAGCTGTCGAAGGCCAACGTCACCGCCAACGTCGTCGCCCCGGGCTTCATCGACACCGAGATGACCCGCGCGCTGGACGAGCGCGTGCAGGCCGGCGCGCTGGAGTTCATCCCGGCCAAGCGGGTCGGCACCGCCGACGAGGTCGCCGGTGTGATCAGTTTCCTGGCGTCCGAGGACGCCTGCTACGTTTCCGGCGCCGTCATCCCCGTCGACGGCGCCATGGGCATGGGCCACTAGAAAGGTTTCGCACGACATGGCAGGTTTGCTCGAAGGCAAGAAGATCCTGGTTTCCGGGATCATCACCGATTCCTCGATCGCGTTCCACATCGCGAAGGTGGCGCAGGAGGCCGGCGCGGAGCTGGTGCTGACCGGGTTCAACCGGCTCAAGCTGGTGCAGCGGATCGCCGACCGGCTGCCGGAGAAGGCCCCGCTGCTGGAGCTCGACGTCCAGAACGACGAGCACCTGGACACCCTGGCCGCCCGGATCGCCGAGGTGATCGGCGAGGGCAACAAGCTCGACGGCGTGGTGCACTCGATCGGCTTCATGCCGCAGACCGGTATGGGTATGGAGCCCTTCCTGGACGCCCCCTTCGAGGACGTCGCCAAGGGCATCCACATCTCGGCGTACTCCTACGCCTCGCTGGCCAAGGCCGTGCTGCCGATCATGGCGCCGGGCGGATCCATCGTCGGGATGGACTTCGATCCGACCCGGGCGATGCCGGCCTACAACTGGATGACGGTGGCCAAGAGCGCGCTGGAGTCGGTGAACCGGTTCGTCGCGCGGGAGGCCGGCAAGGTCGGGGTGCGCTCGAATCTCGTTGCCGCGGGCCCGATCCGGACGCTGGCCATGAGCGCCATCGTCGGCGGCGCGCTGGGCGAGGAGACCAAGGGCCAGATGCAGATGCTGGAGGAGGGCTGGGATTCCCGCTCGCCGATCGGCTGGGATATGAAGGACCCGACTCCGGTCGCCAAGACCGTCTGCGCGCTGCTGTCGGACTGGCTGCCGGCCACCACCGGCGACATCGTCTACGCCGACGGTGGAGCGCACACCCAGCTGCTGTGAGCGGCGCCGCGCACCCAGCTGCTGTGAGCGGCGTCGCCGCCTCCGGCGGCGCGTTCGACGCGCTGCTGGTGCTGTCGTTCGGTGGCCCGGAGGGCCCCGAGCAGGTGATGCCGTTCCTGCGCAACGTCACCGCGGGCCGCGGCATCCCCGACGAGCGCCTGGCCGAAGTGGCTGAGCACTACTACCACTTCGGTGGGGTGTCGCCGATCAACGGCATCAACCGGGCGCTGATCGCCGAAGTTCAGGCGCAGCTGGCGTCTGCCGGGCGTGATTTGCCGGTGTACTTCGGCAACCGGAACTGGGCGCCCTACCTGAGCGACACGCTGGCGCAGATGCGCGACGACGGCGTGCGACGCGCCGCGGTGTTCGCCACCTCCGCCTGGGGCGGCTACTCCGGCTGCACCCAGTACACCGAGGACATCACCCGCGCGCGGGCGGCTGTTGATGGCGCCCCGGAGCTGGTGAAGCTGCGCCAGTTCTTCGACCATCCGCTGTTCGTGGAATCCTTCGCCTCCGCGGTGGCCGACGCCCGGGAGTCGCTGCCTTCGGAGTTGCGCGATTCCGCGCGGCTGGTGTTCACCGCGCACTCGATCCCGCTGGCCGCCGATTCCCGGCACGGCCCGGGGCTCTACAGCCGCCAGGTGAGTTACGCCGCGCGGCTGGTCGCCGCGGCCGCCGGGTACGCCGAATACGACCAGGTGTGGCAGTCCCGCTCCGGGCCGCCGGCCGTGCCGTGGCTGGAACCCGATGTGGCTGAACATCTTTCTTCGCTTTCGGCTTCGGGTGTGCCGGCCGTGATCGTCTGCCCGATCGGCTTCGTCTGCGACCACATCGAGGTGGTGTGGGACCTGGACAACGAGCTGGCCGCCCAGGCCGCCGACGCGGGTGTCGTCATGGCCCGCACCGCCACCCCGGGCGCTTCGCCGCGCTTCGCCGCGCTGGTGCTGGACCTGCTCGACGAAGCCGAAACCGGGCGCGTCGAATCCAGGGTCGACGGCGTGGACCCGGCGCCCGGCTACGGCGTCAGCGTCAACGGCGCCCCCTGCGACCCGGGCTGCTGCGGCTAGCGCTGCTGGCCGTCGCCTGGCTCGCCTGTCGCCTGGCTCGCCTGCTTCGGCGCTCCGCCGCCTGCGTCACCCGCTTCGGCGCCCCGTCTGCGTGACCCGCTTCGCCCCGCCGCCCAGGCGCTCCGTCTGCGTGACCCGTTTCGCCCCGCCGCCCAGGCGCTCCACACGGATCCGGATGGCGAAAAAACGCCTGAAAATCGCCAAGGGGTTCCGCGCGGATCACCTTGGCGCTCGACGTGTCGGTGCTGCATTACCGACAAGCTCTTCGCGGCTCGTTCCTCGGGATTTCGACAAAGCTCTTCGCGCCTCGTTCCTCGGCGCTCGACTTTGTCGGGCCGCTCGACTTGTCGGACCCTCGGCGGACTCTGGTCTCACAACAACCAGAGGAGTCAGAATTATGTGTTGGTTATGCGATCACCCAGATGCCACTGTCGAGGACTATCTCGACATTCTGCGGGGCGAGATCGATAAGCACGGCTGGGCGGTGCAGTACGTCGAGGATCCGCGACACGCGTTCGCCTACACGGTCGGCTTGCACGCCCGCGGGCTGGCCGAACTCGTCGTCACCGGGGTCACCGCGGAGCGGGCGGTGATGCTGTTGAACGGCATCGCCGACTACTGCGTGAAGAGGGTGCAGCCCAAGCCGGGGGAGACGATGACGTTGCCCGGTGGCATCGCCGAGTTCGTTCAGGTGCGCCGGCCCGACGTGCACCTGCTGAACGCCATCCGCATTTACGGTCCGGAAGTGTGTGCGCTGCAGGTGGTTTGGGCCGACCGTCGTGGCCACTGGCCGTGGTGCCCGGACTTCGACGGCGGTCGCGGCAGCCAGCCGGTGCTCGGCGCCCGCGTGGTTCGTGGCGACAATCGCGCCACCCGCCGCCGGCGATCGGCATGACTCTCGGTGGCAGACGATGGAGGACCGGCGAGTCGGGCGCAGCATCAAGGTACGACCGTGAAGTGTCCGCCTTTCAACGGTCGGAGAACATCGAAATGGCGACGGTCTAGCGTGGCAATGGTGAGCGTCTGATGCTGATCGGCGAGTACGACGTTTGACGCGTCCGCCACGCCGATGTGCTTGTCGCGATATTTGTCGACGACTTCGGCGGCTTTGCGTAGGTCTGACGGGGTGAATTCGGCGAGTTCCCATGCGCCGCCGGACAATTCCCGAAGGACGGCCAGTTCGGCCTCGACACCGATTCGGGTGGCGACGAGGTAGTCGAGTTCGGCGACGACGTACGGTGACACCACCAGCAACTCATCGGTGTTGTCGATCGCGGCACTGGCTGCCGCGTGGTGCGGATCCCTGGAGTCGAACAAAGCCAGCAATACGCTGGTGTCGACGATCACCGCTGGCCGAAGCCGTCGAGCAGCTCGTCGACGCGCTCGGAGAGGGCTTCGTCGCTTGCGTAAAGGCCACCTCGTGGCCGCGGCCGTTCGCTGCCGACCGTTGATCGAATCGATTCACGGATAACTTCGGCTTCGGATACGCCGCGTTTCTGTGCCGCGCGCTTGACCGCGGCTTTCAGGTCGTCGGGCAGATAGATCGTGGTCTTATCCACCTACGTATGGTACCACCGGTTGTGCCATACCTAGGTGGATGGCACGCTAATCCCGCCAGGCGGAAGCCAGGATCGCACTGACTGCGGCCAACCTGGCCGCCCGAACCACCGCGGCCAGCGGCCGCAGCGCGTCCCCGGCCAACTGCACGCCCGACGGCGACGAGATCGCGATCGGGGTGACCCCCGCGCCTACGGTCACGATGGCGTCGACCTGCGCGGCGTTCTCCAGCACGCGCAGCGCCCGCTCAGGCGCATGATCAGGCGCGATGTGGTCGCTGCCCGCTTCCAGCAGTTGCTGCACCAACCCGCGCGGGTCCTCGACGTCGACGCCCGGACCGCCGGCGCGCAACCGGTCCAGCGTCTGGGCGGCCGAGCGCACCGCGTCCCGCAACTCGAGTTCGGCCTGGCCCAGGTCGTAGCTCTGCGGGGGTGGGGCGGAGTCCAACGAATACGCGGTCCACGCCAACGAGATGGGCGCTTCGTCGGCCACATCGTCGTCGTCGTAATCGAACTCGGGCACCAATCCGATCACCGGACCCTGCGCCGAAGTGATCAGCACCGCCTCGCCGGCCTCGATCGCGTCGGTGGCGAATGTCGTTCCCGGCGGTAGTCCGCGCACATCGCCGGGCACCGGCAGCACCAGCTGGAACGCCGGGACGCCGCTGCGCGGCCCGGCGGCGGTGCGCAGCGCCTGCAGCAGTGACACCGCGCCGGCGTCGTCAACGTCTGGCCACGGCAACCCGGTGGCGCCGGCGGCCGCCGACTCATAGGCGGTGACGGTGTGCCGGGGCGCCCACAACGACAGCGCGTCCAGCACGTCGTCGGGCGCGGCGCGACCGGCCAACCAGGCGTTGCCCCACAGGACCAGCGAAGCACTCGGGCACCACATGGGCCGAAGTCTAGAACTGCTGCGGCCGCAACGCGGTATCTGCAGTTAGTGTTGAGGTATGCCGATCGCAGTGATCTGGCTCGTCGCCGCATTGGCGCTGGCCGGGGCCGAGGTGCTCACCGGAGACCTGTTTCTGCTGATGCTCGCCGGTGGGGCACTGGCCGCCGCCGGAACCAGCGCGGTGCTCGACTGGCCGATCTGGGCCGACGGCCTGGTGTTCGCCGTGGTGTCGGTGCTGCTGCTGGCCACCGTGCGCCCGTCGCTGCGCCGCCGGATGGAGTCCGAACCGTGGCCGCAGACCGGGATCGAGGCGCTCGAGGGCGCCTCGGCGCTGGTGCTGGAGCAGGTCAGCCGCTCCGGCGGCCGGGTCAAGCTCGACGGTGAGATCTGGTCGGCGCGCCCACTCAACGAGTACGAGATCTACGAACCCGGCCGGCACGTCACGGTCATCTCCATCGACGGCGCCACCGCCGTCGTGGGATCCACCCGATAGGAAGGAATCCGTTCATGGACGGTGCGTTCGCCGCCCTGATCCTGCTGCTGGGGCTGATCGCCCTGGGCGTGGTCGTCGTCGCGAAGTCTGTCGCGCTCATCCCGCAGGCCGAAGCCGCGGTCATCGAGCGGCTCGGCCGCTACAGCCGCACCGTCAGCGGCCAGCTGACCCTGCTGGTGCCGTTCATCGACCGGATCCGGGCCCGAGTGGACCTGCGCGAGCGGGTGGTGTCCTTCCCGCCGCAGCCGGTGATCACCGAGGACAACCTGACCCTGAACATCGACACGGTGGTGTACTTCCAGGTCACCAACCCCCAGGCCGCGGTCTACGCGATCAGCAACTACATCGTCGGCGTCGAGCAGCTGGCCACCACCACGCTGCGCAACGTGGTCGGCGGCATGACCCTGGAGCAGACGCTGACCTCCCGCGACCAGATCAACGGCCAGCTGCGCGGCGTGCTCGACGAAGCCACCGGCAAGTGGGGCCTGCGGGTCGCGCGGGTGGAGCTGCGCTCCATCGACCCGCCGCCGTCCATCCAGGAATCGATGGAAAAGCAGATGAAGGCCGACCGCGAGAAGCGGGCGATGATCCTCACCGCCGAAGGTGTGCGGGAGTCGTCGATCAAGCAGGCCGAGGGCCAGAAGCAGTCTCAGATCCTGGCAGCCGAGGGCGCCAAGCAGTCGGCGATTCTGGCGGCCGAGGCCGAGCGGCAGTCCCGCATCCTGCGCGCCCAGGGCGAGCGCGCTGCCCAGTACCTCAAGGCCCAGGGTGAGGCGAAGGCGATCGAGAAGACCTTCAAGGCCATCAAGGCGTCCCGCCCGACGCCGGAGCTGCTGGCATACCAGTATCTGCAGACCCTGCCGGAGATGGCCAAGGGCGAAGCCAACAAGGTGTGGGTGGTGCCGAGTGACTTCGGCACCGCGCTGCAGGGCATGACCAAGCTGCTCGGCGCGCCCGGCGACGACGGCATCTACCGCTACACCCCGTCGCCGGTCGACCCGGCCGACACCGCGCCCGATGACGACGAGGATGTCGCCGACTGGTTCGAGACCCAGACCGACCCGGCGATCGCCCGCGCGGTGGCCAAAGCCGAAGCGGAGGCCCGTACTCCGTCGCCGGTGCTCGGCGCGGCGCCGCGGCCGACGCCGCCGCCGGCCTATCAGCAGCCGATCCAGATTCCGCCGTCGGGCCCGCAGTCGCCCCCGTCCGGATCGCAGTTTCCGCAGTCGCCCCCGTCCGGTCCTCGGCACGGGTCCTAGGTAAGAAAACACGGGGCCGTCACAGAAAGGAGTGCCGAATGTCGGCACTGACCTCGAACAAAACCTATGCCGCACTCGCTGGCTTCCAGGCCTTCGACGCGGTGATCTGCGCCATCCCGGCGCCGCAGATCACCAAGGCCCTCGACGCGGTGAACTGCCCGCAGGAAGTCCGCCCGGTGCTGCCGGTGGTCAAGGGACTCTCCGTGATCGGCCTGCTGGCGGTCTACCGTTTCCCGGCCCTGGCGCGGCTGACGACGTTCATGCTGACCATTTACTTCGTCCTCGCGGTCGGGTCGCACATCAAGGCCAAGGACTACAGCCCGGGCCTCGGCGCGTCATCGTCGTTGCTGGCGCTGTTCGCGGCGATGACGGCGCTGGGCCCGGAGGCCGAGGAGACTTCGTAGGGCGCGCTCGGAGTGCCCCCGTCATTCTGGGTGCGCGCAGATCGCGAAAATCGCCGCAACAGCGATCTGGGCGCACTCAGAATGAGCGAAATCTATCTGTGCGCACTCAAGACGATCAGAACGAGCCTGACCCGCACACCACGGGCCTCAGCAGCGTCAACCGGCACGGCAGCAACAGCCAAAGCTAACTCGCAGGGGCGTCGACCTCACCCGCGGCAGTCTCGTCATGTGACAATTGCGCCAGGTGGTGCCGGTGGTGCACCCGCCACTCGTAGACCAGGCCGGCGATCCCGACACTCGCCGTGCACGCCGAGACCAACAGCAGCAGCGGAGAGACGGTTCCGGTGAGGGCGTCGCCGAGCACCACCACCGCCGCAGTCCCGGGCAGCAGCCCGAACACCGTGGCCAGCGTGTAGGGGACAACCCGCACCGAGGACGCGCCCGCGGCGTAGTTGATCACCGAGAACGGCACCGCCGGGATCAGCCGCAAGGACAGCACCGCGGGCCAGCCACGCCGGCTCAGATGATTGTTGATCGAGTCCACCCGCGGGCCTTCGATCCGCCAGCCGAACGCCCGCACCAATAGCAGCGCCGCGACCGCGCTGATCGTCGCGGCGGTCACCGCCACCCCGACGCCCAGCGCGGAGCCGAACAGCAGCCCGGCCGACAGTGTGAATGCGGTGCGGGGGAACGGGAAGATGGTGACCAGCGCGTGCGTGCCGAGGAAGACCAGCGGCAACCACGGCCCGGCTGATTGCGCCCAGTCGCGGACTTGCACCGCGCTGGGCATCGGCGCCAGCAGCACCACGGCCACCAACGCCACCAGCACGATGGAGGTGAACACCACCCGGCGCGGCGGCACCCCGGAGATCACCGATCGGAGGGTGGGGATCACCGTGCGCAGCAACGCGGCGAATCGCCGCGGTGTCGTCGGTGTGCCGGTCACGACCTCCTAGCCTACGGCCGACAGGTGAACGACTGGGGTTACCGAGCGGTAGGTCACACTCACCGAACTGCCACGACAACCCATCATTTAGCCTTCATAACGTGACTTCGGTACAGCGCGACAACGACGAGCTGGAGCAGGCGCGCCAACGCTGGCGAGCCGGGGTGGCCAAGGTGCTGGCCCGAGGCTCCGGCAAGGAGCCCAGCGAGTTCGGCGCGGCCCCCGAGGAACGGTTGAACACCGCCACCTACGAGGGGGTGGCCATCCACCCGCTGTACACCGCCCTCGACGAGCGTCCCGAGCTGCCGCTGCCCGGCGCCTGGCCCTACACCCGCGGAGCCGACGCCGGCCGGGACGTGCTGGCCGGCTGGAAGGTCGCCGACGTCTACCCGGTCCCCGGGCAAGAACCCGCGGCCGCAGTCGACCTGGCCGCGGCCAATGCCACCGTGCTCGCCGAACTGGGGCTCGGGATCAGCGCCTTGGTGCTGCGCGTCGGCGACGACGGGGTGACCGGCGCCGATCTGGACCGGCTGCTGGAGGGCGTGTTCATCGAACTGGCGCCGGTGCGGCTGCAACCGGGGGAGTCCTTCGGCAGGCACTACGCCGGCGCCGCCGAGGCGCTCGCGGCGCTGGCCGCCGGCGTCCAACCCGAGTACCGGGGGAACGTGGCCATCGACCTGGGCGCCGACCCGCTGACCGCGGCGCTCACCGGCGCGCAGAGCCCCTGTTTGGACGAGGTCGTCGCGGTGGCGAGCGCGGCGCCCGACGGTGTCCGCGCGATCACCATCGACGGGGCCGGCCTGCACGACCGCGGCGCCGACGCCGGTTGGGAGCTCGCCGCCGCGATCGCCGCCGCCGTGGACACCCTGCGTGCGCTGACCGCCGCCGGGCTGTCGACCCCGGATGCGTTGGGGCAGATCAGTTTCCGCATCGCCGTCAATGACGACCAGTTCGCCGGGATCGCCAAACTGCGCGCGCTGCGCCAACTGTGGGCCCGCGTCGCCCAGGTGCTCGACGCCCCCGAAGCCGGCGCCGCCCGGATCCACGCCGTCGGCTCGCTGGCCATGATGAGCCAGCGCGACCCGTGGGTGAACATGCTGCGCTCCACCCTCGCCGGTTTCGCCGCCGGGCTCGGCGGCGCGGACACCGTGCAGCTGCGCCCGTTCGACGCCGCCATCGTCGGCGGCATGCCTGGCCAAAACCCCAGCTTCGCCCGCCGCATCGCCCGCAACACCCAGCTGCTGCTGCTGGAGGAATCGCACCTGGGCCGGGTGCTCGACCCGGCCGCGGGCTCCTGGTTCGTCGAGGAACTCACCGAACAGTTCGCCGAGGTCGCCTGGGAACGCTTCCGCGACATCGAAGACCGCGGCGGCTTCCTCGCCGCCGTCGACCACATCGCCGAGCATATCGACGCCGTCGCCGCCCGCCGCGAAGCCGATATCGCGCACCGGCGCACCTCGCTCACCGGGGTCAACGAGTTCCCCAACCTGATCGAGGCTCCGTTGCCGAACACCGGCGAGCCGCCCGGAGTGTCCCGCTACGCCGCCGGTTTCGAGGCGCTGCGCGACCGATCGGACGCGTTCCTGGCCGACCAGGGGTCGCGCCCCACCGTGCTGCTGCTGCCGCTGGGCCCGCTGTCCGAACACAACATCCGCGCCACCTTCGCGACCAATCTGCTGGCCTCCGGCGGCATCGAGGCGATCAACCTGGGTCAGGTGGAAGCCCTCGGCGTGGCCGAGGTGGTCTCGCAGGCCCGCGAGGACGGCCTGGCCGGGGACATCGCGGTCATCTGCGGCGCCGACAAGCGATACGCGGTCGAGGCCGCCGAGGTCGTCGCCGCAGCGCACGACGCCGGAATCGCCCAGGTGTTCCTGGCCGGCCCGGAGCGCGCCGTCGCCGACGCCGAGGTGAAACCCGACGGCTACCTGACCATGAAAATCGATGCGGTCGAAGCGCTTTCGGCCATGCTGACCCGATTGGGGGCGTGATGACCGAGACCTCCGCCATCGCCAACTCTGTCATCGGCAGTTTCGCCGACGTGCCGCGCCATGACCCCGTCGCCGCGCCGGACGCGCCGACCCCTGACGACGTCGCCGAACTCGTCGCCGCCGCCGCGGCGGCGGGCGGCTACAGCGCCGAGCAGCTCACCTTCGCGACCCCCGAGGGCATCGATGTCGCGCCGATCTACACCCGCGCCGACCGCGACGCCCTGGCCGCCGACGGCTACCCGGTCGACACCCTCCCGGGCGAGCCGCCCTATATCCGCGGTCCGTACCCGACGATGTACGTCAATCAGCCCTGGACCATCCGCCAGTACGCCGGCTTCTCCACCGCCGCGGAGTCCAACGCGTTCTACCGCCGCAACCTGGCCGCCGGGCAGAAGGGCCTGTCGGTGGCCTTCGACCTGGCCACCCACCGCGGGTACGACTCCGACCATCCCCGGGTCACCGGCGACGTCGGCATGGCCGGGGTGGCCATCGACTCCATCCTGGACATGCGTCAACTGTTCGACGGGATCGACCTGGGCTCGGTCAGCGTCTCGATGACCATGAACGGCGCGGTGCTGCCGATCCTCGCCCTGTACGTGGTCGCCGCCGAGGAGCAGGGGGTGCCGCCGGAGAAACTGGCCGGGACCATCCAGAACGACATCCTCAAAGAGTTCATGGTCCGCAACACCTACATCTACCCGCCGGAACCGTCGATGCGGATCATCGCCGACATCTTCTCCTACACCAGCGCCAAGATGCCGAAGTTCAACTCCATCTCCATCTCCGGCTACCACATCCAAGAGGCCGGGGCGACAGCCGATTTGGAGCTCGCCTACACCCTGGCCGACGGCGTCGAGTACATCAAGGCCGGCCTGGCTTCGGGGCTGGACATCGACAAGTTCGCGCCCCGGCTGAGCTTCTTCTGGGGCATCGGGATGAACTTCTTCATGGAGGTCGCCAAACTGCGCGCCGGCCGGCTGCTGTGGAGCGAACTCGTCTCCCAGTTCGACCCGAAGAACCCCAAATCCCTTTCGCTGCGCACCCATTCGCAGACCTCCGGCTGGTCGCTGACCGCCCAGGACGTGTTCAACAACGTCGCCCGGACCTGTGTGGAGGCGATGGCGGCGACCCAGGGCCACACCCAGTCGCTGCACACCAACGCCCTCGACGAGGCGCTGGCGCTGCCCACCGACTTCTCCGCGCGGATCGCCCGCAACACCCAGCTGCTGTTGCAGCAGGAGTCCGGAACGACCCGGCCGATCGACCCGTGGGGCGGGTCCTACTACCTGGAATGGCTGACCGCGCAACTGGTTTCGCGGTCCCGAGCGCACATCGAAGAGGTCACCGCGCACGGCGGTATGGCCGAGGCGATCGCGTTGGGCATCCCGAAGATGCGCATCGAGGAAGCGGCCGCCCGCACCCAGGCGCGTATCGACTCCGGCGCCCAGACCCTGATCGGCGTCAACAAGTACCAGCTCAACGAAGAGGAGCACATCGAGGTCCTCAAGGTCGACAACTCCAAGGTGCGTGGTGAGCAGCTGGCCAAACTCGACCGGCTGCGCGCTGAACGCGACGAGGACGCCACCCAGGCCGCGTTGGCCGAACTGACCCGCGCCGCGGCGGAGTCCGGACCGGCCGGGGAGGACGGCCTCGGCAACAACCTGCTGGCCCTGGCCATCAACGCCGCCCGCGCCAAGGCCACTGGTGGGGAGATCTCCGACGCGCTGGAGAAGGTGTTCGGGCGCTACCAGGCCGAAATCCGTACCATCTCCGGGGTGTACCGCGATGAGGCGGGCCGCGACGGCGGGGCCGACAAACTGACCGCCGTCACCGAGCTGGTCGAGCAGTTCGCCGAGGCGGACGGCCGCCGGCCGCGCATCCTGGTGGCCAAGATGGGCCAGGACGGTCACGACCGCGGCCAGAAGGTCATCGCGACGGCGTTCGCCGACCTCGGCTTCGACGTCGACGTCGGCCCGCTGTTCGCCACCCCCGATGAGGTCGCTCGGCAGGCCGCCGACAACGACGTGCACATCGTCGGGGTGTCCTCGCTGGCCGCCGGCCACCTCACCCTGGTGCCGGCGCTACGCGACGCGCTGGCCGAGGTGGGCCGCCCGGACATCATGATCGTCGTCGGCGGCGTCATCCCGCCCGGAGACTTCGACGCGCTCTACCGTGACGGGGCCACCGCCATCTTCCCGCCGGGCACGGTCATCGCCACCGCTGCCGGAGATCTGCTCCACAAACTGGCCGCCCAACTCGGCTACCAGCTGCCCGGCTGATATGGAGACCGCTGAGCTGGCCGCAGGCGTCCGCGCCGGAAGCCGCGCGGTGCTGGCGCGCGCCATCACCCTGGTGGAGTCCACCCGCGCGGACCACCGCGTCCAGGCCCAGGAACTGTTGCTGGAGCTGATGCCCGAAGCGGGCCGAGCCATGCATGTCGGGATCACCGGGGTGCCGGGGGTGGGGAAGTCCACCGCCATCGAAGCGCTCGGCATGCACCTGATCGAAGCGGGCCACAAGGTCGCGGTGCTGGCCGTCGACCCGTCCTCCACCCGCACCGGCGGCTCGATTCTGGGCGACAAGACCCGGATGGCGCGGCTGTCCAACCACGCAGACGGATACGTCCGGCCGTCGCCGACCTCGGGCACCCTCGGCGGGGTCACCAAGGCCACCCGGGAGACCATCGTGCTGTTGGAGGCCGCCGGGTTCGACATCGTGTTGGTGGAGACCGTCGGGGTCGGCCAATCCGAGGTCGCCGTCGCGGACATGGTCGACACCTTTGTGTTCCTGACCCTGGCCCGCACCGGCGACCAGCTGCAGGGCATCAAGAAGGGTGTGCTGGAACTCGCCGACATCGTGGTGGTCAACAAGGCCGACGGCAACCATCTGGTCGACGCCCGCACCGCGGCCCGCGACCTGGCCGGCGCGATCCGGCTGATCTATCCGCGCGAAGCATTGTGGCGGCCGCCGGTGTTGACCATGAGCGCGCTGGAGGGAACCGGCCTGGACAAGCTCTGGGAGACGGTGTGTGAACACCGCCGGGTGCTGACCGAGGCGGGGGAGTTCGATGCCCGTCGGCGCACCCAACAGGTGGACTGGATGTGGGCGATGGTCCGCGACGAGGTGATCGACCGGGTGCTGTCCGCGCCTGGGGTCCGCGGCATCCGGGCCGGGGTGGAGCAACAGGTTCGCGACGGGACATTGACGCCGGCGTTGGGCGCCGAGCAGATCCTGGCGGCCGTCGGCAACTGATCCGCAGGCGACCCTGGCGCGGGTGAGTGCGCCAACGCTGTACATATTTCCGTACGCCGGTGGTTCCGCCAACTACTATGTGCCGCTGGCTCGTTCGTTCGACAGCGGAGTGAAGGCCGTCGCAGCCCGGTACCCGGGCCGGGGAGGCAAACAGGACCTCGCCGCGTTCACGGGCATCGAAGAGCTCGCCGACGCGGTCATCGGCAAGTTGCCGCCGATCAACGAATCCACTGGTCCGACGGCGTTTTTCGGCCACAGCATGGGCGCCTTGGTCGCCTTCGAGGTTGCGTGGAGATTGCAACAGCACGGCAAACGCATTGCCGCACTGTTCGTTTCGGCGTGCGCGGCGCCCGGGCACAGTGGTTACGACTACATCCCGGAGTCCGATCGGGGACTGCTCGACGCGGCCGCGCAGATGACGGGCGTCAAACCCGAGTTCCTGGACAACCCGGAGTTTGCGGCCCGGATCTTGCCGACGTTGCGCGGCTTCAAGGCGATCACCGCCTACCGATGTGCGTCCGAGGCGCGACTGAGTTGCCCGATCCACGTCTACTACGCCGATGACGACGACGCGGCCACCGCGGCGAAGGTTGCTCCGTGGTCCGAGCGGACGACCGGTGCGTGCACCAGCAGACGGTCGACGCCTGGAACAACCTCGGCGGCGCGCTCAGCATCATCGCCAACCGGCTGTCCTATCTGCTGGACCTGCGTGGACCGTCGCTGACGGTGGACACCGCCTGCTCATCCTCCCTGGTCGCCATCCACCTGGCCTGCCAGAGCCTGCGGACCGGCGAGAGCAGGCAGGCCATCGCCGCCGGCGTCAACCTGCTGCTGTCCCCGGCGGTGTTCTACGGCTTCGACCAGGTTGGCGCGCTGTCGCCGCCGAATCCAGCGTGCTGGACGACCTGTTCGACCGCGTCGAGATGGGAATCTGATGACAACGACCTTTCGCCGCATCGCCGACATGACCGACGACCAGCGCACCGCGCTGTCCGGGAAGTTCGAGGGAGCCTCCCGGCTGGCCCGCACCGAACCGATCGCCGTGGTGGGCATGGCTGCCGGTTTCCCGGGGGCGCCACCGGCCCGGACGCCTACTGGTCACTGCTCACCGATGGCCGCGACGGAATCGTCGAGGTTCCCGCCGATCGCTGGGACGCCGAGGCGTTCTACGACACGGACCCGCTGGCGCCCGGCCGGATGCCGTCGAAGTGGGGCGGATTCATCCCCGGCGTCGCCGGTTTCGACGCCGAGCACTTCGGCATCACCCCGCGCGAGGCCGCCGCCATGGACCCGCAACAGCGCCTGCTGCTGGAGGTGGCCTGGGAAGCCCTGGAAAACGCCGGCCTGGACCCGTCGCGTCTGGCCGGGGTGCGGGCCGCGGTCACCATGGGTGCACACGGCGCGCTGGGATCCGGACTGTCCGCTGCAGGACCGGCGCGTCGCAATCATCGGGACCGGGTCCACCGCCGTCCAGGTCATTCCGGAATTAGCCGCTCGTGCAGCGGAACTGACGGTGTACCAGCGCACCCCGATCTGGGTGATGCCCAAGCTCGACGTCCGTTTCCCGAGCGCCGTTCGCGCGCTGTTCCGCCGAATCCCGTTGACCCAGCGCGCGGTTCGCGCCGCCAGTGACGTCTTCATGGAGATCCTGATGGTGATCGCCATGTGGAAATACCGGAACTTCCATTGGCTTAATCGCTTCGCCGAAGCCGTGGCCAACGCGCACCGGTTCGCCTCGATCCGGGACAAGACGGTGCGCCGCAAACTCGCCCCGAACTACGACTACGGCTGCAAACGGCCCACCGTGTCCAATCGCTACTACCGGGCGTTCGACCGGCCCAACGTGCGGCTGGAGACCGCGGGGATCGACCGGATCGACGCCGACGGCATCGTCGGCGCCGACGGAACCCGGCGCAGTGTCGACACCCTGGTGCTGGCCACCGGTTTCGACGTCTGGGAATCCAATCTTCCGGCCATCGAGATCGTCGGCCGCGACGGCCGCAACCTCGGGAAGTGGTGGCGTGACGGCCGGTTCTGCGCCTATCAGGGCATCACCGTGCCCGGATTTCCGAACTTCCTGTCCGCGGTCAGCCCCTACGCCTGGGTGGGGATGAGCTGGTTTTCCACCGTCGAATGTCTGATGCGGCACATGGAGCGACTGTTCGGTGAGCTGCACCGTCAGGGCGCGGACACCTTCGAGGTCACCGAAGAGGCCAACGAGAAGTTTCTGGATCGCGTCACCGGGCTGTTGGACGATTCGGTGTTCGCACTCGGGTCCTGCGTGGGGTCGCGGTCCTACTGGTTCAGCCCGACGGGGGAGACGCCCCTGTTCCGCCCGACCTCGGTCCGCGACGCGGTGCGCGATCAGCGGATATTCCCGCTGACGGACTACCGGTTCGATTAGCCGGGGCGGCGCTGCGGGCGGGCGCAGCCCGATTCGCAAAATAACGTTCTGGCTAATTTTTGCCCAATCGCGGGCAAATGTGATTACCGTCCTAACATGAGCTATGGAACTGCTGGGGGTGCTGACCTCCCCAAAGGAGTCCGCGGCGTAGCGGATCCCGCCTTCACCTGGGCGGTGCGCAGTTTTGCCGCGCTGTTCCCGCACCGCCGGTTCGGCGGTGGCGCGATGGCCGTCTACCTCGACGGTGAACCCGTCGTCGACGTCTGGACCGGCTGGTCGGACCGGGCAGGGCAGAAGCGTTGGGACGCCGACACCGGCGCCATGGTGTTCTCGGCCACCAAAGGCGTGGCCGCCACCGTCATCCACCGTCTCGCCGACCGCGGGCTGGTCGACTACGACGCCCCGGTGGCCGAGTACTGGCGGGATTTCGGCGCCAACGGCAAGGCCGACATCACCGTGCGAGAGGTGCTCAGCCACCGCGCGGGCCTGTCCAACCTGCGCGGCACCCAGGCGGCCCAGATCCTGGACCACCAGCAGATGGAAGAGGTGCTGGCCGCCGCCCCCGCCGACAGCCTGCGCGGAAAGCCCGCCTACCACGCGCTCACCTACGGCTGGCTGCTGTCCGGCCTGGCCCGATCGGTCACCGGTTCCGGGATGCGCGATCTGTTCCGCAACGAGATCGCCGCCCCGCTGGGCACCGACGGCATGCATCTCGGACGCCCGCCGGCCGGCTCGGCCACCCGCGAAGCCGAGATCATCGGCCCGCAGAAGCTGCCGAACGTCCCCGGACTCAACCGGGTCGCGCACCGGCTGGCCGGCAGCCCCCGTTCGTTCGCGCTGGGATCGATCTATTTCCCGACGATCAGCGAGCTCATCGTCGGCGACACCCCGATGCTGGACTCGGAGATGCCGGCCGCCAACGCCATCAGCACCGCCCGCAGTCTGGCCCGGATGTACGGCGCCATGGCCAATGGCGGCGAGGCCGGCGGCGCCCGGTTGCTCTCATCGGAGTCCGTCGCCGCAGTGTGCGGCCGGCGGCGCGACCTGACCATGGACCGCGGCCTGTTCGGCCTGCCGATGGCGTTCCATCTCGGCTATCACGCCTCCCCGGTGCCCGGCGTGCTGCCCGGCTTCGGGCACGTCGGGCTGGGCGGTTCGCACGGCTGGGCCATCCCGAACGAGGGCCTGGGCATCGGATTCGTGCACAACCGGCTGATCACCCCGTTCCTGGCCAGTGACCAGGTCGGGTTCCTGGGCACCGCCAACCTGGTGCGCCGGGGCGCGCAGACCGCGCGTTCCCGCGGCTACCGCACGGTGCCGACTCTCGGCGCGCCCTACCCGCTCCAGACCGCGGCCTGATACAACGGGGAGATTCGGCCGGGCTTCGGCCTCGGTTAGAATCAGCCGCACAGGCGTTGATCCGGCCATCACCGGGGAGCCTTCGGAAGAACGGTCGCACTCCCGACCCAGTAGAACCGAACGGGTGGGCCCGTCATCGCCCGCACGATGAGCGGCGTGCCTTGTGCGCGCAAGCGGGGTGGTACCGCGGCGCTCGCGCACCATGCGCGTCGTCGTCCCCGTGCCGAAACATTGGGCACAGGAGACGACGTCGTGACCTCGCAGGCTTATCCCCGCTTCGCCGGCGGCACCCCCAACTTCCCGTCGCTGGAAATCGACGTGCTGAAGTTCTGGGCGGCCGACGACACCTTCCGGGCCAGCATCGACCGCCGCCAAGACGCCCCCGAGTACGTGTTCTACGACGGCCCGCCGTTCGCCAACGGATTGCCGCACTACGGCCACCTGCTGACCGGCTACGTCAAGGACATCGTGCCGCGGTACCGCACCATGCGCGGCTACAAGGTGGACCGCCGGTTCGGCTGGGACACCCACGGCCTGCCCGCCGAGTTGGAGGTGCAGCGCCAGCTCGACATCACCGACAAGGCCCAGATCGAGGCGATGGGCATCGGCGCGTTCAACGACGCCTGCCGCGACTCGGTGCTGCGCTACACCAAGGAGTGGGAGGCCTACGTCACCCGGCAGGCCCGCTGGGTCGACTTCGACAACGACTACAAGACCCTGGACCTGACCTTCATGGAGTCGGTGATCTGGGCATTCAAGCAACTGTGGGACAAGGGCCTGGCCTACGAGGGCTTCCGGGTGCTGCCGTACTGCTGGAACGACGAGACCCCGCTGTCCAATCACGAACTGCGGATGGACGACGACGTCTATCAGTCTCGCCAGGACCCGGCGCTGACCGTCGGCTTCCTGATGCCCGACGGCCCGCTGGCCGGCGCCCGGCTGCTGGTGTGGACGACGACGCCGTGGACCCTGCCGTCGAACCAGGCCGTCGCCGTGCACCCCGAGGTCGACTACGTCGTCGTCGCGGCGCCCGACGGCAACCGGTACGTGTTGGCCAAGGCCCGGCTGGCGGCGTACGCCCGCGAGCTCGGCGAGGAGCCGGAGATCGTCTCCACGCACACCGGCGCGGAGCTGCTGGGCCTGACCTACCTGCCACCGTTCCCGTACTTCACCACCGGTGACACCGCCGTCAACGCATTCCAGGTGCTGCCGGCGGACTTCGTCACCACCGATGACGGCACCGGGATCGTGCACATGGCGCCCGCCTACGGCGAGGACGACAAGGCCACCACCGACACCGTCGGGATCGTGGTGGCCACCCCGGTGGACTCCAGGGGGCGTTTCGACGCAAGCGTGCCGGACTACGCCGGCCAGCAGGTTTTCGACGCCAACCCGAACATCATCCGGGATCTAAAGAACCACACCGGTTCGGCCGGCGCGAATGGGGCAGTGCTGCTGCGCCACGAAACCTACGAGCACTCCTACCCGCACTGCTGGCGGTGCCGCAAACCGCTGATCTACCGGGCGGTGTCGTCCTGGTTCATCAAGGTCACCGAGTTCCGGGATCGGATGGTCGAGCTCAACCAGCAGATCACCTGGCACCCCGAGCACGTCAAGGATGGCCAGTTCGGCAAGTGGCTGTCGAACGCCCGGGACTGGTCGATCTCCCGAAACCGGTACTGGGGCAGCCCCATTCCGGTCTGGCGCTCCGACGACCCGGCCTACCCCCGGATCGACGTGTACGGCAGCCTCGATGCGCTGGAGCGCGACTTCGGGGTGCGCCCGGACAATCTGCACCGGCCGTTCATCGACGAGCTGACCCGGCCCAACCCCGACGATCCGACCGGCCGCTCCACCATGCGTCGCATCGAGGACGTCTTCGACGTCTGGTTCGACTCGGGCTCGATGCCGTTCGCGCAGGTGCACTACCCGTTCGAGAATCGGGACTGGTTTGACGGCGGCAACGGCGAAGTGCCGCATTTCCCTGGCGATTTCATCGTCGAGTACATCGGGCAGACGCGCGGCTGGTTCTACACCCTGCACGTGCTAGCCACCGCGCTGTTCGACAAGCCGGCGTTCAAAACCTGTGTGGCGCACGGGATTGTGCTCGGCAACGACGGCCAGAAGATGAGCAAGTCGCTGCGCAACTACCCGGATGTCTCCGAGGTGTTCGACCGGGACGGCTCCGACGCCATGCGCTGGTTCCTGATGGCCTCGCCGATCCTGCGCGGCGGCAACCTGATCGTCACCGAGCAGGGCATCCGCGAGGCGGTCCGCCAGGTGCTGCTGCCGCTGTCGAACGCCTACAGCTTCTTGGCGCTGTACGCCCCGCGGCGCGGGACCTGGCGTGTGGACTCGGAGAATGTGCTGGACCGCTACGTCCTGGCGAAGCTGGCCCAATTGCGTGACGATCTGACCGCGGCGCTGGACTCCTGCGACATCTCCGGCGCCTGCGAACAGCTGCGTCAGTTCACCGAGGCGCTGACCAACTGGTACGTGCGCCGGTCCCGAAACCGGTTCTGGGACGAGGACGCGCAAGCCATCGACACCCTGCACACCGTGCTGGAGGTGACCTGCCGACTGGCCGCGCCGCTGCTGCCGATGCTCACCGAGACCATCTGGCGGGATCTGACCGGCGGGCGCTCGGTGCATCTGACCGATTGGCCGGACGCCGACCTGCCGCACGACCCGGCATTGGTGGCGGCGATGGACCGGGTGCGCGACGTCTGCTCGGCCGGCTCCGCGCTGCGCAAGGCCAAGAAGCTCCGGGTCCGGCTGCCGCTGCCGAAAGTCACTGTGGCGACTGATGATCCGGATCAGCTGGCGCCGTTCGCCGAACTGATCGCCGACGAACTCAACGTCAAGGCCATCGAACTGACCAACGACATCGACACCCACGGCCGCTTCGAGTTGACCGTCAACGCCCGGGCCGCCGGCCCGCGGATCGGCAAGGACGTTCAGGCCGCGATCAAGGCCGTCAAGGCCGGCGAGGCGGTGCTCAACCCCGACGGCACCCTGACCGCAGGTCCGGCGACCCTGATCGAGGGGGAGTACACCTCAAAGCTGGTCGCCGCAGACCCGGAGTGGACCCACGCGCTGCCCGACGGCGCCGGACTGGTGGTGCTCGACGGCGCCGTCACCGAGGAGCTGGAGGCCGAGGGCTGGGCCAAGGACCGGATCCGTGAGCTGCAGGAGCTGCGAAAGAGTTCCGGTCTCGATGTCTCCGACCGGATCTCGGTGGTGATGGACGTCCCCGCCGCGAAGGCCGACTGGGCTGCCGCGCACCGCGAGCTGATGGCCGGCGAGATCCTGGCCACCAGCTTCGAATTCGCCGGAGCCGGCGAATTGCCGGAAGGCTCCGAGATCGGCGACGGCGTCCGGGTGTCGATCAGCCGGGCGCACAACTCCGCTTAAGCGTCGGTATCCTCGTCTCTTAACGACACTTAAGTATCTAAGTGTCGTTATCCTAGAGCGATGGCGACACTTACCCCGGTGACCTACGAGACTCTGCAATGGCGGCCGAGTCTCGATCCCGGCTACTCCCGTGCGTCGAACCGGGGGGGCGCGTACCAGGCGGCGATCCCCGCGCCGATCGGCGCCCTCGATTTCGGGTTGCCGCGATCCGTGCAGGCCGAGGTCGAGGACGCCAGCTGCGAAATCGTCCGGTTCGACGCCGAACTCGGCGGTGAGATCGCGCCTTTCGCCTCGGTGCTGTTGCGTTCGGAGTCCGCAGCCAGTTCTCGGATCGAGAACCTCACGGCATCGGCTCGGGCCGTCGCCGAAGCCGAACTGCCGGGCGCGAAGGGCACACTCAACGCCGAACTCATTGTCGCGAACACCGCTGCCATGCAGACCGCCATCGCGTTGTCGGACACGATCACTGCCGAGGCGATCCTTGCCATGCACGAGGCGTTGATGGCCGGACAGCCCCGTCACACGCCTGGTCGCTGGCGCGAAGAAGCGATCTGGATCGGTGGTGGGAACAGCCCGCTGTCGGCCGAATTCGTGCCTCCCGATCACGCCCGCGTTCAGGGTTCGATCGATGATTTGATCGCTTACGCACAGCGCGATGACCAGCCGTTCTTGACGCAGATTGCGGTCGCGCACGCGCAATTCGAAACGATCCACCCCTTCACCGACGGCAACGGCCGCACCGGCCGGGCACTGGTTCAGTCGATGCTGCGCAACAAGGAGTTGACCCGGCAGGTGACAGTTCCGGTGTCGGCGGGACTGCTGGCTGACACCGACGGGTACATCGCGGCGCTCACAGCCTATCGAGACGGCGATGCGGTCCCGATTGCCGAAAAGTTCGCCCACGCGAGTCTGAGGGCAGTGTGGAACGGTCGGCTGCTGATCGCCGAGCTGCGGGCCATCCGCGCCGGCTGGAATGACCTGCTGACCGTGCGGTCGGACGCCGCCGCGTGGCGGGTCGCGGACCTGTTGGTCCGTCGGCCCGTCGTCAACGGCGCGCTACTGCGGGAGGAACTCGGGTTGAGCACCGACCACCCGCGTCGCCATGTGGATCCGCTGGTCGAGGCGGGGATCCTCATCGAATCGTCCGGGCGCGCCCGTGGCCGCATCTGGCGCGCGCCCGACGTGCTCGACGCGCTCGACGCCTTTGCCGAGCGTGCCGGGCGACGCGGCTGAACCCTTCCACACGTCGACCCCGAGCTTCGCGATCAGCGCGATCACGACGACGAGGAACACCACACGGATGAAACCCGTCCCCTTGGCGATCGCCATGCGCGATCCGAGATAACTGCCCGTCATATTGGCGACGGCGAGGATCCCTCCGAGCAGCCAGAGCACCGCGCCGTGCGGGATGAACAGCAGCAGCGCGCCGAAGTTCGTCGCGAAGTTCACGATCTTGGCCTTCGCGCTCGCCTGGAGGAAGTCGTAACCGAGCAGGGCGACGAGGGTGATCACCAGGAACGTTCCGGTGCCGGGCCCGATCATCCCGTCGTAGAACCCGATCGCGAACCCCGCCAGACCCGCCATGACGTGATGCTTGTGCCCGCTGAAGCGCAGCCGCGTGGCCGCTCCCAACTGCGGCGTGACCGCGGTGAAGAGGGCGACGGCGAGTAGAGCCACCACGATGATGGGCTTGAACGCGGCGGGCGGCAGCACGGTCGCCACGGCGGCCCCGCCGAACGACCCCGCCATCGCGACCAGCGCCATCGGGATCGCGGTGCGAATGTCGGGCTTCGCCCGGCGGTAATACGTGATGCTGCTCGTCGCGGTGCCGAACACCGACCCGAACTTGTTCGTGGCCAGGGCCTGCACCGGGGTGATCCCGGGGATCAGCAGCAGCGCGGGGAGCTGCAGCAGTCCGCCACCGCCGACGACGGCATCGACCCAGCCGGCCGCGAGGGCCGCGATGACCACCAGGATCAGCGTGCTCCAGGTGAGCTGTTCGAGCCCGAGCACGCTGCCGATGTTCATTCGCTCAGGACGAAACCCGTGCTTGCCGGCCCTCGTGCTCGACCACGTCCCCGGCCACCAGCTGGCGGCCACGGCGCAGCTCGACCTCGCCGTTGACCTTCACCATCCCGTCGCCGATCTCGGTCTTGGCGTCTGCCCCGGAATCGATCAGCCCGGCCAACTTGAGGAACTGGCCCAGCCGGATCGAGGCGTCGCGGATCGGCACGTCATCCATGCCCGTCAGACTAGACGGGGCACTCCGGCACAGCGCTCATGCGGCCGGTTTGACGATGATCGGGGTCTCGGCGACCACCCGGTCCAGCACCCTCCGCTCATCCCCGTCGCGTTCGGAGAGTTCGGCGGTGGCACGGGCGATGAACACCCCCGGCTGCTCCGTGCTCCACGCGCGTTGTTCGGATTCCACACTGCCGCACGGGAACTCGGTGTCGATCAGCTTCTCCCCGTCGGGTGTGATCAGTTCCAGAAACACCAGGCAATGGTGGGTGTTGTCCGTGCGCCGGTCGTCGAGGATCTCCGCGCCGTCGACCGACAGCCACCGGAGATCGGCCTTCAGCAGCTGCCCGGAGTCGACCGACCAGTGCCCGAGGTCCTTGGTCCGCTCCAACCGGAACACGTTCTCCGACTCTTCGACGCCGAGCGAGGAGTTTCCGAACTCACCCATCTCGGTGCAGTAACACGACGACAGACTCGCCAACGGCCGGGCGGCGCCGACGCCCGCGCCGGAACTCAGCGTCATGGTGATCTTGCTGTACCGATTGAGCGCCTCGGCGAACGCTCCCCACACCGAGTTGGCGAGCAGCACCGGCAGCGAGGTCACCAGGGACAGCACGGCGCCGACGGCGCCGGCGCCGGCCTGGCCGGCGGCCTCGGCCACCGAGGCGACGCAGCCACCGAGACCACCCAGAGCCCGCAGCAGACTGGTGGCGGCGACCCCGTTGTCGACGGGCAGTTGGAAGAGGTCCGCCGCGCAGTCGGCCAGGTCTGCGGAGGCGAGGACCGCGGCGGCCACCGAACGGGACACCGGATACATGCTGACCGCCTCCAGAGCGATGGCCAGCAGCACCCCATAGGGCTCCAGGCGGAACCCGATCTGGCCGTCGGTGGCGCCGGCGGCGAGGTCGAACGTGTCCTGGGAATCTCCGACCAGCACGCCGTCGGGGTCTCCGGCGGCGTGCTGGATCGCCTCGGCGATCAGCGTGTCGGTGGGTGTGGGGTCGACCGGACGCCAAGGCGCAGTTCGCTGTTCTGCGCGCAGGGTTCGTCCGGCGGGTCGGCGGCCGGTTGCGGCTGCGGGATGAGCCCGCGGACATTGTCGAAGACCCGCAACTGGTGATCGGTCAGCTGGCTGACTTCGGCGGTGGCGGTGCGGCGCTCCGGGTCCCAGCGCGCCGGGGTCAGCTCGGTGCGGTCGGGATCGGTGGCCGACACTGACTGCACCACCGGGGCGACGGATGCGCTGAACCGCTCGCTCAGGTCGGGCCGGTCGGTGAGGTCGAAGGTCAAGGTCACCGGCGCGGTGGGCGGGCCGTCGCCGGCGGTCACCCGCACCGGGGCGATCCCGGCCACCACCACTGGAGCGTCGGGCGCGGCCACATCGCTGCCGCCGATGCGCAGGGGATCGTCGAGGCCGGTGCTGGACGCGGTGAGCCGAACGCCGTCGATGGTGGTGGTGGCGAACATCGCCCGCGGTGTTCCGGATTCGACGATCGCGCATGACGACGCGGTGAGGGCGGTCGCCAGCGCCACGGCCAGCCCGCAGGTATGACGGCGGTATCCGGTGGTCCGTGGCATTTCCTCGATGCTAGGACATCGGGGCGCCGCGTCGACCGCCAACCGCGATCACCTGAGGAATCCCCGCGGGTCAGACTGATGGGGTGACGCGCTGGGTTCTGCACCTCGACATGGACGCGTTCTTCGCATCCGTCGAGCAGTTGACCCGCCCCACGCTGCGCGGCCGGCCGGTGTTGGTCGGCGGCCTGGGCGGTCGCGGGGTGGTGGCCGGCGCGAGCTACGAATCCCGGGTGTTCGGGGCCCGCTCGGCGATGCCGATGCATCAGGCCCGACGGCTGGTCGGGGCGAGCGCGGTGGTGCTGCCGCCGCGCGGGTCGGTGTACCGGGTGGCCAGCCACCGCGTGTTCGACACCGTCCGGGCGCGCATCCCGGTGCTGGAGCAACTGTCCTTCGACGAGGCGTTCGGCGAGCCCGCCGAACTGGTCGGGGCGAGCGCCGAACAGGTCGTGGACTTCTGCGCGAGCCTGCGCGCCGACGTGCTGGCCGAGACCGGGCTCGTCGCCTCGGTGGGCGCCGGCTCGGGTAAGCAGATCGCCAAGATCGGATCCGGGCTGGCCAAACCCGACGGGATCCGGGTGCTGCGCCGCGAGGAGGAACCGGTGCTGCTCGACGGTCTGCCGGTGCGACGGCTGTGGGGGATCGGCCCGGTCGCCGAGGATCGGCTGCACCGCCTCGGCATCGACACCGTCGGGCAGCTCGCCGCCCTCGACGACCACGAGGCCGCCGACATCCTCGGCGCCGGCATCGGCCCGGCGCTGCAGCGGCTGGCCCGCGGCATCGATGACCGGCCGGTGGCCGAGCGCGCCGAGGCCAAGCAGATCAGCTCCGAATCCACCTTCGCCGCCGACCTGGTCACCCTGGACCAGCTTCGCGACGCGATTCCGCCGATCGCCGACGACGCTTACCGCCGTCTGGTGCGCGACGGCCGCGGCGCGCGCACCGTGACGGTGAAGCTGAAACGCTCCGATATGTCGATCCTTACCCGATCGGCGACCCTGCCGTACGCGACGGCGGACCTTCCGGCGTTGACAGCGACGGCTCGGCGGCTGCTGCTCGACCCGGTCGAGATCGGGCCGATTCGCCTTCTCGGCGTGGGGTTTTCGGGCCTGTCCGATGTGCTGCAGGAGTCACTGTTCCCGGATCTTGACCACCCCGCCGTCGACGGCGAGGAGGTCACGACCGCGCCCGCCCCGGCGGCAGAACGGGTGGCGGGGCAGTGGCGGATCGGCGACGACGTCGCGCACCCCGAGTACGGCCACGGCTGGGTGCAGGGCGCCGGGCACGGGGTGGTGACGGTGCGCTTCGAGACCCGGGCCACCGGACCCGGGGTGGCCCGCACGCTGGTGTGCGACGACCCGGACCTGCGCCGCGCCGACCCGCTGGCGAGCCTGGATTGGGATTGGCGCCCGGCCGACCCGGAGTGAGCTCGCCGCAGCGATGTGCGTGGCCGGAGGCCATGGGCGTGATCCCGCGCCACGGCTGTGTCCTCGCCGATCCTCCGCCCAGTCGATCCACATGGATCACCTGGGCGAGAAATCGCTCATATTTCGCCGAAGCGCTCCGCATGGATCACCGTGGCGATCCAGTTCACCGTGGCGATCCAAGTTTGGCCCTCGCGCTCACCCCCAACGCGCGAACGTCTCGGCCACGTCCAACCCCGCGGCCAGCACACCCATCAGCAGCACCCGGGCCTGCGGCGGCCGCAGCGAAGTAGCCATCACCGCGCCCGCGGCCACCAGTTCCGCGCCCGGGCCGTACTCCGCGCCGACGGCGCCGAACGGAACCCGCGTCGACACCACCACCGCGACACCGGAAGCGCACAACCGCCGCACCGCCTCCACCACGGCGGGCCCCGCGTTGCCGGCGCCCATCGCCTCCAGCACGATCCCGCGCGCCCCCGCCGCGACGCAGCCGTCGAACGCTGCCCCGTCGGCGCCCGGGTAGGCCGCCACAATGTCCACTCGCGGCGCCGTTGCCGCCGACGCCGCGCCCACCGTCAACCGTGGCCGGTCGGCGGCCAGCGCCCCGGCGAATCCGCTCGGCGCCACCGGTCCCACCTTGTGCAACCCGACGGCCGCGAGCACCTCCCCGCCCAGGCAAACCAGCACGCCGCGCCCACCGGCCTCGGGTTCGGCGGCCAACCCGACCGCGTCGGCCAGGTTCGCCGGGCCGTCGGCGTCTGGGTCGTCGGCGGGCAACTGCGACCCGGTCAGCACCACCGGCGCGGCGGTGTCCAGCGTCAGGTCCAGCCACAGCGCGGTCTCCTCCATGCTGTCGGTGCCGTGGGTGACCACCACCCCGTCGGCGCCGCCGTCGACGGCCGACGCCACCGCCGCGGCGATGCGATCCCAGTCGGCCGGAACCAGCGCCGAACTGTCCTTGGCTGCCAGCTCGACGATGTCGATCGCCACACCGAATTCATCGCCGAGCGAACCGATCAGTTCGCGCCCAGAGTGCGACGGGCGTTTGACCCCGTCGGCGCCGGCGCTGGTGGAGATGGTGCCGCCGGTGGCGATCACGACGATTCGAGTCATGGGTGTGATCATGCCGTTGACGGCGCCGCGGCGGCAGTGGGGGATGATGGTCGGGTGACGGACGCAACCCCCAAGCCGCGGCGACGAACCGCGCTGCTGCTGAGCGTGGCCGCGGTGGTGCTCGCCATCGACGTCGCCACCAAGGTCCTCGCGGTCAAACTGCTCACCCCCGGACAGCCGGTGCCCATCATCGGCGACACCGTCAGCTGGACGCTCTACCGCAACTCCGGCGCGGCGTTCTCGATGGCCACCAACTACACCTGGGTGCTGACCTTGATCGCGATCGCCGTGGTCATCGGCATCATCTGGATGGGCCGACGGCTCGTCTCGCCGTGGTGGGCGCTGGGCCTGGGCCTGATCCTCGGCGGCGCACTCGGCAATCTGATGGATCGCATCTTCCGCGCCCCGGGCGCCCTGCAGGGACACGTCGTCGATTTCCTGTCCATCGGCTGGTGGCCGGTGTTCAACGTCGCCGACTCGGCGGTGGTCTCCGGCGCGGTGCTGCTGGTCGCGCTCTCCCTGTTCGGGCACGATTTCGACGGCGGACCCGGCGACGCGGACGCGAAGCCGAAACCGGCCGACACGACCACCGACGCCGATACGGCCACCGACGCCGACTCGGTTGCCGACGCCGACGCGGACGCCGTCGCAGACAGCGCCGCGGACGCTGAAGACGCCGAGGAAAAGAGTGGCTGACCGCTCCATGCCGATCCCGGAGGGATTGGCCGGCATGCGCGTCGACGCCGGTGTGTCCCGTCTGCTGGGCCTGTCGCGCACCGCCGTCGCCGCCATCGCGGAGGAGGGCGGCGTCGAGATGGACGGCGCGGTGGTCGGAAAATCGGACAAGCTCG
This sequence comes from Mycolicibacterium brumae, assembly GCF_025215495.1. Lineage (NCBI taxonomy): Bacteria > Bacillati > Actinomycetota > Actinomycetes > Mycobacteriales > Mycobacteriaceae > Mycobacterium > Mycolicibacterium brumae. The sequence continues at coordinate 2,168,934 of NZ_CP104302.1, read as the reverse complement.
TCGACGGCGCCTGGCTGTCGGTGCGGATCCCCGAGGCCCCGCCGCCGGTGGAGAACACGCCCGAGGATATCGAGGGCATGACGATTCTCTACTCCGACGACGACATCGTCGCCGTCGACAAACCCCCGGGTGTGGCCGCGCACGCCGGCGTCGGCTGGCACGGCCCGACGGTGCTCGGGGGACTGGCCGCCGCGGGCTACCGGATCTCCACCTCCGGCGTGCATGAGCGGCAGGGCATCGTGCACCGCCTGGATGTCGGCACCTCCGGGGTGATGGTCGTCGCGCTGTCCGAACACGCCTACACCGTGCTCAAGCGGGCGTTCAAGCAGCGCACCGTCGACAAGCGCTACCACGCGCTGGTGCAGGGACACCCGGATCCGTCCAGCGGCACCATCGACGCCCCGATCGGCCGGCACCGCAGCGGGGAGTGGAAGTTCACCGTCGCCGAGGGCGGCCGGGACAGCGTCACCCACTACGACACCATCGAGGCCTTCACCGCGGCGAGCCTGCTCGACGTGCATCTGGAGACCGGCCGCACCCACCAGATCCGGGTGCATTTCTCCGCACTGCGCCACCCGTGCTGCGGTGACCTCACCTACGGCGCGGACCCCACGCTGGCGAAGAAGCTGGGCCTGGAGCGGCAATGGCTGCACGCCCGGTCGCTGGCGTTCGCCCACCCCGCCGACGGCCGCCGGATCGAGATCACCGCCCCGTACCCCGAGGACCTGCAGCACGCGCTCGACGTGCTGCGCGGCCGGGATTGAGCGGGCAGCCCCGGCAGAGCGGATCCCGGGACGGTCTGCTCTACGGTCTGGGCGCCTACGGCATCTGGGGCCTGTTCCCGGCCTTCTTCCCGCTGTTGCTGCCCTCGGGCGCCATCGAGGTGCTGGCCCACCGGATCGTGTGGACCGCGCTGTTCATGCTGATCGTCGTCGCGCTGATGCGCCGACTGGGGGCGCTGCGTGCGATGTCCCCGCGCACCTGGGGCCTGCTGACCGCCTCGGCGACGCTGATCTCGATCAACTGGGGCACCTACATCTACGCCGTCAACAACGGCCACGTCACCGACGCCGCGCTCGGCTACTTCATCAACCCGCTGTTCTCCGTCGCGCTCGGGGTGCTGCTGTTTCGGGAGCGGCTCAACCGGGCGCAGTGGGCCGCGCTGGCAATCGCCGTCGTCGCGGTGCTGACCATCGCCATCGAGGCCGGATCTCCGCCCTGGATCGCGCTCGGGGTGGCCGGCAGCTTCGCGCTCTACGGCGTGGTGAAGAAGATCGTCCCCGTCGATCCGACCATCAGCGTCGGGGTGGAGGCCGCCCTGATGACGCCGATCGCGCTGGCCTACATCGTGGTGCTGACGGCCACCGGGGCCTCGACGTTCCTGAGCCTGGGCGCCGGGCACACCGCGCTGACGATTCTCAGCGGACCGGTCACCGCCGTCCCGTTGCTGCTGTTCGCCGCCGCCGCGCAACGGTTACCACTGGTGAGCCTGGGACTGCTGATGTACATCACCCCGGCGATGGCGATGACCTGGGGAATCGTCGTCGGGGGAGAACCTATGCCACCGGCCCGCTGGGTCGGATTCGCGTTGATCTGGGTCGCGCTGGCCGTGTTCAGCACCGACGCGGTGCGCCGAGCCCGGGCTCGATAGCGCCCGCCCGGGCGACACGCGGCGGGTCATCGCGGGCGACACGCCCAACACACCCGTCAGGGCCCGCGGGGTGAACATGACCTGTCGGTGAACAGTCCTAGACTGGGCTGCCTATGGGTACCACCGGCTCCTTCGTGCATCTGCATAACCACACCGAGTATTCGATGCTCGACGGGGCCGCCAAGGTCAGCCCGATGCTCGCCGAGGCCAAGCGGCTGGAGATGCCCGCGATCGGCATGACCGACCACGGCAACATGTTCGGCGCCAGCGAGTTCTACAACGCCGCGGTCAAGGCCGACATCAAACCGATCATCGGCATCGAGGCGTACATCGCCCCGGAGTCGCGGTTCAACACCAAGCGCGTCACCTGGGGCGACCCCAGCCAGAAGTCCGACGACGTCTCCGCCAGCGGCGCCTACCTGCACATGACGATGGTCGCCGAGAACGCCACCGGCCTGCGCAACCTGTTCAAGCTGAGCTCGCTGGCGTCTTTCGAGGGCCAGCTCGGCAAATGGCCCCGGATGGACGCCGAGATCATCGCCGAGCACGCCGAGGGCATCATCGCCACCACCGGCTGCCCGTCCGGGGAGGTGCAGACCCGGCTGCGGCTCGGCCACGAGCAGCAGGCGCTGGAGGCCGCCGCCAAGTGGCGGGAGATTTTCGGCCCGGACAACTTCTTCCTGGAGCTGATGGACCACGGCCTGTCCATCGAGCGACGGGTCCGCGAGGGACTGCTGGAGGTCGGCCGCAAGCTCGGCATCCCGCCGCTGGCCACCAACGACTGCCACTACGTAACCCGCGACGCCTCGCAGAACCACGAGGCGCTGCTGTGCATCCAGACCGGCAAGACGCTGTCGGACCCCACCCGGTTCAAGTTCGACGGCGACGGCTACTACCTCAAGTCCGCCGCCGAGATGCGGGCCATCTGGGACGACGAGGTGCCCGGCGCGTGTGACTCCACCCTGCTGATCGCCGAGCGGGTTCAGCCGTACACCGACGTGTGGGCCCCCGTCGACCGGATGCCGGTGTTCCCGGTGCCCGAAGGCCACGACCAGGGCTCCTGGCTGCGACACGAGGTGCTCGAAGGTTTGCGGCGCCGGTTCCCGGACGGGGTTCCGCAGAACTACATCGACCGCGCCGAGTACGAGATCGACGTCATCTGCGGCAAGGGCTTCCCGTCCTACTTCCTCATCGTGGCCGACCTGATCAGCTACGCCCGCTCGATCGGCATCTGGGTCGGACCGGGCCGCGGGTCGGCGGCCGGTTCGCTGGTCGCCTACGCGCTGGCCATCACCAATATCGACCCGATTCCGCACGGCCTGCTGTTCGAGCGGTTCCTGAACCCGGAGCGCCCGTCCGCGCCGGATATCGACATCGACTTCGACGACCGTCGGCGCGGCGAGATGGTGCGCTACGCCGCCGACAAGTGGGGCAGCGACCGGGTCGCGCAGGTCATCACCTTCGGCACCATCAAGACCAAGGCCGCGATCAAGGACTCCGCGCGGGTGCATTACGGCCAGCCCGGTTTCGCCATCGCCGACCGGATCACCAAGGCGCTGCCGCCGCCGATCATGGCCAAGGACATCCCGGTGTCCGGCATCACCGACCCCTCCCATGAGCGGTATAAGGAAGCCGCCGAGGTCCGCACCCTGATCGACACCGACCCGGATGTGCGGACCATCTACGAGACCGCCAAGGGCCTGGAGGGCCTGGTCCGCAACGCCGGCGTGCACGCCTGCGCGGTGATCATGAGCTCCGAGCCGCTGATCGACGCGATTCCGCTGTGGCGCCGCCCGCAGGACGGCGCGGTCATCACCGGCTGGGACTACCCGTCGTGCGAGGCCATCGGCCTGCTGAAGATGGACTTCCTGGGCCTGCGGAACCTGACCATCATCGGGGACTGCCTGGAGAACATCAAAGCCAACCGGGGCATCGACCTGGACCTGGAGACGCTGCCGTTCGACGACCCGGCGACCTACGAATTGCTGTCCCGCGGCGACACTCTCGGCGTTTTCCAGCTCGACGGCGGGCCGATGCGGGACCTGCTGCGCCGGATGCAGCCCACCGAGTTCAACGACATCGTCGCGGTGCTGGCGCTGTACCGGCCCGGCCCGATGGGCATGAACGCCCACAACGACTACGCCGACCGCAAGAACGCCCGGCAGCCGATCAAACCGATCCACCCGGAACTCGAAGAGCCGCTGCGGGAGATCCTCTCGGAGACCTACGGTCTGATCGTCTACCAAGAGCAGATCATGTTCATCGCCCAGAAGGTCGCCTCCTACAGCATGGGCAAGGCCGACGCGCTCCGAAAAGCCATGGGCAAGAAGAAACTCGAGGTGCTCGAAGCCGAGTACAAGGGCTTCCAGGAGGGCATGACCGCCAACGGATTCTCCCAGGCGGCGGTCAAGGCGCTGTGGGACACCATCCTCCCGTTCGCCGGGTACGCGTTCAACAAGTCGCACGCCGCCGGCTACGGCCTGGTGTCCTACTGGACGGCGTACCTGAAGGCCAACTACCCGGCCGAGTACATGGCCGGGCTTTTGACCTCGGTCGGCGACGACAAGGACAAGGCCGCGGTGTACCTGGCCGACTGCCGCCACCTCGGCATCACCGTGCTGCCGCCCGACGTCAACGAGTCCGAACTGAACTTCGCCTCGGTGGGCGAAGACATCCGGTTCGGCATGGGCGCCATCCGCAACGTCGGCGCCAACGTGGTCGGCTCGCTGATCGAAACGCGAGAGACCAAGGGCCGCTTCACCGATTTCTCCGACTATCTCAACAAGATCGACATCGCGGCCTGCAATAAGAAGGTCACCGAATCGCTGATCAAAGCCGGCGCGTTCGACTCCCTCAAACACGCCCGCAAGGGCCTGTTCCTGGTGCACACCGACGCCGTCGACTCGGTGTTGGGCACCAAGAAGGCCGAGGCGATCGGCCAGTTCGACCTGTTCGGCGGCGGCGACGAAGACGGCGGCACCGATTCTGTCTTCACCATCAAGGTCCCCGACGAGGAGTGGGAAGACAAGCACCGACTCGCCTTGGAGCGAGAGATGCTGGGCTTGTACGTGTCCGGCCACCCGCTGGACGGCATCGCGCACCTGCTGGCCAACAACGTCGACACCCAGATCCCGGCGATCCTGGAGGGCGACGTCGCCGACGGCGCCCAGGTTCAGGTCGGCGGCATCCTGGCATCGGTGAACCGTCGGGTGAACAAGAACGGATTGCCCTGGGCCTCAGCGCAATTGGAAGACCTCACCGGTGGCATTGAGGTGTTGTTCTTCCCGCAGACCTATTCGATGTTCGGCGCGGACATCGCCGACGACGCGGTGGTCCTGGTCAAGGCCAAGGTCAACAAGCGCGACGACCGGCTGTCGCTGATCGCCCACGAACTGATCGTCCCGGACTTCACCAGCGCGCAGGCCGGCCGCCCGCTCGCGCTGAGCCTGCCCACCCGGCAGTGCACCATGGACAAGGTGTCGGCGCTCAAGCAGGTGCTGGCGCGGCATCCCGGCACCACCCAGATCCACCTGCGGCTGATCAGCGGTGAGCGGATCACCACCCTGGAACTGGATCAGTCGCTGCGGGTGACGCCGTCCTCGGCGCTGATGGGAGACCTCAAGGCGCTGCTCGGACCGGGGTGCCTGGGCGGTTGAGTTTCCTGAGTTGGGAGTGGATCGGCCCGCTCTCGCTCCTGCTGGCACTGTTGGCCTGGCTGCTGGGCCGGGTCGCGCAGCGGGAGCCGCGGTGGCGGATGCTCGGCAGGGTTCTATTGGTGCTGGCGCTCTGCGTGCTGGCGGTGTGGGCGGCGGGCTACGTCGCGTTCTTCGGGACCTGGTTGTACTGGCCGGCGCTTCGGGTGTTCGGCGCCAACGCCTCGGCGCTGCAATCCGCGGTGTATCTGCAGGCCGGGGTGATGACCGTCGGCGTTCTGGTGTTGCTCCGAAAGCATTGGGCGCGTTTGTATCCGGTGGCGGTGTTCCTGGTTGTGGTGTTCTGGTTCGCCGGCTGGCTGACTGTCAACCCGGAAACGTGGCTCCCCGCGCAATCTTGAATGCCGTGGTCCGGGTAGTGCGCTAGAAACCCCAGTTCCCGTCCGGGGCGATGACGAATCCGTGTTCGGAGTATTTGTCGGGCTGGTCGCGGAGGCTGTCCGTCGGGACGATGCGGCAGGCGAGGGTGCTTTCGTCGATCGCCGCGCATTGTGTGCCGAGGTAGCCGTTTTCGAATCGCATTCCCGCCGGGAGCAACAAATACTGCCTGTCACTCTAGGACTCGTCGGTGGCGCTGAACTCTGCGGCCTGACTCGTGGAAGCGTGTGCGCGGAACAACCGACCGTCGGCCTGCGTGCCCTGACAGCTGATCCCGCCGTCGGTCGGGATCATGGTGACCACGCACCGCACTCCACTGGGCGTCGAGAACCGCCAGCCTGACGCGCTCGGATGACCACCGATGTCCCCGTAGGGTCCGGCATTCACTCTCTGGAACCCGTCGAGGTCGGGGAACTGTCGCGGGGCGGGATCGGCGGCGATCGTCGGCGTGGACCCGCACCCTGAAACCGCGATGGCGACAGCGATCATCGGCCACACTGTGCGGGCTATCACGTGAGGTTGTCCCGGTAGAACGGCGCGAGCACCTCGACCGCCTGGTCCACATACTCCGGCTTGTCGTACAGGTCGTAGTGGCTCGCGCCGTCGACGACGTGCAGGTTCCTCTTCTGAGAGCGGGCCCGAGTGAACAGATCGAAGCCGTCGCGGTAGGAGCCGAACCCACCCGGTACGCCGCCGACGATGATCTGCAGGGGTTGGGTCAGCAGGTGCTCGGCCAGGTGGAACGCGTCGAAGGTGTAGACGCTGCCCTGGTCGAGACGAACCTTGTTGGGGGAGTTGGGGTTCTCTCCGCGTGGGGTGCGGTAGTACGTCACGGCCTCGACGATGTCGATGTCGGTGATGCCGGCGGCCTCACGCTCTTCGACCGAGTTCGGAATGTATTGGGTGATGGTCGGCTCTGCGCCGCGGGCCACCGCGGTGCGCTCTTTCCGCAATCGCCTCCAGCGTGGCCAGCGCGGAATCCGGGCTCAGATCCCCGAGTAGCCGCCGCCGGCGCAGATCCCGAGGATGCCGATCCTGTCGGCGTCGACGTAGTCCAGGGTGCTCAGGTAGTCCACCGCGCAGCGGAAGTCCTCGGTGCGGCTGGCGGGGTCCTCCAGGAAGCGCGGCTCGCCGCCGCTCTCACCCTGGTAGGACGCGTCGAACGCCAGCGTCACAAAGCCCTGGGCCGCGAGCTTCTCGGCGTAGATGCCCGAGGTCTGCTCCTTGCAGCTGCTCACCGGGTGTCCACAGACAACCGCCGGGTAGTTTCTGGATTCGTCGAAACCCTCCGGGACCCGCAGGTCCGCGGCCACCTGCCAGGTCCGGTTGGTGAACTGAACCGACTTCATGTGACTTCCCCTATCTGTGATGTGATCGGCGAGACGCGATCACCGGCGCGCAGGCCGCGACTGCCGGAATCGTCGGCCTCGCCCCTCACGTTGCCAGCGTCACCGCGCGTTGAGAAGGGGCGAAAATTATCCCCCCAACGTCAGCCCAGCCCGGGTTAGCGGCGCGTGGGGCGGCGTACGCTCGAAACCATGCCTCTGACTGGTGAATACGAACCCGGAACGTTGGATTGGGCCCGCAAGAACGCCGAGGTCATCATGGCCTCGGGCGGAACGGAGGGTATGGAACTGCGCGGGATGAAGGTCATCCTGCTGACCACCGTCGGCGCCAAGACCGGCAAGCTGCGCAAGACTCCGCTGATGCGCGTCGAGCACGACGGCGAGTACGCCATTGTCGCCTCGCTCGGCGGGGCCCCGAAGAACCCGGTCTGGTACTACAACGTGAAGGCCAATCCGCTGGTTGAACTGCAGGACGGGACCGACACTGCCGACTACCAGGCCCGCGAGGTCTTCGGCGACGAGAAGGCGATCTGGTGGGAGCGCGCGGTCGAGGCGTATCCGGACTACGCCGACTACCAGGCCAAGACCGACCGGCAGATCCCGGTGTTTGTGCTCAGCCGGGTGTGAGCACAACCTTCACGGCCGCGCCGCTGAGCTGATCGGCGATCGCCTCGTTGATCTGTGCCAGGGGGCGGGTGCTGATCAGCCGGTCGAACGGAAACCTGCCCTGCCGGTGCAGGTCGTACAGGTGGGGGATGAAGCTCTGCGGGTCGGCGTCTCCCTCGACGATTCCGCGAATCATCCTGCCCGCCATGGTGAATCCGGCCATCCGGGTGCTGAACGCGGCGCCTGGATCGGCCGGCACCCCGACCAGGCCGAGCACACCGCGCACTCCCAGCGTGCGGGTCAGTGACTCGATCACCGTGGGGATCGCGGTGGTGTCCAGCGCGTGAGTCACGCCCGCCGGGGCGATCGCGCGGACCAGTTTGCCCAGATCTGCGGCGGCCGGGTCGATCACGTGGGTCGCCCCGAGTTCGAGCGCCAACGCCCGTCGGGCCGGGTTCGGTTCGACGACGATGAGCTGCCCGGCCTCCCGGACCACGCCGGCCAGCAACGCGGCCAGCCCGACCGACCCGCCCCCGGCGATCAGCACCGACAAACCCGGCCGCACATCCAATGCGTTCATCACCGCGCCGGCGCCGGTCTGGATGCCGCAGCCCAGCGGTCCCATCAGTTCGATCTGCGCGTCGTCGGGCAGCTTCACCGCGTTGCGTCGGCGGGCGAGCGCGTGGGAGGCGAACGATGACTGCCCGAAGAACGCCGATCCCAGCGCGGCTTCCTGGGAATGCAGCGCTGCCGACCCGTCGGGCCGGGCGCCGGAGAAGTTTCGCCGGGTGGACTGCAGGCAATATGCCGGCGCGGACTGCGCGCAGTTGAGGCAGTCTCCGCAGCTGTCGATGCTCAGCACCACCTTGTCGCCGACGGCCAGGTCGGTCACCTCGGCGCCCACGTCGACCACAACGCCCGCGCCTTCGTGCCCCAAGACGCCGGGCAGCGGGAACGGCAGGTGCCCGTCGCGCACCGCGATGTCGGTGTGGCACAGGCCTACTCCGGCGATCTGCACCAGGACTTCGTCGGCGCGGGGTTCGTCGAGATCCACCTCGGTCACGGAGAACGGCGCGCCGACGTGAGGGACCACCGCCGCCGAAACCCGCACCAGCCGACCCTAATTCAGCACGCTGACCGCGCGGGCGAAGACCAGCGCGATCGTCGTCGTCGCAACCAGGGATTGCACGATCATCATGGCCTTGGCCCACCGAGCCAGTGGCATGGTGTCGGTGGGGGAGAACGCGATCGAGTTGGTGAACCCGACGTACAGGTAGTCGAAGCACATCGGCCGCCAGCCGGGCCGGACCTGTCCCGGCGGGGACGTCATCTGCGGGAATTGGAACGCCGGGTACCGCGTCGTCCCAGCGGCGCGTTGGGCGGGCCCGCCGCGGTCCAGGGCCCAGTACCAGAGCCCGAATGCGATGACGTTGGTCAGATAGACCGCCGCGCCGCTGCCCAATAGCACCGGGGCGGCGTCGGCCATCTCCCCGTTGATGATGTGCCAGTCCAGCACTATCGCGGCCAGGGTGTTGTCGAGGGTGATCGCGCCGATCAGCAGCCGCATCGACCAGGTGCCCAGCACTGTCCAGCGATGTGCGGTGAGCGGATTGCTCACCAGGATCACCACGATCAGCAGCGATTCCAGAGCGATCATCGGAATCCGGGGCACCGCCGTGTAGCGCTCCGGGATCGCGATCTGCAGGGAGATCACCGCGCCGATCGCCAGCAGCGCCACCAGCCGGGATTCGGGCCGGATTGCCGGGGCAGCTGCGGAGTCGGCGGTGTCGGTCATCGTCAGACAGTGTGACGCACCGGGCGGCGAAAACACACGTGCGTGCCCAGCCCCGCCGGACGCGGACGTGGAGCCGGCCTGATCGCCGTGATCAGCGGGGCGGCGGCAGTCACTTCGTCCTCGGCGCGCCGGTCGAGGTTCCGAACTGCAGGCGGCTGCCGAGCAATCCGAGAGCGATGGCCACCGGGACGGTGTACACGGCGTAGATGAAGGTGTAGAGCGGACCGCCGATGAACAGCGCGCTGAGCACCAGGCCCGCCCACTGTTTGAGTCCGACCGGGGCGTAGTCGGCCGCGTGCGCGATGAGGGCCCAGACACTGACGGTCAGCCAGACCAGCACCGCTGCGGCGAGCATTGATCGGACGACGCTTCGCTCGGTGGGTTTGACGACGCGGACCTGGGGAAACTTCGGGTAATCGATCACGGATCGACGGTAGGGGCCCGCCGATGGGGTAGAAGTACCTAGTTCGCTTCGACGGCTGGGAGCGGCGGTAGTCAGACGGTCGGGTGGGGCGTGGCACCATATACCGGTGTCCGCCGAGCTGAGCCAACCGCCGCACTCCGAGATCACCGCCACCGATATCGATGCGGCGGCGGCTCGCATTGCCGGCTTGGTGACGCGCACCCCGCTGCAGGTCAGTGAGCGGCTCTCCCAGCTGACCGGCGCCCAGGTCTACCTCAAGCGCGAGGATCAGCAGGTGGTTCGGTCCTACAAGATCCGCGGCGCCTACAACCTGATCAAGCAGCTCACCCCGGCGGAGATCGCTGCCGGCGTGGTCTGCGCGTCCGCCGGCAACCACGCTCAGGGATTCGCGCTGGCCTGCCGCTCGATGGGCGTGCGCGGCCGGGTCTACGTGCCGGCGAAGACCCCGAAGCAGAAGCGGGACCGGATCCGCTATCACGGTGGTGAGTTCATCGAGCTGATCGTTGGTGGCGCGACCTTCGACATCGCCGCCGCCGCGGCTGCCGAAGACGTCGCCCGCACCGGAGCGACGCTGGTTCCGCCGTACAACGATCTACGCACGATGGCGGGACAGGGCACTGTCGCCGTCGAGATCCTCGAGCAGCTCGGTCGCGAACCCGATCTGGTGGTCATCCCGGTCGGTGGCGGCGGCTGCATCAGTGGCATGACCGCCTACCTGGCCGAACGCACCCGCAACACCTCGGTGCTGGGCATCGAACCGGCGGGGGCGGCCGCGATGGTCGCCGCGCTGGCCGAGGGGCAGCCGGTGACCCTGGAACACGTCGACCAGTTCGTCGACGGCGCCGCGGTGGCGCGCGCCGGCGACCTGCCGTTCCGGGTGCTGTCCGGGGCCGGCGACATGGTCTCGCTGATGACGGTCGACGAAGGCGCGGTCTGCACCGCCATGCTCGACCTCTACCAGAATGAGGGCATCATCGCCGAGCCGGCGGGCGCGTTGTCGGTGGCCGGGTTGATGGAAGCCGATATCGCCATCGAACCGGGGTCGACGATCGTCTGCCTGATCTCCGGTGGCAACAACGACGTCTCCCGATACGGCGAGGTGCTGGAGCGTTCACTGGTGCACCTGGGCCTCAAGCACTACTTCCTGGTGGATTTCCCGCAGGAGCCCGGCGCGCTGCGCCGCTTCCTCGACGAGGTGCTCGGCCCCGACGACGACATCACCCTGTTCGAGTACCTCAAGCGCAATAACCGGGAGACCGGCGCGGCGCTGGTGGGTGTGGAGCTCAGCAACGCCGGGGACCTGGACGGGCTGCTGGCCCGGATGGAGAAGTCCGAGTGCCACATCGAGCAGTTGGAGCCGGGGTCACCCGCTTACCGCTACCTGACGTGAGCCGCGTTCCCGGGCCGCTCGACCTCACTGCCTGGCGCGGTTGGGCACCTTCTGGGATCGCAAAGGAGTTCGAATTACCTCTTTTTGAGGCCTTGCGGAGGTCTGATGTGAGGTGTATCATAGTACGTAGGTTCGAATAGCGTAGTCAGAATCAGCGTAATCACCGTCAATAGCCGTACCAGAATCAGAGCCCCCCGTAGGTCGGGGTTTCGAACCGGAACCACACAGTCAGCGATTCGCGCCCTCGGGCGCCACTGTTGGGAAGCCTGGTACGTGCGATGGAATCCACAGTTTCTGAGGCCGTCGGCCTCGACGCCTTCATTTGTGAGATCGACGGGTTCGTGGGGACGCTGATTGATCAGCTCGCCCCGCCACCGACGACCAGCCCTCCGGCGGTGACCGTCTCGCCGCCAGCGCTCGTCGCACCGCCGACGTCATCGCCACCTGGTTCGTCCCCGCCGGGTTCGTCGGTCCCGGGCCCACCCGATGGTGATGACGGGTCGCGGCGGTTGTTCGATCTGCTGTACAACCCGACGCGGGTGTTCGACGAGCCGAGGTTGGATGCGGTGCTGGTTGCGGCGGTGGGTCTGCGGAATCTGGCTGATCATGTGTTGGCCTCGGCGACCGCCGCCGCTGAACGCGCCGGTGTCCCCACCCGCCGGCATCTGCGCTCCGGGGCGCAGTTATTGACCGGCCTCGGTGTGGTGCCCGGGACGGCGTACCGGCTGGCCCGGGTGGGGCGCGCGGCCCATGAGTTGCCGGCGGTGACCCAGGCGCAGCGTCTCGCCGGGATGGGCGCCGAGTTGGCGGACGCCATCGGTGTGGGTGTGGCTCATATCGGGGCTCGGGTCGACCTCGACGAGCAGCAGCGCGCCGACGTCGTCGCGACGTTAATGGTGCAAACGACGCCGGGTGAGGTTGCCAAGAAAGCCCGGGCGATCGCGATCGCCCGCACCCCCGACAATCCGGCGTCGCCGGTGCCGGTGGCTGAGGATGAGGCGCTCAATGAGATGACCCTGACCCAGGGCGCCGATGGCTGCATCGTCGGATCCTTCGATTTGGATGTGGTGGCGGGGGAGGAGTTGCACGCCGCCCTGGACGCCTTATGCCGGCCGGTCCCGGGCCCGGACGGGTCGGTAGATCCCCGCCCGGTGGGCAAACGCCGTGCTGACGGGTTCGCCCAGGTCATCCGGGCCTACCTATCCGGGTATGAGCGCCCCACCTCCGGCGGAGTCCTGCCCCACGTGAGCCTCATCCGCCCCGCCACCACACCAAGCTGGGGGTCAGCCGTCGAACAGTCGGTGGATCAGTTGGGGTTCACCGGCCCGGTCACGAAGAAGACCGCGACCCTGATCTCGTGTGACGCGACCGTCGACACCATCCTGGTCGACGGTGCCGGGGCGCCGTTGGATGTGGGCCGGATGCAACGCTTGTTCTCACCGCGGATCCGCAAGGCGCTGATCGCCCGGGATGGCGGGTGCGCGTTTCCGGGGTGCGGCCGGCCGGCGTCGTGGTGTGACGCTCACCACATCCAAGCGTGGGAGGCCGATGGGGTGACCAGCGTCGACAACGGGGTGATGCTGTGCCGGTTATTCCGATATCGGAATAATCGGCATTATGCCGAGTCGGCGGTTATGCCGATTTTGAGGGAGTCTGTGCTGGTCAGTGGGTTTTCGGTGGAGTTGTTGTCGGCATAATTTTGGCCGGTGATGCTTGGTTCTTCCGTCGGATTGGAAGGACTTTGGTCATGGTTGTGGTGTCGCGTGTGCGGGTGGATGGCCCGTTGCAGGAGTTTGCCGCGGGGTTCTCCGTAGCGCTGGAGTCGGTGGGTTATGCGCCGTTGTCGGCGGCGAATCAGTTGCGCTTGATGGCGCATCTGAGTCGCTGGATGGCGTTTGAGGGTGTGGCGCCGAGTGAGCTGAATGACGAACTGGTGCAAGCATTTCTATCGGTTCGGTCGGCGCGGGGGTATGTGGGTTGGTTGTCCGCGCGCGGGTTGGCGCCACTGCTGGGGCATTTACGCGCAGTGGGCGCGGCGCCGGCACCGGTGCCGCGGGTGCCGTCAGGCCCGGTGGAGGAACTCTTGACCGAGTACCGGGCCTATCTGTTCTGTGAGCGCGGCTTGGTGGCGGCCACGGTGCGTTACTACGCGCAAGAGGCGCGGCTGTTCTTGACGCGTTCGGGGTCCGGTGAGCTGCGCGAGTTGACCGCCGGCACGGTCACACGGTTCGTCGTCGCCGAGGCTTCAGTTCGATCGACGGGCGCGGCGAAGTTGATGGTTACGGCGTTGCGGTCTTTGCTGCGGTTCCTGTTGTTGACCGGGCGGGTGGAGACTGATCTGGTCTCGGCTGTCCCGGCGGTGGCGGGTTGGCGATTGGCGTGGCTGCCGCGTTCTGTGCGACCTGATCAGGTGCGGGTGCTGCTGGAGTCTTGCGAGCAGAATCGGCTTGTGGGTCGGCGGGACTTCGCGATCCTGACGGTGTTGACGCGGCTGGGGTTGCGCGCCGGTGAAGTCGCCGCCATGGAACTCGATGATATCGATTGGCGCGCTGGCGAACTCGTCATCCGTGGCAAAGGCAATCAACATGACAAGCTTCCGCTGCCGGTTGACGTGGGACAGGCGCTGGTTGGTTATCTGCGTGCGGGCAGGCCGACATCTTCGTATCGGCAGGTCTTTCTGACGGCTCTTGCCCCGCATCAGCCGCTGGCGAGCGGTTCGGTTTGCGCCGTGGTGGGCCGTGCGTGTGTTCGGGCCGGCATTGAGCGCATCGGGGCGCATCGGCTGCGACACACCACCGCCACCAGCGTGTTACAGGCGGGCGCTTCCCTGGAGGAAGTCGGACAACTGTTGCGGCACCGGGAACTGAACAGCACCGCCATCTACGCCAAGGTCGACCACGGCCGGCTCGTCTCGGTGACTCGGCCCTGGCCGTCTGGGAGCCCGTCATGACCGCCCTGGCCGACGCGTTGGCCGACTACCTCACCATGCGGCGTGCGCTGGGATTCAAGCTTGAACGCGCCGGCGGGTTGCTGGCTGACTTCGTCGCCGAGGCTGGGCGGGTCGGCGCGCAGCGCGTGACCGTCGAGTTGGCGCTGAGGTGGGCCACTGAGCCGGTGGGCGCAGACCCTGTCTGGCACGGCGCTCGGCTGTCAGCGGTGCGCGGATTCGCGCGCTATCTGGCCGCAATCGACCCAGCCACCGAGATCCCGCCTGCTGACCTGCTGCCCGGGCGATCTCATCGGGCGGTTCCCTACCTCTACACCGACGCCGAGATCGCCGCGTTGATGGCGGAGGCCCGGAATCTGCGATCACGGTTGCGGGGGATGACCTACGCCACCTTGATCGGACTGTTGGCCGCCACCGGGTTGCGCATCGGCGAAGCCATCGCGTTGGACCGTGGTGACGTCGATCTTCCCGGCGCGCTGATCACGGTGCGCAATGCCAAGTTCGGCAAGTCCCGGCAATTGCCGCTGCATTCCAGCGTCACCAACGCGTTGACCTGCTACGCCGAGACCCGTGACGCGCTGTGCCCGTCGCCACGCACTGATGCCTGGTTCGTTTCCAACGCCGGCACCCGGCTGATCTATAAAAACGCCCACGAGGTGTTCCACCAGCTCACCGAGCGAGTCGGGCTGCGGGCGCGCGGGCCGCGGTGCCGGCCCCGCCCGCACGACCTACGGCACACCTTCGCCATCGCCACCGTTTTGGACTGGTATCGCGACGGCGACGACGTCGCCAGTCGCATGCCCCTGTTGTCGACCTATCTCGGGCACGTCTCGCCATCGGACACCTACTGGTATCTGTCTGCAGCCCCGGAACTGCTCATCGAAGCCGCCCAACGTCTGGAACCCGACCAGGAGGACCATCAGCGATGACCGCCATCGCCGCGACCGTTCAAGCGTTCTTCACTCAACGGCTCATCACCCAGCGCCAGGCCAGCCCGCACACCATCGCCGCCTACCGCGACACCCTGCGCATGCTGCTGACCTTCATCAGCGAACGGACCCAGACACCGTGTTGCCGTCTGCAATTCAACGATGTCAACGCAGACACCGTGTCAGCGTTCCTCGACCACCTCGAGCATGACCGCGCCAACAGTGCGCGCACCCGAAATGCCCGCCTCGCGGCGATCCACTCCCTATTCGGATTCGCCGCGCAGCGCCATCCCGAGCATGCCGCAGACATCACCCGGGTGCTGGCGATACCTGCCAAGCGCGCCGACCACACCGTCATCACCTACCTCGCCGACATCGAAGCCCGAGCACTGCTCAACGCCCCTGACCGGGCCACCCGCACCGGGCGACGCGACCACGCCATCCTTGCGCTGGCTATCCAGACCGGGCTACGCGCATCAGAGCTAACCGCGTTGACTCGCAACGACATCCACCTTGACACCGCAGCCCACGTCGCCTGCCGCGGAAAAGGACGCAAACACCGCATCACCCCGCTGACCAACACCACCGTCGCGATCCTGAGAACCTGGATAGCCGAAACGTCCGACCCCGACTCAGATCTGCTGTTCGCGACCAACCGTGGCGGCCCGCTGAGCCTGGACGCCCTCGCCCAACGCGTCGCAGTACACGCCGCCACCGCGACGGCATCGTGCCCCTCCCTGGCCAACAAACACATCACCCCGCACGTGCTGCGGCACACAGCGGCCATGCGACTGCTCCACGCCGGAGTCGACACCACCGTCATCGCACTATGGCTCGGACATGAAAGCCTCACCACCACAAGGATTTACCTACAAGCCGACCTCGAACTCAAACAACGAGCACTCGACCGAACCGCCCCCATCACCACACGCCCAGGCCGATACCGACCACCCGACAAACTGCTCGCATTCCTTGAATCCCTCTGAAATTATGCCGACAACAACTCCACCGAAAACCCACTGACCAGCACAGACTCCCTCAAAATCGGCATAACCGCCGACTCGGCATAATGCCGACACCATCACACGATGATTCATCACGGCGGCTGGCAGGTGTACCTCGGCGCCGACCGCCACCCCTGGTTCATCCCACCGGCTGACCCCAAGCACCCGGACCGGCCACGTGAGCACCTGCGATCGCACGCCCGACGGACCATGACCAGCCTGCCGACCGCGGCCTGACCGCGGCACCGCGCCGAAGGGCGTCGACCGGCCGCCACCCGGACACCCGGGAGCCGGATCAGACTCTCTGACAACTGAATACACAGGGACAACTGAATACACGGCACAACTGAATACGCGTCACCAGCACGAACGAACCTTGACAACTCCACAGAGACACAAGCGCCCCAACAGTGGGCGCCGGTCGGCACGACACCGGCCGGCGCCCACCCGGCAACCCTGCATCCGGATAGCGCCTCCGGGACAGCGTCCGGCCAGCCGCCCGAGCCACGCGAGGCCCCGCCGTGACTAGCTGCTGCGCAGCACCGCGAACGACTCCCCGGTCAGCCGAACTTCGTCGCCGGCGAACTCCGGTGTGCCCCAGCCGTACACGAGCTCGCCGGAGACGGGAATCGTCGCCGGGTCGGACCCAAGGTTGCAGACGATCGCCAGTGACCCGCGGCGCAGCACGATCCAGCGGGCATCCTCGTCGAAATCGACGCGGACACGGTCCAGTCGGTAGTCCGACAGGTCCGGTTCGTCGCGGCGCAGGGCGATCAGATCGCGGTACAACCGCAGCATCTCCGCGTGCAGGGGTCGCGACCGTTCCGACCAATCGAGCTTGGAGGCGTCGAAGGTGCGGCGGTCCTGCGGATCGGGGACCGTCGCGGCATCCCAACCGTGCTCGGCGAATTCGGCACGACGGCCGACGCGGATCGCCTCGGCCAGCTCGGGTTCGGTGTGTGAGCTGAAGAACGCGAACGGCGTCGATGCCGCCCACTCCTCGCCCATGAACAGCATCGCGGTGAACGGGCTGAGCAGCGCCAGTGCCGCGCTGACCGCCAATTGGCCGGCACTCAGGTAGGCGCACGGCCGGTCCCCGGCGGCCCGGTTGCCCACCTGGTCGTGCGTGCACGTATAGGCCAGCAGACGGTGGCCGGGAACCTTGGTGATATCCAACGGACGGCCGTGTCGGCGCCCCCGGAACGACGAGTACGTCCCGGCGTGGAAGAAGCCGTGCTTCAACGTGTGGGCCAGGGTTTCCATCGAGCCGAAATCGCCGTAGTAGCCCTGGCGTTCACCGGACACCGCGGTGTGTAGCGCGTGGTGGATATCGTCGTCCCACTGCGCGGTCATCCCGTAGCCGCCCTCATCGCGTGGCGTCACATAACGGGGGTCATTGCGGTCTGTCTCGGCGATCAGCGACAGCGGGCGGCCCAATTCGTCTGACAGCGCGGCTGTTTCGGCGGACAGCTCCTCCAAGAGGTTCACCGCGGTGGTGTCCACCATGGCGTGCACCGCGTCCAACCGCAGCCCGTCGACCCCGAAATCGCGCATCCACCGCAACGCGCAATCCAGGATGTGCCGACGAACCTCGTCGGAATCGGCCTCACTGATATTGACGCCGGCGCCCCACGGGTTGGCGACACTCGACAGGTACGGCCCGAACCGGGGCAGGTAGTTTCCCGACGGCCCCAGATGGTTGAACACCACGTCCAACAGCACCCCGAGGCCGTGGGCGTGCGCCGCCTCCACGAACCGGATCAGCCCGTCGGGCCCGCCGTAGGGTTCGTGGACCGCGTACCAGGCCACTCCGTCGTAACCCCAGCCGTACTCCCCGGAGAACGCGTTGACCGGCATCAGCTCGACGAAATCGACACCGAGCTCAACCAGATAGCCGAGCTTGTCGATGGCGGCGTCGAAGGTGCCGGCCGCGGTGAACGCCCCGACGTGCAGTTCGTAGATCACCGCGCCCTCGGTCGAGCGTCCCGCCCAGCCCGCAGCAGGCGTAGTCGGCGGATCCCACAGCGCGGACCGCTCATGCACCCCGTCGGGCTGACGCGGCGAACGCGGATCGGGCAGCACAACCGGGTCGTCGTCCAGCAGGAACCCGTACCGCGCGTCGTCCGCGGCCGGGACCGTCGCCGTCCACCAGCCGTCGTCGTCGCGGCGCATCGGGTGCGGCACACCGTCGACGTCGAGCCGCACCAACTCCGGGATGGGCGCCCACACCGTGAACGTCCGCTCAGACATCGGCGCGCTCCAGAAGAGCCACAGGGGAATCGGCGAACAATCGGCCGGCCTGCACCGGGCCGGACCACGTCCCGCCGCCGATCACGTCCCGCCAGCGGCCCGGCGGCAACGCCAGCACGGTGTTCTCCCAACCGGTTTCGGCCAGCGTCAGCGTCCAGCGGGACACCGCGACCACGACATCAGGTTCCGCGCCGGGGAGGAGCCCGCGGGCGAACGCGACCAGATGCTCGGCGCGGGCGCCCTCGGCCAGCAGCGGTCGATAATCGCCGGTCAGGAACGTGTCGGACAACCGACGGCGCAACTGCAGCGCCGCCGTCACCAGCGCCAGCTTCGGGTGCGCGCCCTCGGCCAGCGCCGTCCGGCGGGCCTGGTAGTCGACCGGTCGCCGATTATCCGGATCGACCAGGCTGTCGTCCCACAACTCGGTGCCCTGGTACACGTCGGGCACCCCCGGCACGGTCAGGCACAGCAGTTTCTGCCCGAGCGCGTCGCTGCGGGCGTGCGGGTCCAGCCGGTTGACCAGCAGCGTCATCCCGTCGGCGGCCGGGCCGTCGAGCACCGCGTCCAGCCAGCTGTGCAGCGCGTCTTCGAACTCGGCGTCCGGGTCGGTCCACGAGGTTCGCATCCCGGCCTCCCGAATCGCCTTCTCCGCGTAACCGTGCAGCCGCTGCCGCAGCTCGTCGGTCACCACGCCGTCGACCGGCCAGACCCCGAAGATGTTCTGCCACAGGAAAAGCCCGGTCGCCAGGTCGGGGGAGGGGGCCAGCCGCTCGAATGAAGCGACCTCGGCGGCCCACAGGTCCGGGGCCTGGGACAACACCGCGATGCGGGCGCGAACATCCTCGCCGCGCTTGGTGTCATGGGTGGTCAGCGTCGACATCGCCGCCGGCCACAGCCGCGATCGGACCTCCGATGCGCGGTGGAACTCCGCGGTGCTGACCGCGAACCGGTCCGGCTCGCCACCGACCTCGTTCAGGGACACCAGTCGCGGATCCCGGTAGAACAGGCAATCCTCGACTGCCTTCGCGGTCACCGCGCCGCACAGCTGCTGGAAGCGCGCCGCCGGATCGGGGTGCAGCAGCCCGGCGATCACCAACTCCAGCGCGGAAGCCAATTCCGGGTGCGCGGAAACCGTTTCGGCGATCGCGATGCCCAGCACTTCCGACAGCCCGGCATAGTCGCAGCGATACACCGGGATCCGGGCCGCCAGCGCCACGATCGCATCCGGCAGCAAGTCGTGGTCGCGGCCCGCCGCGGCGGCCACCCCGCGGCGCAACCGCGCCAGTTCGGGGGCCAGAATCTCGGTGGCGGCCCGGCTTTTCAGATCGATCAGGGTGGGGGCGGGATCGTCGTCGTCGAATCCGGCCGCCGCGGCAAGTTCCGTCAGCCGGGCGCGGCCGGCCGGGTCGGTGAACAGCCCGCCGATCTCACGCAACACGTCGTAGCCGGTGGCGCCCTGCACCGGCAGCGTCGGCTCCAGCGCCTCACCGGCGGCGAGCACCTTCTCGATCACCAGGTAGGCGTCCGGCCCGATCAGCGCCCGCAACTGGTCGAGGTAGCCGGCCGGGTCGCTCAACCCGTCGGGGTGGTCCACGCGCAGACCGTCGATGAGATCCTCGTCGAACCAGCTTTTGATCTCGGCGTGGCTGGCGGCGAACACCTCCTCGGTGCGCTGGCGCAGCGCCGCCAGCGAGGTGATCGAGAAGAACCGGCGGTAGCCGCAGCCACCGGTGCGCCAGTCCACCAGCCGGTAGTGCTGCCGGTCGTGCACGGCGCGCGGGTCCCCGTTGCCGGTGCCCGGGGCGATCGGCAGCATCAGGTCCCAGAGCCGCAGCGTGTCGCCGTCGACCCGCAGACCCGCCAGATCGTCCTCGGAACCCAGCAGCGGCAACACGATCCGGCGGTCGGGGTCCAGCTCCCAGTCGATGTCGAAGAACGACGCGTACTGCGACTGCTCGCCGTGTCGGAGCACATCCCACCACCACGGGTTCTGTTGCGGTGCGGCAACTCCCACATGGTTGGGCACGATGTCGACGATCAGCCCCATCCCGCGCTGACGCGCGGCGGCCGACAGCCGGACCAGGCCCTCGCGACCACCGAGGGAAGTGGCCACCGTGGTCGGATCCACCACGTCGTAGCCGTGCTCGGAGCCGTGCACCGCGCTCAGGATCGGCGACAGGTACAGGTGCGAGACCCCCAGGCCGTCCAGGTAATCCAGCAGCCCTTCGGCTTCGGCGAATCCGAAGATCGCCCCGGACGCCGGGCCGCGCAACTGCAATCGGTAGGTGGACAGCACCGGGACACCCATGGGCTCAGTTGACCTTCCTCAGGATTTGCACGGACCTGCCGACCAGCCGGAATTTGTCGCCGGCGCGCACCGGCTGGTCCGAAAAACCATTGGGAATCGCGGTGTCCAGCACCGTGATCCACTCCTCGGCGTAGTGCTCGTTGGGGGCGAGCACGTCGATGTCGGCGCTGTGGGCGTTGAAACAGAGCAGGAACGAATCGTCCACCACCCGCTCGCCGCGGCTGTTCGGCTCCGGGATGGCCTGGCCGTTGAGATAGACCACCACACTTTTGAACCCGGAATACCAGTCGACGTCGGTCATCTCGACGCCATC